>NZ_CP032550.1:608156-912234 GCF_009735645.1 Microbacterium oryzae | reverse complement strand
GTAGCGGGCGGCCAGGTTGATGTCATGCAGGACCATGACGATCGTCGTGCCGCGGCGGCGATTGAGATCGGTGAGGAGGTCGAGCACCTCGATCTGGTGCGTCACGTCGAGGAAGGTGGTCGGCTCGTCGAGGAGCAGCACGTCGGTCTCCTGCGCGAGCGCCATCGCGATCCACACGCGCTGCCGCTGCCCGCCGGAGAGCTCGTCGACGGACCGGTCGGCGAGGTCGGCGACGCCGGTCACCTCGAGGGCCTCCGCGACGGCGATCTCGTCCTCCGTCGACCACGAGCGGAAGAGCTTCTGATGCGGATGGCGTCCCCGCCCGACGAGATCGGCGACGGCGATCCCCTCCGGGGCGATCGGCTGCTGCGGCAGCAGGCCGAGGGTGCGGGCCAGCTCGCGCGTGGGGAGCTCGTCGATCCGGCGGCCGTCGAGGAGCACCGCGCCGGAGCGCGGCGCCAGCAGACGCGAGATCGTCTTCAGCAGCGTCGACTTGCCGCAGGCGTTGGCGCCCACGATCACGCTGATGCGGCCGGTCGGGACGACGAGGTCGACGCCGTCGACGATCGTCGTCGCGCCGTAGCCGGCGACCAGTCCGCTCGTCTCGAGGGTGTGCGACACGGTCATGAGGAGCCTCCCTGACGGCTCGTGCGGATGAGGAGGAAGAGCAGGTACGGCGCTCCGAGGATGCCGGTGATGACGCCGACGGGGAACGCCGTGTCGAAGGCGAACTGCCCGATGAGATCGGCCGCGAGAACGAGGCAGGCGCCGGTGAGGGCGGCGGGGACCACCAGCGAGGCGCCGGGGCCGACCAGGCGGGAGGCGATCGGCCCCGCGAGGAAGGCGACGAACGCGATCGGGCCGGTGGTGGCGGTGGCGAAGCAGGCCAGCGCCACGGCCGCGACGATGAGCAGAACCCGTGACCGGTCGACGCGCACGCCGAGCGCGGTCGCCGAGGCGTCGCCGAGCTCGAGCGCACGCAGATCCCGGGAGAGCAGGAGCACGACGGGAACGAGCACGACCACGGCGACGGCGAGCGGGGCGAGGTCGGCCATCCGGGCGCCGTTGAGGCTCCCGGTCAGCCAGCGCATGGCGACCGCGACGTCCCATTCGGCCGCGCGCGAGATGACGTACGACACGACGGCGTCGAGCATCGCGCCGATGCCGATGCCGATGAGGATGAGGCGTCCGCCGGTGGACTCGCCGCCCCGCGCGGCCGCGTAGATCGCGGCGGCCGTGGCGATGCCGACGAGGAGCGCCAGGAGCGTGGTGGCGGCGCCCGACCAGTGCAGCACGACGAGGGCGACGACCGCGGCCGCGCTCGCACCCGAGGTGATGCCGATGACATCGGGGCTCGCGAGCGGGTTGCGGAGCATGGTCTGGAAGGTGCTGCCGGCCGCGCCGAAGGCGATGCCGGCCAGCGCGCCGGTCAGGGCGCGCGGGACGCGCAGCGTGCCGACCGTGAACGACGCTCCCGGGACATCCCGCCCCGCGAGCACCGCGACGACGTCGGAGACCGGGTAGATCGTGCGGCCGAGCATGAGCATCGCCGCGAGCAGGGCGATCAGCAGCACGGCGAGCACGGCGATGGCGAGCGCGCGCCGGCGGGTGCGACGACGACGTCCGGCGCGCAGCGCGTCGACGGGGGCGAGGGGAGCGGGAGCGAGGAGCGCGGTCATCACAGGGCCCTCATGCGGGTGCGGCGGGCGATGACGACGAGGACCGGCGCGCCGACGAACGCGGTGACGATGCCGGCCTCCACCTCGCCGGGCGTGCCGATCACGCGCCCGATGGTGTCGGCCACGGCGAGGAGCACCGCGCCGCCGAGGGCGGAGAGCGGCAGGAGCCAGCGCTGATCCGGGCCCGAGAGGAGACGGACGACGTGCGGCACCATGAGCCCGACGAAGGCGATGGGCCCCGCGACCGCGGTGACGGCAGCGCAGAGGACGACGCCCGCGGTGGCCGCGAACGCGCGGGTGCGCCCCACGCGAACGCCGAGGCCCACCGCGACGTCGTCGCCGAGCGCGAGCGCGTTGAGGCCGGGGGCGCAGAGGAAGGCGACGAGGGCGGCACCGGCGAGGAGCGGCGCGACGACGGCCATGGTGCTCCAGTCCGCGCCACCGACCCCGCCGACCTGCCAGAAGCGGAACTCGTTCATCGCGGCCACGCGCGGCAGCAGCACGGCGCTCACGAGCGACGACAGCGCGGCGCTCGTCGCCGCGCCCGCGAGCGCGAGCTTGATGGGCGTCGAGCCGCCCGCGCCGATCGAGCCCACGACGTACACGAACAGCGCGGCGAGGGTGGCCCCGGCGAGCGCGAGCCCGAGGTACTGGAAGGGGGAGGAGATGCCGAGGAAGGCGATGCCGCACACGACGAAGAGCGCCGCGCCCATGTTCACGCCGAGGATGCCGGGGTCGGCGATCGGGTTGCGGGTGACCGCCTGCATGAGGGCGCCGGACAGGGCCAGGGCGGCCCCGGCGGCGAGCGCGAGCACGGTGCGCGGGATGCGCTGCTGCACGGCGATGGCGCCGATCTGAGACGCCACCTCCCCGTGCAGCCATGCCGACAGGCCGTCTGCGATCTCCGCCGGCGTCACCGTCCGCGAGCCGAACGCGAGCGACACGGCGGCCGCGAGCGCGACAGCGGCCACGCCCGCGGCGATGAGGAACCCGCGGCTGCGCCGCGCGCCCGTGTCGCTGACGGGCGCGCGGCGCGCGGTCGCGGCGCTGGTCACTCCGCCTTCGCCGCTGCGTCGTCGAGGAGGGCGACGTAGTCGTCCAGCACCCACGGGATCGACAGGGCGGTGGGCGTGACGGCCCCGCTCAGCGCATCGCCGTTGCCGATCGCGACGACCGCGCCGTTCTGGACCGCGGGCACGGTGCTCCACAGCTCGTCGGCCTGCAGCGCCGACAGGAGGTCGTCCCCGCCGTAGGCCACGATCACGTCGACGTCGTCGAGCTGGTCGGCGTTCTCCGCGCTGATGTCGGCGTAGAACGCGCCGCTCTCGCTGGCCTCCGTGGCGGCCGACGGCATGTCGAAGCCGAGGTCGCCGAGGAGCGCGGTGCGCGAGTCGTCCACCGCGTAGATGGAGACCGTCGACAGGTCGGAGGGCGTCATGTAGAAGAACGCGGCGGTCTTGCCCGCGAAGGAGGAGTCGGCCGTCGCGTCGGCGATCTGCGCGTCGAGGTCGTCGACGAGCTCCTCGCCCTCATCGGCCATCCCCAGCGCCTCGGCGTCGATGCGGATCGCGTCGCGCCACGGCGTGTACCAGGGGACCTCGGGGTACGCGACGGTCGGCGCGATCTCGCTGAGGGTCGCGTACTCCTCCTTCGTGAGGCCCGAGTACGCCCCGAGGATCACGTCGGGGGCGGTGTCGGCGATGGCCTCGAAGTCCACGCCGTCGGAGGTGTCGAAGACGACGGGCTCCTCGGCGCCGAGCTCCTCGTACGCGTCGAGCGACCACTCGTACAGCCCCAGGCCGTCGCTGCCGTCCATCGACCAGGTCTGGTCGTCGACGCCGACCGGGGCGATGCCGAGGGCGAGTGCGACGTCGTGGTTGCCCCAGCCGACGGTGGCGACGCGCTTCGGCGCGCTCTCGATCGTGGTGCTGCCGAGGGCGTGCTCGATCGTCACGGGGAACGCGCCGGCGGGAGCGTCGCCTGCGGCGGCCTTCTCGGGCTCGGCGGAGCTGGAGCACGCGGTGAGGGCGGCGGCGGCGGAGAGGGTCGCGACGAACGCGAGAGCGCGCGTGGTGTGCACGGATGGCCTTTCATCGTGAGGCGCGAGCGCCTCGGCGTCGAGTAGTGAGCTTAGGCTACCCTAATGCTGATGCCATCCACGATGCGGCCGCCTCGAAAGGCCGCAGATCAGGCGCGCGGCGGCAGCGCGCGCCCGGCTTCGAACTCCGCGATCAGGTGTGTCACCACCGCGCGCAGATCGCCCCCGATGCGTCGGCGATCGCCGACTGCCGTTCGCCGCTCGTCCCCGTGGCGAGGATGCCGGCCGCTCCCGCGAACTCCGACGCGCATCCGAGGTCGTCTGCCACGGGACTCAGGCGCTCGAGCGTCTCCGCCAGATGCTCGCGCACCGGGCGCTGCGCGCCGTCGGCGCCCACGATGACGTCCGCGTCGAGCCCGTAGCGCGCCGCGCGCCACTTGTTCTCGCGCACGTACCAGGCGGGCAGCGGTGCGAGCGTGCGCCCTGCATCGAGCTCGCGGGAGAAGCTCTCGACGAGGGTCTGGATGAGGGCGGTGATCGCGGCGAGCTCCGCGGCCGTCGACAGCCCGTCGCAGACGCGGATCTCCACCGTCCCCCAGCGCGGGGCGGGGCGGATGTCCCAGCGCACCTCGGTCTCGTCGGCGACGATCTGCGCACGGGTCATGTCGTCGACGTAGCCCTCGAACTGCTCCCACGTCGTCAGCGGCCAGGGGAGGCCGGCGGTGGGCAGCTGCTGGAAGACCAGCGCGCGGTTCGACGCGTATCCGGTGCGCTCGCCCGCCCAGAACGGGCTGGACGCCGACAGCGCCTGGATGTGCGGCAGGAACGTCGTCAGCGCACCGACGATCGGCATGACCTTGGCGACGTCCTCGACGCCCACGTGCACGTGGACACCCCAGATCATCATGTTGCGGCCCCACCACTGGGTGCGCTCGATGAGGGAGTGGTAGCGCGTCTTGTCGGTCACGGACTGGTCGTACCACTGCGCGAACGGATGGCTGCCCGCAGAGAGCAGGGCGACGCCGAGCGGCTCCGCCTGCGCGCGCACGACGTCGACGGCGTCGGCGATGTCCGCGAGCGCCTCCGCCGCCGTCGCCCCGACGCCGCTCGTGATCTCGATGGTGTTCGTGAGGAGCTCGCCGGTGACGGTGAAGCGCTCATCCGCTGTGGACGCCGCCAGCGCGTCGATGATCTCCGGGCCGCGGCCCACGAGCTCGCCGCTCGCGCGGTCGGCGAGCATGATCTCCCACTCCACTCCGACGGACGAGCGGGCGGACTGGGCGAAGCGCAGCGTCATTCGCACAGCCTTCCACACGGGACTCGCACGGCGGACGGTTCGCTTATGGGTGTGTCATCTGGCAGAATGGAGGGTCGGACCGCCTGCTCGACCCTCTATCCAGCATCGGTCCACCCTCAGAGCTCCCGCCAGCGTGCACCCCACGCGCAGGGCGACGTTCGATCCCTCTTCACCACACAGGAGAATCGTGGCTGTCAAGATCCGTCTCAAGCGCCTGGGCAAGATCCGTGCGCCCTACTACCGCATCGTCGTCGCCGACTCGCGCACCAAGCGCGATGGTCGTGTGATCGAGGAGATCGGCAAGTACCACCCGACCGAGGAGCCCTCGTTCATCGAGGTCGACTCCGAGCGCGCGCAGTACTGGCTGTCCGTGGGCGCCCAGCCCACCGAGCAGGTGGCCGCCATCCTCAAGATCACCGGCGACTGGGGCAAGCACACCGGCGACAAGGACGCCAAGAGCACCCTGAAGACCCGCGAGGAGAAGGCCGCGTACGCGCCCGACGCCTCCAAGAAGTCGGTCGTCCGGCCCAAGGCCGAGAAGAAGGCGGAGGCGGCTCCCGCCGCCGACGCCGACGCCGAGTCGGCAGAGTAATCGTGCTGGCCGCCGCGCTCGAGCACGTCGTCAAGGGGATCGTCGATCACCCCGACGACGTGAGGATCGTCGCCTCCTCATCACCGCGAGGAGACGTGCTGGAAGTGCACGTCCACGCGGATGACCGGGGGCGCGTGATCGGGCGCGGCGGCCGTACCGCGAAGGCTCTTCGCACCGTGATCGGCGCACTCGCCGACGGTCGACGCGTGCGCGTCGACGTGGCGGACGACTGATGGCCGACCGCACCGCCAAGAACCAGCTGCGCGTCGGGCGCATCCTCAAGGCCCACGGCCTGAAGGGCGCCCTCAAGCTGGAGCTGTACACCGACGACCCCGACGGACGCTTCGTCCCGGGAGCGTCGTTCGCCCTGCAGGTGCCCGAGCAGTCGAAGTGGCACGGCCAGTCCATCGTCGTGCGGGAGTTCCGCTGGATGAACGCGGCGCCCGTGGTCTTCTTCGAGGGCGTCGACGACCGCGACGAGGCCGAGAGCCTCGTGCGCGCCATCCTGTGGATCGACCAGGACGACGCCGCCGAGCAGCCCGAACCCGACGCCTGGTACGACCACCAGCTCGTGGGCCTCGATGTCGTGCGCGACGGCGTCTCCGTCGGGCACGTCGTGCGCGTGGACCACCTGCCCGCTCAGGACCTCCTCATCGTGAAGTCGGGGGAGCGGGAGATCATGGTGCCGTTCGTCTCGGCCATCGTCCCCGAGGTCGACATCGCCGCCGAGCGCGTGATCGTCACCCCGCCGGCCGGACTCTTCGAGGAGCTCGACGACGAGCCCGAGGATGAGGCCGCTCCCGTCGCAGAGGTCGACCCTGCCGACACGGAGACCTCCGCCGCCGACTGAGGCCGGGCCATCCCTCTTCTAGACTGGAGGGATGCGCGTCGACATCGTCACCATCTTCCCGGCGTTCTTCGACGTGCTGGACGTCTCCCTCATCGGGAAGGCGCGCGACCGCGGGCTCCTGGACGTGCGCGTGCACGATCTGCGCGACGCCGCCCACGACCGGCACCGCACCGTCGACGACACGCCGTACGGCGGCGGCGCCGGCATGGTGATGAAGCCCGAGCCGTGGGGTGAGACGCTCGACGCCGTCCTCGGCGAGGACGCCGTGCTCATCGTGCCGTCCCCCGCGGGTGAGCGGTTCACGCAGCGCGTCGCGCGGGAGCTCGCCGACGAGAGGCAGATCGTCTTCGCCTGCGGCCGCTACGAGGGCATCGACCAGCGGGTCGTCGACCACTACGCGGCGCGCGGCCGCGTGCGACTCATGAGCCTGGGGGATTACGTCCTCAACGGCGGCGAGGTCGCGGCCATGGCGATGATCGAGGCCGTCGCGCGGCTCGTGCCCGGCGTCGTCGGCAACCCCGAGAGCCTCGTCGAGGAGTCCCACGAGATCGGGCTGCTCGAGTACCCGATCTACACCAAGCCGGCCTCCTGGCGCGGGCACGAGGTGCCTCCCGTGCTGCTCAGCGGCAACCACGGCGCCGTCGAGAGGTGGCGGCGCGAGCAGAGCTTCGAGCGCACGCGGCGGCTGCGTCCGGACCTGCTGCCCGAGGACCTGCGCGGCGAGAGCTGAGGTCGCGTCAGGCGCCCGCGAGCCGCGCGGCGCCCGCGCGATAGCGCTCCGCGACGATCTCGGCGACGCGCCGATCGGCGCCGAGCGGCGCGGTGACGACATCCGCCCCCGCATCGCGGACGACATCGGCGAAGAACCCCGGCGCGAGGACGTAGCTCGCGGCGACCACGCGTTGCGCGCCCGCGGCGCGAGCGGCCGCGATGGCGTCGGGGATGCGCGGGTGGGCGCCGGCCGCGTACCCGACCGACACCGGCACGGACACCAGGCGCCGCAGCCGCACGGCGACCTCCTCGACGTCGACCGCCGCCTCCGGCTTGCTCGATCCGGCGGCGGCGAGCACGACGTGATCGCCCTCGCGAGACCCCGCGTCGGCCTCGGCCAGGCGCGCGGCGAGCACCTCGGCGAGCAGATCGTGCGGGCCGAGAGGCGGTGCCTGCACGACGTGAGCGAACGGACGCACGGCCCGCGCGACATCCACCTCGGTGTGGAACCCGGTCGACAGCAGCAGCGGGACGACGACCGCCGGCCCGTCTGCCGCCGCACGCGCGACGACATCGGCGACCTCGGGCTGCTCGACGTCGACGAACGCCTGCTCGACGCGGACGCTCGGAAGAAGCGCGCGCACCTCCTCGACGAGCGCGCGGATGACCGTGCGCCCCTCCTCGAAGCGGGTCCCGTGCGAGCAGGCGATGAGGGTCGTCATCGGAGCGGCCCTCAGGACAGGTGCGACCGGTCGGTGAAGACGACGGGGCCGTCCTCAGTGATGGCGATCGTGTGCTCGCTGTGCGCGCCACGCGAGCCGTCGACGCTGCGCAGCGTCCAGCCATCCGGATCGGTCACCAGCTCGTCGGTCGTCTGCAGGAACCACGGCTCGATCGCGATGACGAGGCCCGGCTTCAGCGGGAAGCCGCGGCCCGGGCGGCCGTCGTTCGGCACGTGCGGGTCGCCGTGCATGATGCGGCCCACGCCGTGTCCGCCGAAGTCGGTGTTGATCGACAGGCCCTCGCCATGCGCGACGGCGGCGATGGCGGCCGAGATGTCGCCGATGCGGTTGCCCACGGTGGCGGCGGCGATCGCCGCGTCCAGGGCCCGCTCGGTGGTGTCGATGAGCTTCAGGTCCTCGTCGCGCGGCGTGCCGACGACGAAGGAGACCGCGGAGTCCGCCACCCAGCCGTCGACGGAGACGGCGAAGTCGAGCGTGACGAGGTCGCCGTCGCGCAGCGCGTAGTCGTGGGGGAGACCGTGGAGCACCGCGTCGTTGATGGAGGTGCAGATCACCTTGCCGAACGGGCTGGCGCCGAACGAGGGGTGGTAGTCGATGTAGCACGACTCGGCGCCCGCGCGGCGGATGAGCTCGTGCGCGCGACGGTCGATCGCCAGCAGGTTCGTGCCCACGCGCGTCTCGTCCTTCAGGGTGGCGAGGGTCTCGGCGACGAACCGGCCGGCCGGGCGCATCTGCTCGATCTCGGCCGGGGTGCGCAGTTCGATCATGGGGTGTCCTTCCAGTCGGACCTCCATTCTCTCCCGCGCGAGCGTGACGGATGGCCGATGCCGGTGTGCGACAATGGAGAGTCGTGCTGTGACGCCCGCGCCTGTCGGCGCGCGTGTTTCGCGCTCTGCCACAGGGGAGCCGAGGGTCCGCAACCGGATCCCACCGCACACGCGATACCCCATTTTCGAAGGCGGTCGACCTGAGGCGGCCGCAGGAAGAGAACCGTCATGCACATTCTCGACGCCGTCGACGCGGCCTCGCTCCGCTCGGACGTCCCCGCGTTCGGCCCCGGTGACACCGTCAAGGTGCACGTGAACATCGTCGAGGGCAACCGCTCGCGTGTTCAGGTGTTCCAGGGCGTCGTCATCCGCCGTCAGGGATCCGGTGTGCGCGAGACCTTCACGGTCCGCAAGATCAGCTTCCAGGTCGGCGTGGAGCGCACGTTCCCCGTGCACTCGCCCGTCCTCGACCGCATCGAGGTCGTCACCCGTGGTGACGTCCGTCGCGCGAAGCTGTACTACCTGCGCGAGCTGCGCGGCAAGAAGGCGAAGATCAAGGAGAAGCGCGAGAGCCGCTGATCCTCTTCGCGCAGACACCCCGTGCCTCTCGGCACGGGGTGTCTGCGTTCGTGTGAGAACCTGGATCGACGCCCCCGCAACCCGGCGGCGCGGATGCGAAGGACCCCATGACCACCGACATCACGACCGCGGCGCGGCCTACGCGACGCGGACGCGGATTCCTCACCTTTCTGCGCGACATCGCCCTCATCGTGGTCATCGCGCTCGTGGTGTCGTTCCTCATCAAGACGTTCGTCGTCCGATCGTTCTTCATCCCCTCCGGTTCGATGGAGAACACGCTGCAGGTCGACGACCGCATCCTCGTCGACGAGCTCACGCCGGCGTGGACCGGGTACGAGCGCGGCGACATCGTCGTCTTCGAGGACCCGGGCGGATGGCTCGAAGGGCAGCCCGCTCCCGCGCCGCGCGCGCCGATCGTCGAGGCGGTCGATCACCTCCTGACGGCCGTGGGCCTCTCCGCCGGCGACTCCGACGACCATCTCGTCAAGCGCATCATCGGCATCCCCGGCGACCACGTGGAGTGCTGCAACGCGCTCGGCCAGATCTCCGTCAACGGCGTCCCCGTGGACGAGCTGGACTACCTGAAGCTCCCCGTGGGCGACACGGCCGCATCGAACGAGCCGTTCGACGTGCAGGTGCCCGACGGCGCGCTCTGGGTGCTCGGCGACAACCGCGACAACTCCCGCGACGCCCGCTTCAACATGGATCAGCCCGGCGGGGGCTTCGTGCCGCTGGAGAACGTCGTCGGCCGCGTGTTCCTCACCACCTGGCCCCTCGAGCGCTTCGGGCTCATCGACGGCCATCACGAGGTGTTCCGCGGCATCCCCGAGCACGAGGAGGAGCGCGAGGAGCAGAAGGCGAGCGCGGCCGGATGACCGTCGTCGCCCCCACTCTCGACCAGGAGCGCGCGCTGCTGGCGGAGCGCCCTCTCGTCTTCGGACTCGATGAGGTCGGCCGCGGTGCGCTGGCGGGCCCGGTCACCATCGGCGCCTCCGTCGTCGACGCCGAGGCCATCGCGTCGCCCGTGCCCGACGGCCTGCGCGATTCGAAGCTCGTGCCCGCGGGACGCCGCGCCGACGTCGCTCAGCGAGCCGCGGGCTGGGTGCGCGCGAGCGCGCTCGGCTGGGCCACCGCCGCCGAGGTCGACGAGGCCGGCATCATCCGCGCCCTCGGGCTCGCGGCGGTGCGCGCGCTGGCCGCCCTCGAGGAGCAGGGCTACGCACCCGCGACCGGCGTGGTGCTGCTCGACGGCAACCACGACTACATCAGCCCCGTGCGCGGCGGCGGACTCGACGTGCGCACGGTCGTCAAGGGCGATCGGGACTGCGCGTCGCTGGCCGCGGCGTCCGTGCTCGCGAAGGTCGCCCGTGACGACCTCATGGTGCGGCTGCACGACGACGCGCCCGCCTATGAGTGGGCGAGCAACAAGGGCTACGCGAGCGCGACGCACCGTTCGGCCATCCGGGACCACGGCCTGAGCGCGCACCACCGTCACTCCTGGGCGATCGCCGACGCGCCCGCCCTCTTCTGAGCGCCGCGGCCGACGCGGGGCGTCGCGGCGAGCGCCTAGGATGGGATGACCATGGATGACGATGTCTTCGAGGATTACGACCGCGAACTCGAGCTGGCGCTGTTCCGCGAGTACCGGGACGTGGTCTCCCAGTTCCAGTTCGTGATCGAGACCGAGCGGCGCTTCTACCTGGCGAACGAGGTCGACGTCGTGCGTCACGACACGGAGACCGACTTCTACTTCGAGCTCACGATGAAGGACGTCTGGGTCTGGGACATCTACCGCTCGGACCGGTTCGTGAAGTCCGTGCGCGTGCTGACATTCAAGGACGTCAACATCGAGGAGCTCTCGCGGCGCGACTTCGAGCTGCCCGACGAGCTCTCCATCGACGGCCAGTAGTCTTCCGCGACGGCGTCGTGCGCGACGCCGTCTGCACAGGCCGCCGACACGCGGCATCTTCTCCACCGTCCGCGTGAGCGTCCCCCTCGGGGCCGAGCGGCCGGGCAGTCTGCCGTCATGGCACGCAAAGACGACCTGGGGCGAGCGGGTGAGGAGCGGGCGGCGCGATACCTCGTGTCCGAGGGATACGAGATCCTCGACCGCAACTGGCGCTGCGCTGCCGGCGAGATCGACATCGTCGCCTGCCGAGGGGAGCGCCTCGCCGTCGTCGAGGTGAAGACGCGCTCGGGAACCGGCTACGGCCATCCGTTCGAGGCCGTCGACGGGCGCAAGCTCAGGCGGCTGTGGCGGCTCGCAGTGGCGTGGGCGCAGGCGCATCCCGGGGTGCTGGACCGGCGCAGCCTGCACGTCGACGCCGTGGGCATCGTCGGCCCCGATCCGCGCGGTGGCGTGCTGGAGCACCTCGAGGACCTGCGGTGAGCGTCGCGCGCACGTGGGCGGTCGCGCTCACCGGCCTGCGCGGCGAGGTGGTGGAGGTGGAGGCCGACGTCACCGCGCACCAGCCCGACATCCGCATCATCGGCCTCGCCGACCGGGCGCTGGGCGAGGCGGCGCGGCGGGTCGGCAACGCGTGCGAGAACAGCGGACTGCCGCTGCCGTATCGGCGGCTCACGGTGAACCTGTCGCCGGCGGGACTGCCCAAGCAGGGAACCGGCTTCGACCTCGCGATCGCCGTCGCCGCTCTCGCCACCGACGATCGGGTGCGGCGACCCAGCGCCGCGGCGGTCGTGCACCTCGGCGAACTCGGGCTCGACGGGCGCCTCCGGCCGGTGGCCGGCGTGCTGCCCGCCGTGCGCGCCGCGGTCGCCGCCGGTCGTCCGCGCGTGATCGTGCCGTGGGGCAACCGCGAGGAGGCCGAGCTCGTCGTGGGCGCCGAGGTGTGGGCGGCGGTGTCGCTCGCGCAGGTCGCCGCGTGGCACGGTGCCGAGGTGGAGGTCCCCGACGTGCCGCCGGTTCCCGGGGCGACAGCGGCGCCCGCCGACGCGGAGGAGCTGGATCTCGCCGACGTCGTCGGACAGCAGGACGCCGTGGAGGCGCTCATCGTGGCCGCGGCCGGCGGGCACCACCTCCTGATGTCGGGGCCGTCCGGTGCGGGCAAGACCATGCTCGCCCGTCGACTGCCGGGGATCCTCCCGCCGCTCGACGACGAGGCCGCTCTCGAGGTCGCGTCGGTGCGGTCGCTCGCGGGCGAGCAGGTCACACGGCTCGATCGGCGGCCGCCCTTCGAGGCGCCGCACCACTCGGCATCGACCGCCGCGCTCATCGGCGGCGGGTCGCGGGTCGCGCGCCCCGGCGCCATCGCCCGGGCCAGCCGCGGTGTGCTCTTCATCGACGAGGCCACGGAGGCCGCCGCCTCGACGCTCGACGCGCTGCGCCAGCCGCTGGAGCAGGGGAGCATCGACATCCACCGCGCGGGGTTCACCGCGCGGTTCCCGGCGCGGTTCCAGCTCGTCCTCGCGAAGAACCCCTGCCCGTGCGGGGAGTACGGGGTGCGGGGCGGGGACTGCACCTGCTCACCGCACCTGATCCGGCGATACGCGCAGCGGCTGTCCGGACCGCTGCTCGATCGCATCGACATCGATCTCAAGGTCGAGCGGATCGCCAGCATCGCGCAGACGCGCAGCGCGGACGGCACCACGTCCGCCGCCGCGCGGAGTCGGGTGACGGACGCGCGGGCGCGCTCACGTCGGCGGCTGGCGGGCACGCCGTGGCAGGTCAATGTGGACGTCCCCGGCGCCTGGCTGCGCCGCGGTCCGCGCGCCGTCGACCCCGGCGCCGTGCGCTCGCTCGACGCCGCGCTGCAGCGCGGCGTCCTCACGCTGCGCGGCTACGACCGGGTGCTGCGCGTGGCGTGGACCGTCGCCGACCTCGCCGGCCACGACCGACCGACGGCGGCCGACGTCGGCCGAGCCCTGTTCCTCAAGAAGGGAGTGGTGGCATGAGCCTCCTCGACGAGCCCGCCGTGCGCGCGGGCGGTGCATGCGTCGGCGCCGATGACTCCGATCGCCTCGCTCGCGCGGCGTGGACCGCGATCACCGAGCCGGGGGACGGCACCGCGGGCACGCTCGTGGCCGCGTTCGGTCCGGCTCGCGCGCTCCGGATGGCCGAGGCCGGGTTGCGCGATGCGCAGCTGGCAGCGCTGCAGCTCGCTCCGCAGACGCTGACGGCGGCGTCCGCGCGGTGGCGTCCGCGGCTGGACGCGTCCCTCGTCGCGCGCACGCTGCAGGATGCCGCGAAGGCGGAGCTCGCCCTGTTCACGCCCGAGGAGGAGTCGTGGCCGCCGCAGCTGGATGATCTGGGAGCCCACGCGCCGCTCGCGCTGTGGGTGCGCGGCGACCGAGCGGCGCTCGCTCGGCTGGCGCGGTCGGTCGCGATCGTCGGCGCGCGGGCCGCCACGCCGTACGGCGAGCATGTCGCGGCGGAGCTGGCAGGGGAGCTCTCGGCGCGTGAGGTGGGGATCGTGTCGGGCGCTGCGTACGGCATCGACGGCGCCGCCCATCGCGCGACGCTCGGGAGCGGCGGACTGACCGTCGCCGTGGTCGCGGGCGGCGCCGACCGGGTCTACCCGGCCGGTCACGCCCGGCTCTTCACCGAGCTCGCGCGCACCGGTGCGATCGTCAGCGAGAGCGCTCCGGGGTCGACGCCGACGAAGTGGCGCTTCCTGCAGCGCAACCGGCTGATCGCCGCGCTCACCGCCGCGACCGTCGTCGTCGAAGCAGGCGCGCGGAGCGGAACGCTCAACACCGCCGGGCACGCCGCCGCCCTCGGTCGGCCCTTGGGCGCCGTTCCCGGTCCGGTGACGAGTGCGACCTCCGCCGGGTGCCACCGCCTGCTGCGTGAGTTCGACGCGCAGTGCATCACCTCAGCGGCGGACGTGCTGGAGCTTCTCGGCGAGGGCCCCGACGCGGGGGACCGTGCGAGGGAGCCGTCGGCGGAGGAGGTGCGCGTGCGCGACGCGCTCGCCTCTCGCACGCCGCGGGACATCCCGGAGATCGCCCGCCGCAGCGGCCTCGCGGTCGGCGACGTCCAAGCCGCGCTGGGTCTGCTGGAACTCGCGGGGGAGGTGCGCGCTGTGCCGGGTGGATGGGTGCTGTCCTGAAGGCAATAAGTGTACGTTCGTACCCACTCTACGGTAGAGTCGGGCGCATGACTGTCGACTACTTCGCCGGAGACTCGCGCAGCAACCGCGAGCGGATGCTCGCCGGGGACCTGTACATCGCCGACGACCCCGAGAACGAGCGCCTCCATCGCCGCGGGGTCCAGCTCGCCGACGCCTACCACCGCGCAGATGTGGCAGGGGAGCCCGGAGCTCGGGAGATCCTCGAGGACCTGGTCGGCACGCTCGGCGAGGGTGCGCACATCAACCCCCCGCTCTTCGTCGACTACGGCGAGAACCTCCACCTCGGCGCCGGCACGTTCATCAACTACAACCTGATGGCGCTGGACGTCGCGACCATCACGATCGGCGACGACTGCCAGATCGGACCGAACGTCCAGCTGCTGACCCCCACCCATCCGATCGACCCCCAGCCCCGACGCGACAAGCTCGAAGCTGCTCGTCCGATCACGATCGGAGACAATGTCTGGCTCGGGGGCGGCGTGATCGTGTGCCCCGGTGTGACGATCGGCAGCAACTCGGTGATCGGCGCGGGCGCAGTCGTCACGAAGGACATCCCCGCCGACGTCGTGGCCGTCGGGAATCCCGCGCGGGTGGTTCGCCGTATCGAGCCTTCGGATGTCGATCCCCGATAGGGCGGCCGGCTCCCGGCGGGGGCGGCGCAACGATCCCGGTCGTCGCGACCGGATCGTCGACGCCTGCCTCGAGGTCATCGCCGGCTCCGGCGTCGCCGGCACGTCGCACCGGAAGGTCGCGGCGCAGGCGGCCGTCCCGCTGGGCGCGATGACCTACTACTTCGACGGCATCGACGATCTCCTGCGTGCGGCGTTCACCCGATTCGCGACCACGGTCAGCGATCGCTTCGAACGCCGCATGGCGTCTGCGCCGCACCGCGCTGCGGCCCGTGATGCCGTCGCGGCGATCATCCTCGAGGACGTCTTCGGCGACGCCCGCGAGCTCGTCCTCTCGCACGAGCTCTACACGCTCGCCGCTCGCGATCCCGCCTACCGATCCATCACCGCGGAGTGGATGCGGCGCAGTCGCGCGGCCCTCGAGCGCCATTTCGATCCGGAGACCGCGCGCCTGCTGGACGCGCTCATCGAGGGGCTCACGATCCACCGCGCTCTCGATTCAGGAGCGCGCGACCCTCGTGAGGTGCGCACGGCGATCGCGCGCATCACCGCGGCACCGGCGGAGCGTTCGTAGGCCGCCGACGCTCCGCGGCTTCTGTCCACCCCTTGCCTCGAAGCGCGTCCGCGCCTAGTTTCGTTGATCCGCAGACCGCATCGTGAAAGGACGCATCATGGGCCTCGACGACAAGATCAGGAACGCCGCGGAAGAGCTCGCCGGCAAGGCGAAGGAGGCCGCGGGCAGGGCCACCGACGACGAGCGCCTCGAGCGCGAGGGCAAGGGCGACCAGACGAGGGCCGACCTCAAGAACGCCGGCGAGAACATCAAGGACGCCTTCAAGTAGGCCTCCGCTCGACAGCCGCTGCCTCAGCGGGCCGCCTGCCGCTCGGGAGGCGGCCCGCTGTCGTGCGCGAGCGCCGCATGGGCACCGGAGGTCGCGGAGCGGCGCGGCGACCGCGCCGGGCGCCGCGGCGGCGAGACGATGGGAGCATGCAGCTGTCCCGCGCGATCGACGCCTTCGCCGCGCACCTCGAGAACGTGCGCCGCCTGTCTCCGGCGACGGTACGCGCCTACCGGGCGGACCTCGCCGACCTCGTCGCCGCCGCGGGCGATCGCGAACTCGATGCGGTCGATCTCGACGCGCTCCGCGACTGGCTGTGGCGGGCGACGCAGCGCGGGGACGCGCGCTCGACGGTGGCGCGACGCACGTCCTCCGCGCGGGCGCTGTTCCGCTGGGCCCGCGAGGAGGGGCTCGTCGAGACCGACCCGAGCCTGCGCCTGGTGACTCCCAAGCGCGGTCGCACGCTCCCTCATGTCGCGACCGCCGATTCCCTCGACGAGCTCCTCAAGCGGATGGCCGTGGCCGCGGGGGAGGGCGACCCGACCGCGCTGCGCGATCACGCGGCTCTCGAGCTGCTGTACGGCTCGGGCGTGCGCGTGTCGGAGCTCTGCGGACTCGACGTGGACGACATCGATCTCGAGCGCGGCACCGCGCGCGTCCTCGGCAAGGGCTCGAAGGAGCGTGTCGTGCCGTTCGGCGCACCCGCCGCACGGGCGGTCTCCGGGTACCTCTCGCGGGGACGCCCCGTCCTGGCGGCTCGCTCGGAGGGCGCGGGCGGCGCGCTGCTCCTCGGCGCGCGCGGCGGGCGGATGGGTCCGCGTGCGGTGTACGCGCTGGTCGCGCGCACCGTGGGTCCCGCGATGGGGGTGGAGACCGCCGGTCCGCACGCGCTGCGCCACTCCGCCGCCACGCACCTGCTCGACGGCGGCGCCGATCTCCGTGCGGTGCAGGAGATCCTCGGCCACGCGAGCCTCGGCACGACGCAGATCTACACGCACGTGTCGACCGAGCGCCTCGCCGCCGCCTACCGGCTCGCCCATCCCCGCGCCTGATCGCGGCCATCCGGCTGACCCGCCGTTCTCGCGCGACACGCGGGCGCCCTCAGCAGCAGGGGAGGAGCACGGCGCGGGGCACGCCGGCGAGGAGGAGCAGGGGGTTGATGTACTCCCCGTGCAGGCGGACGCCGAAGTGCACGGCGCCGGCGGCGGCGTGACCGCCGGAAGCGACCTCGCCGAGCTGTTGGCCGACCGCGACCTCGTCGCCGACGCGGAGTTCGGTCGCCACCGGCTCGAGCGTCGTGACGAGCCCGTCGCCGTGATCGATGGTGAGCAGCGGGCGGTCGACGACGACTCCGGCGAAGGCGATGACGCCGGATGCCGGGGCGAGCACCGGCCCCTGATCCGCGCCGAGGTCCACGCCGCGGTGCCCCGCGCCGTAGCGATGGGGCGGCGCCGCGAACGGGCGGACGACCCGGACCTCCTGGGACACGGGCCACCGCCAGGGCTCGCTCGTGCGGATGCGGACGATCGCCGCGTCGGCGGGGGAAGCCGCCGCGGAAGCGGAGACGACCACCGGCGCGGCGGCCGACGCGGGAGCGGCGCCGACGGACACGCCGACGAGCGCGAGGACGGCGAGAACGAGGATGATCCGGCGCATGCCTCCAGGCTCGGCCGCGCGCTGCCCCTCCGACCGACCCGCTCGACGTCGTGGACGGGCCAGCGGCGTGTCGCGGGGCTGTGCACGCGCCGTCGTGGGCGCATCCGCCTGGTATGCTGGCAGACGCATCCCTCATCGGGATGACTACGCGTGCCCGCAGCGGCTCCGTCCCACGGACGGGCGTCGTGGCGCGACTCCCCTCGGTCCCTTCTCGAAGGGCGGGAGTGCGTCGGGCACCAGGCTCGCCGGTCGACTGACCGGCGGAATCAACCGCATGGCGCGAGAGCGCCCAGACAAGGAGTACGACCATGGCCGTCGTCACCATCCGCCAGCTGCTCGACAGCGGCGTTCACTTCGGACACCAGACCCGTCGGTGGAACCCGAAGGTCAAGCGCTTCATCCTCACGGAGCGCAGCGGCATCCACATCATCGACCTGCAGCAGTCGCTGGGCTACATCGACAAGGCCTACGACTTCGTCAAGGAGACGGTCGCCCGCGGCGGCACCATCCTCTTCGTGGGCACCAAGAAGCAGGCGCAGGAGGTGCTCGCCGAGCAGGCGACCCGCGTCGGCCAGCCCTACGTCAACGAGCGCTGGCTCGGTGGCCTCCTCACCAACTTCTCGACGGTGTCGAAGCGCCTCGCGCGCATGAAGGAGCTCGAGGAGCTCGACTTCGACGACCCCGCCGGCACGGGCTTCACCAAGAAGGAGCTCCTGCTCAAGCGTCGTGAGCTCGCCAAGCTGCACAAGTCGCTCGGCGGCATCCGCAACCTGTCGAAGACGCCCTCGGCTCTCTGGGTCGTCGACGCCAAGCGCGAGCACCTCGCCATCGACGAGGCCAAGAAGCTCGGCATCCCCGTCATCGGCATCCTCGACACCAACGTCGACCCCGACGACCTGCAGTACCCGATCCCGGGCAACGACGACGCCATCCGCTCGGTGTCGCTGCTGACGCGCATCATCGCCGACGCCGCGGCCGAGGGCCTGCAGCAGAAGCACAACCCCGAGGGCGAGGCGGAGCCGCTGGCCGAGTGGGAGCGCGAGCTCCTCGAGCAGGGCTCCACCGAGTCCGCTCCGGTCGAGTCCGCCGAGGCCGCTCCGGCCGAGGTCGCCGAGACCGAGGCTGCTCCGGCGGAGGCCGCTCCGGCCGAGGCCGCTGCCGCTCCCGCAGCGGAGTAACGCTCACGCCAGGCGGGCCCGATCGGGCCCGCCTGGCGCTTCAGATCCCACCACGAATCAAGGAGAGCCCGCACTCATGGCCAACTTCACCATCGCGGACATCAAGGCGCTGCGCGAGCAGCTCGGCACCGGCATGGTCGACACCAAGAAGGCGCTCGAAGAGGCCGACGGCAACGTCGAGAAGGCCGTCGAGCTGCTGCGCCTCAAGGGCGCCAAGGGCAACGCCAAGCGCGCGGACCGCGCCACCAGCGAGGGCCTCGTCGTCGCGCGTGAGCTGAACGGCAAGGCGACCCTCGTCGAGCTCGCCTGCGAGACCGACTTCGTCGCGAAGAACGAGCGCTTCATCGCCCTCGCCGACAAGGTGGCCGACGCGGCCGCCGCTGCCGGTGCGGACTCCGTCGAGGCAGCCCTCGCCGCTTCGGCCGGCGACCAGACGGTCGACCAGCTCATCTCGGACGAGGCGGCGATCATCGGCGAGAAGGTCGAGCTGCGTCGCGTGCGCACGCTGGACGGCGACGCCTTCCAGATCTACCTCCACCGCACCAGCAAGGACCTGCCCCCGCAGGTCGGCGTGGTCGTGGCGTACTCGGGCGACGACGCGGAGACCGCACGCAGCATCGCGCAGCACATCTCCTTCGCCAACCCCTCGTACCTCTCGCGCGACGAGGTCCCCGCGGCCGAGGTCGAGAAGGAGCGCGAGATCGTCACCGAGATCTCCCGCAACGAGGGCAAGCCCGAGGCCGCCCTGCCGAAGATCGTCGAGGGGCGCGTGAACGCGTTCTTCAAGCAGGTCGCTCTGCTCGACCAGGACTACGCGAAGGACAACAAGCTGTCCGTCGCCAAGGTCGCGCAGGACGCCGGCATCACGGTGACCGGCTTCGCGCGCTTCAAGGTCGGCGCGTAACGACGTGATGAAGGGGGCTCGGATCCGCGGATCCGAGCCCCCTTGCTCTGCCCGGGGACGCCGCACGCGGCCATCCGCGGGTCGAGCACAGGGTGCTGCCGCCTGCGACCGGTAGCGTGTATCGGCGACGAGAGGATCGAGTGTGAGCGTAGTGAGCAAGCGGCGCGTGCTGCTGAAGCTGTCCGGTGAGGCGTTCGGAGGAGGTCAGCTCGGCGTCAACCCCGACGTCGTCAGCCAGATCGCCCGCGAGATCGCCGAGGCGTCGCAGGACGTGGAGATCGCGATCGTCGTCGGCGGCGGCAACTTCTTCCGCGGCGCGGAGCTCGCCGTGAGCGGCATGGACCGCTCCCGCGCCGACTACATGGGCATGCTGGGCACGGTCATGAACGCCCTCGCCCTGCAGGACTTCCTCGAGCAGGCCGGCGCCGCCACGCGCGTGCAGTCCGCCATCGAGATGCGCCAGGTCGCCGAGCCCTACATCCCCCTACGCGCGGAGCGCCACCTCGAGAAGGGGCGCGTCGTGATCTTCGGCGCCGGCGCGGGCCTTCCCTACTTCTCCACCGACACCGTGGCCGCCCAGCGCGCGCTCGAGATCCGCGCCACCGAGGTGCTCGTCGCCAAGAACGGCGTGGACGGCGTGTACACCGCCGACCCGCGCACCGACCCGACCGCGACGAAGCTCGATCACGTGACCTACTCCGACGCCCTGATGCGCGGCCTCAAGGTCGTCGACGCCACCGCGTTCAGCCTCTGCATGGACAACGGCATGAACATGCGCGTGTTCGGCATGGAGCCCGGCGGCAACGTCACGGCCGCTCTGCGCGGTCGCACCATCGGCACGCTCGTCACCGCGTGACGCGCGGGGAGCCGCGACAGCTCCCAGTAGACTTTCCCTCAGCACCACCGACGAATGGAGTCACCGTGATCGCGGACGTTCTGGCCGATGCCACTGACCGGATGGGCCGAGCCGTCGAGGCGGCGAAGGAGGACTTCGCCACGGTCCGCACCGGACGCGCGAACCCGCAGCTCTTCCAGCGCCTCCTCGTGGACTACTACGGCACGCCCACGCCGCTGCAGCAGCTCGCGTCGCTCGCGAACCCCGAGGCGCGCACGCTCATCGTGACGCCCTACGACAAGTCGGCCCTCAAGGCCATCGAGGAGGCCATCCGCGAGATGCCGAACCTCGGGGCGAACCCGACGAACGACGGCACCCTCGTGCGCATCACGATGCCCGAGCTGACGCAGGAGCGTCGCAAGGAGTACGTGAAGATCGTCCGCACCAAGGGCGAGGACGCGAAGGTCCGCCTGCGCGGCATCCGCCGTCAGGTGAAGGACGACCTCGACGCGCTGCGCGACGAGGTCGGCGAGGACGACATCGTGCGCGGGGAGAAGGAGCTCGACGCGATCACCAAGGCGCACGTGGAGAAGATCGACGAGGCGCTGAAGCACAAAGAGGCAGAGCTCCTCGAGGTCTGAGGCGGGGATGACCGACGTTCCGGAACCGGAGGAGACGCCCTCGAGCGAGCCACGCGCCGAGCAGGGCTCCTTCCAGGAGCGCGTGAGCGCCGCCCGCGGCGAGTTCGAGCACCAGGTCGCCTACGCGCGCGAGAAGTTCGAGCAGCGCAACCAGCGGCTCAAGCAGCGGACAGGACGTGACCTCATCGCGGCCGTCCTCATCGGCGTCGCGGCGGGCGCCGTGCTGCTGGTGTCGCTGCTGGTCGTGAAGACGCTGTTCGTGCTCGTCGCGCTGCTGGTCTCGGTGCTCGGCGTCCACGAGCTGTGGCGTGCCCTCCGGAGGGGCGGTCGGCGCGTGGACCTGGCTCCGCAGCTGATCGCGGTCGTCCTCCTGCTGAGCGCGGGCTACTTCGCCGACTCCTGGCTGCATGCGGTCTCGCTGTTCGTGTCGCTGACGATCATCGTCGTGTGGCGGCTGATGGCGCAGATGATGGCGGAGGACGGCCGGCCCCACCGCGAGGTGCTGGCCGACGTGGTGGTGGGCGCCTTCGTGCCCCTCTACGTGCCGCTGCTCGCGAGCCTCGCGCTCGTCCTCCTGCGCGCCGAAGACGGCGAATGGTGGGTCCTCGCCTTCCTCATCGTCGCGGTCGTCGCCGACACCGCCGCCTACGCGTCGGGGCTCGCCTTCGGCAAGCACCCGATGGCGCCGCGGATCAGCCCCAAGAAGACCTGGGAGGGCTTCGCGGGCGCCGCGCTGGCCGCCGTCGTCGCCGGCGCCCTGCTCGCGCAGTTCATGCTCGAGATCCCCTGGTGGACGGGACTGATCTTCGGCGCCGTGATCCTCTGCACGGCCACCGCAGGAGACCTCGGCGAGTCGATGATCAAGCGCGACCTCGGCATCAAGGACATGTCCTCCATGCTTCCCGGGCACGGCGGAGTCCTCGACCGTCTCGACAGCATGCTGCCGTCCGCCGTGGCCGCGCTCGCCCTGCACCTGCTCCTCACCCCGCTGGCGGTATCGTGACCGACTCGTCCACCGACCTGCCCTTCCCGCTGACGGAGGGGCGCGACAAGGGCTACGACCGCGCGGCCGTCGACGCCTTCCTCGCGCGCGCTCGTGCGGCCTTCGAGGAGCAGAGCGACGACGTCGATGCCGAGCAGGTGCGCGCCGCCGCCTTTCCGCTCGTGCGCGGCGGCTACCGGGTCGCCTCCGTCGACGCAGCCCTCGCCCGCGTGGAGGACGCGTTCGCCGCGCGCGAGCGAGACCAGGCGGTGCGAGCGGATGGCGCGGGCACGTGGGTCGCGCGCGTCCGGGAGGACGCGCAGGTCGTTCTCGATCGGCTGCAGCGACCGGTCGGGGAGCGGTTCGACCGCGTGGGCCTGCTGCGCTTCGGCTACGCGCGCTCGGAGGTCGACCTCGTCGCCGATCGGATCGTCGCGTATCTCGCGCACGGCGATCCGCTGTCGGTCGAGCAGGTGCGGCAGACGGCGTTCCGGATGACGCGCGACGGCTACCGCGAGGAGCAGGTCGATGCGGTGCTGGACGCGGTCATCGAGGTGATGCTCGCCGTCCGGTGAGCGCCGCCTCCCGCGACACGCGATATCACGGTCGCGTAACAGCCGATAGACTGGCCCGACTGTGACTGACGGACCTCCCGAGACCCGAGCCCTCACGCGCCGCGAGGCGCGCGCCATCGCGACCCAGCACGCGGCGCTCCTGACGACGGAGCGGCCATCGCCACGGCGACGCGTCATGTCGGTGCTCGCCGGACTTGCGGCGTTCGGGCTCCTCGGCGGCACCCTCGTCACGACCGGCGCCTCGATGGCGCAGGCCGAGCAGCGCGAGACGGCGTCGGCGTTCGCCACGGCCGCCGACGAGGCGCAGGTGTACATCGCCGCCGCCGACCTCGCGCACGCCGGCAGCCTCGAGTTCGGCAACTACTCCGTGTACGTGAAGCCCACGCCCACGCCGACGCCGCAGCCCACCGAGGGGAGCGACGAGTCGGCACCGATGCAGGCCGAGACCTGGGCCGCGCCGTTCGCCGCGCCGGACCCCGGGTCGGCGCAGGCGGTGGCGTACCAGATGGTGGGGGAGCGCGGCTGGGGAGAGGGCGACTTCTCGTGCCTCGTCGCGCTGTGGAATCGCGAGTCCGGCTGGAACGTGAACGCCTACAACGCCTCGAGTGGCGCGTACGGCATCCCCCAGTCGCTGCCCGGCAGCAAGATGGCCAGCCACGGCGCCGACTGGCAGACCAACCCCGCCACGCAGATCGCCTGGGGCCTCGACTACATCGCCGGACGCTACGGGACGCCCTGCGGTGCATGGGGCCACTCCGAGGCGTCCGGCTGGTACTGAGCCGTGCCGCGGTCGAACCGACGCCGCCGCGACGGTCGCGACGACGACTCGCTCGATCGTCTCGTTGCGGGGTGGCGGCGCACCGAGATGCGACGCGGCCGGGAGTGGTCGGTCCAGCCGATCGGCCAGGGGCGCTCGGAGAAGACCTACTCGTGCCCGGGGTGCGGCAGCGAGATCGCGATCGGCGCCGCGCACGTCGTCGTCTGGCGCGAGGACGGCGTCCTCGGCGCGCAGGCCGATCTCGCCGCCCGTCGTCACTGGCACAGCCACTGCTGGAAGCTCTACTGAGGAGGACCGGATGGAGATCCGCGGAGCCGCCCTGCTGCCCGCCCGCCGCGAGGACGTCGAGCTGCACACGTCCGACGGGCTCACGCTCGTCGGCGAGCTCGCGCTGCCCCTCGAACGCGAGCCGCTCGCCACACTTGTGACGCTCCATCCACTGCCGACAGCGGGTGGCTTCATGGACTCGCACATCATCCGGAAGGCCGCGGCTCGCCTCCCCGCCCTCGCCGATCTCGCCGTGCTGCGCTTCAACACCCGCGGCACGACCTCTCCGCGGGGAACGAGCGACGGGGCGTTCGGCGACGGCGTCGCGGAGGCGGCGGACCTCGCCGCCGCGATGCGGTTCGTGGCCGAGCGCGGACTGCCGCATCCGTGGCTGGTGGGGTGGTCGTTCGGGACCGAGGTGGCGCTCAAGCACGGCCGACCGCATCCGATCGAGGGGGCCATCCTGCTGTCGCCGCCCCTGCACCGGGCGACCGACGACGACCTGCGCGCCTGGCAGGGCGACGCGCGGCCCCTCGTCGCGGTCGTGCCCGAGTTCGACGACTACCTGCGGCCGGCGGAGGCGGTGGAGCGCTTCTCGATCGTGCCGCAGCTGCGCGTCGTCGCGGTCGAGGAAGGCCGGCACCTGTGGGTGGGGGAGAAGCAGACCGCCCGCGTGCTCAACGAGATCGTCGCCGTGGTGAACCCCGCCGCCGTCCCGCTGCCGGCAGAGTGGCCCGACGCCTGATCAGCGCGCGTTCATGCGCGGGATGAGCACCTGGCGGTAGATGATGAGGATGCTCGCGGCGACGGGGATGGCGATGAGGGCTCCCAGGAGCCCCAGCAGCGCGCCGCCGGCGAGCGCGGCGATCACGACCACGCCGCCCGGGACCGACACCGCCCGGCTCATGATGCGCGGCGAGAGCACGTACGCCTCGACCTGCATGTAGATGAGGTAGTACACCGCGGCGATGATGGCGGTGGTCGGCGAACCGAGCCCCGGGATCAGGCACGTCAGCGCGATGATCGTCGAGCCGGAGATGGTGCCGACCAGCGGGATCATCGACCCGAGGAAGGCCACCACCGCCAGCACGGTGGGGTAGGGCGCGTCGATGATCGTGAGGAAGATCGTGCTCAGCAGGCCGTTGATCGCTGCCAGCGTGATCTGCCCCATGACGTAGTAGCCGACGGAGTCGGTGATCTGCTCGGCGATGTTCGTGAAGCCCTCGCGTCGCGACGCCGGCACCATCTGGTACAGCGCGGACTTCAGCGACGGCGTGGACGCCGTGAGGTAGATCGTGAGGATGAGCACGATGAACGCGCCGAACAGCCCCTGCGCCACGTTCAGCGTCACGCCCACGACGCCCTGACTGATGAGGTCGATGTTGTCGGTCAGCCAGGTGTTGACGAAGTCGAGGACCTGATCGATCTGCAGCGTGGGGAAGGTGGCCAGCGACCACTCCCGCAGGTCGTCGAGGAGGGTGCCGCGCGAGACGAGGAGGGAGATCTGCTCGACGAGCTGGCCGATCTGCCCCACGAGCACGGGGAGGATGATGAGCACGATCCCGGTGAACAGTCCCAGGACGGCGAGGATGGCGAGGGTCACCGCGAGCCATCGCGGAAGGCGCCGGTGCTCGAGCCACGTCACCACGGGGTCGAGGCCCAAGGAGATGAACAGCGCCGTCCCGACGTACACGAGGATCGTCGAGAGCGACTGCAGCCCCTCGATGAGCAGGATGCCCAGCCCGACGCCCAGCGTCGCCACCAGTGCGACCCGGAACGGGTTGTGGATCTTCATGTGCGCCCTTCTGCCGCCGCGGGCGCCCTGCCGCACGACTCCCGTCAGGATAGAGCGCCGTCGGCGCCGCGCCCGGATGCGACCTGCTTCTGGGCGCCTTTCAGTTGCACTCGCTATCCTGTGCAGTCGGATATCCAGACCCGCGACACCCGCGCGGGTCGGCGAGGAGTCGATTCGTGCGTTTCGTGTGGGCAGTACTGGCCTTTGTGCTCGCGGCGGCGTCGTTCGGCGCGGGACTCGCGCAGCGCACGCTGTTCCTCGGCCCCGACTCCGCCGAGCAGTCGGTGTCTGTCGAGGAGGACCTGCCCTACCTCGTCATCGACGGCGACGCGTTCGCGCTGCGACCCGGCGCGCAGACCCTGACGGTGCGCGGCGACGGCCCTCTCTACACCGCGTACGGCCGCACGAGCGATGTCGAGGCGTGGCTGTCCGACCAGCGATACAGCCGGGTGAGCGCGGGAGACGATGATCAGCTGGAGACCGAGGTCGTCGAGCCGAGCGTGGAGGCGGGGGAGGCGACCGAGGGTCGCAACCCGGCCGGAAGCGACCTGTGGATCGAGGAGCAGACCGCGGAGGACGAGATCGTCCGCCGCGACCAGCTGCCCGAGGGGATGAGCATGCTCGTCGCCGTCGACGGCACGCAGCCCGCGCCCTCCGACATCTCGCTCGTGTGGCCGCTCGACCAGCGCACGCCCTGGTTCGGGCCGCTGATGGTGCTCGGCGGCATCTTCCTCGCCGCCGGCCTCGTCCTCTACATCCTCGCGCTGCGCCAGGCGCGGCGACGTCGCGGCCCGATCCGCAAGGGACCGTCGGGCCCGGTCGCCGACGACGACGGCGCATCCAAGGGCGTCATCTCCACGTCGCGCCGCGGCAAGGGGCGCCGCGCGCTCCTCGCCGTCCCCGCGCTCGGCATCTCCACGGCGCTCCTCGCGGGCTGCACGGCGGACGACTGGCCGGAGTTCGGCGGCGGGCAGACGCCCACCCCGACGCCGACCGCCACCGCGACCGCGGCTCCCGATCAGAAGCCGTCGACCCTCACGCAGGCGCAGGCCGACCGGATCGTCGGGGAGATCTCGGACACCGTCGCGCGGGCCGACGCCGATCTGGACGACAAGATCGCGGCGCAGCGCCTCTCGGGCCTCGCGCTGCAGACGCGCGAGGTGAACTACCGGCTGCGGAAGGAGATCGAGGACCACCCCGCGGCGGTGTCGATCCCGCAGGGTCCGGCGAGCGTCGTCCTGCCCCAGGCGGCGGAGGGATGGCCGCGCACCGCGCTGGTCATCGTGGCCGACCCCGATGACGCCACCGTGGCGCCGAGCATCCTCTCGATGACGCAGGACGACCCGTGGTCGCGCTACCGGGTGAGCTACCTGGCGAACCTGGAAGCCGCGGCGGAGACGCCCGAGCTCGCCCCGGTCTGGCTCGGTGCGGCGCTCGTCGCGCCCGACTCGCCGTTCCTCGCGATCGCTCCCGACCAGCTCGCGAGCGCGTACGCCGACATCATCGGCCAGGGCGACAAGAGCGAGTACGCCGACCTCTTCGACATCGAGGGCGACGGCTTCCTCACCGCCGTGGCGGAGAAGCGCAAGGCCACCATCGACGCGTTCAACGAGACGGGCGCGGAGACCGGGCGAATCGAGTACGCGCAGGGCGCGAACGACGCTCCGCCGACGGCCCTCGCGACGCTCGACAGCGGCGCGATCGTCTCGGTCGGCGTCGACGAGACCGAGACCGTGCGCCCGACCGACGACGACGCCGTCATCCGCTTCGAGGACGACGCCGCCCTGGCGCTGCTGACCGGAGAGAAGGAGTCCGCCACGGGCGTCGAGACCACCTACACCGACCAGCTCTTCTTCTTCGTGCCCGCTCAGGGCTCCGACGAGAAGGTGCGCCTGCTCGGCTACACCTCGGCCATCCAGGGCGCCGAACTGCTGCCGGAGCCCGAGAAGGGCGAATAGGCTCGATCCATCCCCACTTCACACGGAAGGTGAACATGAGTGACGTCGCCCCCGGTGCCGTTCTGCGCGGCGCCGTCGATCTCTCGACCCTGAAGAACCGTCCCGCGACCCCTGCCGCTCCCGCCGCGCCGACGGGTGGGGACGCCGGAGCGCCGCGCCTCGTGTTCGACGTCACCGACGCGACCTTCGGCGACGTCCTCGAGCTCTCCAAGCGCGTGCCGGTCGTCGTGGACCTGTGGGCGGAGTGGTGCGGCCCCTGCAAGCAGCTGAGCCCGATCCTCGAGAAGGTCGTCGCCGAGCACGGCGGGCGCCTCGTGCTCGCCAAGGTGGACGTCGACGCGAACCCGCAGCTCTCGCAGGCGTTCCGCGCGCAGTCGATCCCCATGGTCGTGGCGCTCGTCGCCGGTCAGCCGGTGCCGCTGTTCACGGGCGCGGTGCCCGAGGAGCAGGTGCGGGAGGTCTTCGCGCAGCTCCTGCAGCTCGCCGCCCAGAACGGGGTGACCGGCGCGGTGCCGGTCGGGCAGGGCACGGAGCAGCCAGCCGAGGAGCCGGAGGCGCCCGCGCTGCCGCCGCTGCATCAGGAGGCGTTCGACGCGATCGAGGCCGGAGACTACGCCCGTGCTGCCGACGCGTACGAGCGCGCGCTCAAGGAGAACCCCCGCGACGAGGAGGCCGCCGCCGGCCTCGGCCAGGTGCGACTTCTCGGCCGCGTGCAGGGCGCCGACCTCCAGGCCGCCCGCACGGCAGCCGCGGCCGAACCGCAGGACGTGGACGCGCAGCTGCTCGTCGCCGACCTCGACGTCGCCGGTGGCCACGTCGAGGACGCGTTCGAGCGCCTGCTCGACCTCTTCGCGCAGCTGCCGGGCGACGCGCGTCGCCCCGTGCAGGAGCGCCTCGTGGAGCTCTTCGGCGTGATCGGCGCGAACGACCCGCGCGTGATCCGAGCCCGCGGGCGCCTCACCTCGCTGCTGTTCTGAGCTCCGTGGGCGCGTACCTCGACCACGCCGCCACCACGCCGCTGCGTCCGGAGGCGCGCGAGGCGTGGCTCGCGGCCGGCGCGCTCGTCGGGAACGCCTCGTCGGTGCACGGCGCGGGGCAGCGCGCGCGCCGCGCGCTCGAGGACGCCCGCGAGCGGATCGCGGCGACGCTCGGCTGCGAGCCGATCGAGGTGGTGCTCACGTCGGGCGGCACGGAGGCGGTGAACCTCGCGCTCAAGGGGCTGTGGTGGGCGCGGTCGGCCGGACGCGACGCGGTCGCGCTGCCCGATGGCGAGCACCACGCCACCCTCGACGCCGTGGAGTGGCTGCGACGCGCGGAGGGCGCGCGTGTGACGCCGATCGCCCTCGACGAGCGGTCGCGGATCGCTCCCGCCGCGTTCGACTCCGCACTCTCCGACCCCCGCGTCGCGGTGGCCACCGCGCTCGTGGCCAACAACGAGACCGGCGCGGTGCACGACGCACCCGCCCTCGCCACGGCCGCCGCCCGCTCGGCCGTGCCCCTGCATCTCGACGCGGTCGCCGCCGTCGGGCACGTCGGGGTGGGCTTCCGGCGCTGGCGCGGCGACGCTCCGGATGGCGCGGGTCTGGTCGCCCTCAGCGTGTCCGGTCACAAGGTGGGGGCGCCCGTGGGCACCGGCGCGCTGGTCGTGTCGCGCACGATCGCGCCGCAGGCGCTCCTGCACGGCGGCGATCAGCAGCGCGGGCTCCGCTCCGGCACGCAGGACGTCGCCGGGGCCGTGGCGCTCGCGACCGCGCTCGAGATAGCCGAACGCGAACGCGAGAGCGAGGCGGCCCGGCTCACGGCCATTCGCAACCGCCTCATCGGGCGGCTGCGCGCGGCCGTCCCCGAGCTCGAGGTGCTCGGAGACCCGGAGCGCACGCTGCCGGGCACGATTCACCTCCACCTGCCCGGGGCGACCGGCGAGTCGATGCTGTTCCTCCTCGACCAGCACGGGATCTCCGTCTCCACGGGGTCGGCATGCCAGGCGGGAGTGAGCGAGCCGTCGCATGTCGTGCTCGCGATGGGCCGGACCGAGGCGGAGGCGCGGCAGGTGCTGCGCATCTCGCTCGGACGCACGACCACCGACGCCGACGCCGACGCGCTCGTCGCCGCGCTGCCGGAGGCGTATCGTCGGCTGACCGTGCCCGGAGTGCGCTCAGGGGCGCGCTCGTAGACTGGCCGCATGCGTATTCTGGCCGCCATGAGCGGGGGAGTGGACTCCGCCGTCGCCGCCGCGCGCGCGGTCGACGCCGGGCACGACGTGGTGGGCGTGCACCTCGCGCTCTCGCGCGCGGGCGGGACCCTGCGCACCGGCAGCCGCGGCTGCTGCACCATCGAGGACGCGATGGACGCGCGCCGCGTCGCGGACCGCCTGGGCATCCCGTTCTACGTGTGGGACTTCTCCGAGCGCTTCCGCGACGACGTCATCGACGACTTCCTCAGCGAGTACCGCGCCGGGCGCACCCCCAACCCCTGCATGCGCTGCAACGAGCGGATCAAATTCGCCGCGCTCCTCGAGCGCGCCCTGGAGCTCGGCTTCGACGCCGTCTGCACCGGCCACTACGCCACGCTGCGCGAAGGGCCGAGCGGGCTCGAGCTGCATCGGTCGAGCGAGGAGGCGAAGGACCAGTCCTACGTGCTCGGCGTCCTCACCGCCGAGCAGCTTGCGCACACGTACTTCCCCCTCGGCACCACGCCGTCGAAGGCCCTCGTCCGCGCGGAGGCCGAGGAGCGCGGCTTCGCCGTGGCAGCCAAGCCCGACAGCTACGACATCTGCTTCATCCCCGACGGCGACACGCGCGGCTACCTCGCCGAGCGGGTGGGGGCCGAGCGGGGCGCGATCGTCGACCGCTCGGGCGCCGTCGTCGGCGACCACGACGGCGCGCACGCGTTCACCGTGGGCCAGCGTCGCGGCCTGCGGCTCGGCGTGCCCGCCGACGACGGCAAGCCGCGCTTCGTCCTCGAGGTGCGGCCGGTGACCAACACCGTGGTGGTGGGGCCGAAGGAGGCCCTCGCGACCGCGGAGATCGCCGGTTCGCGGTACACGTGGGCGGGCGCTGCTCCCGACGCGCCCGAGCGCGCGTTCGCGTGCGACGTGCAGATCCGCGCGCACGCCGACCCCGTGCCCGCCGTCGCGGTCGTCCGCGACGGCGAGCTCGTGGTGACGCCGGAGGCCCCCCTGGACGGCGTGGCACCCGGCCAGACGGCCGTGCTCTACGCCGGCACCCGCGTGCTGGGCCAGTGCACGATCGATCGGACCGTCAGCGCGGTGCCCGTCGACGCCTGAGCCGCCCCGATGTCGCTCGTCCTTCCTAGACTGATGGCGTGACCGACGCCGACATCGAGCTGCCCGACCTGACCCTCGACGAGGCGCGGGCCGAGGCCGCGACCCTCACCGAGCAGATCCTCCGCGCTCGCGACGCGTACTACGGCGACGACGCCGCACTCGTCGACGACGCGACATACGACGGATGGCTGCACCGGCTGGAGGCGATCGAGCGTCGCCACCCGGAGCTGCAGGGGCAGGACTCGCCGACGCAGACCGTCGGCGCGGCCGACGCCAGCATGCTCGCGCCCGTCGAGCACGCCGAGCGCATGCTCAGTCTCGACAACGTCTTCTCCCTCGACGAGCTGTCGGAGTGGTGCGCGAAGACCGAGGCGTCCGCCGGGCGGTCGGTGCGCTGGCTGACCGAGCTGAAGATCGACGGCCTGGCCATCGCGCTGCGGTACGAGAACGGGGTGCTCGTCACCGCCGCCACCCGCGGCGACGGCCGCGTCGGCGAGGACGTCACCGTGAACGCCCTCCGCGTGGCGGGCATCCCGGAGCGCCTCACCGGCACCGGCCATCCGCCCCTCGTGGAGGTGCGCGGCGAGGTCTTCATCCCGGTCGCGGCGTTCGAGGAGCTGAACGCGCTCCAGGCGCGGCTGCGCGACCGGGTGCTCTCCGAGGCGACGGGTCGCGGCATGGACGAGGAGCGCGCGCAGCGCAGCGCCGACCGCCGCTTCCCCGCGTTCGCGAACCCGCGGAACGCCGCCAGCGGCGGACTCCGGCAGCAGCTGGACAAGAAGAGCGGGATGGAGCTGGAGGCCGGGCAGGCGCGCCTGGACTCGCTGCGCCTCTACGTGCACGGCATCGGCGCGTGGCCCGATCCGCCCGTGGCGTCGCAGAGCGAGGTGTACGAGCTGCTGGCGGAGTGGGGGCTCCCGACGAGCCCGTACCTGCGGACCTCCGACGACCTCGACGGCGTGCTGTCGTTCGTCACGCACTACGGCGAGCACCGGCACTCCGTCGAGCACGAGCTCGACGGCATCGTCATCAAGGTCGACGAGCTCGCCCTGCACGACGAGCTGGGCGCCACCAGCCGCGCGCCTCGGTGGGCGATCGCGTACAAGTACCCGCCGGAGCAGGTCAACACGAAGCTGCTCGACATCGTCGTCTCGGTGGGGCGCACCGGCCGCGCGACTCCGTTCGCCAACATGAAGCCCGTCCTCGTCGCGGGCAGCGTCGTGCGGCAGGCGACGCTGCACAACCAGGACGTGGTGAAGGCGAAGGGCGTGCTCATCGGAGACACGGTCGTGCTCCGGAAGGCCGGCGACGTGATCCCCGAGGTCCTGGGGCCGGTGGCCGAGCTGCGCGACGGGTCGGAGCGCGCGTTCGTGATGCCGGCGAACTGCCCCGAGTGCGGCACGCCGCTGCGCCCCATGAAGGAGGGCGACATCGACCTCCGCTGCCCGAACGCGAAGGACTGCCCCGCGCAGGTGCGCGGACGCGTGGAGCACATCGGATCGCGCGGCGCACTCGACATCGAGGCCCTGGGGGAGGTCACCGCGGCCGCGCTCACGCAGCCGGAGGTGCCCGCCGAGCCGCCGCTGCGGACGGAGGCCGGCTTGTTCGACCTCACGATGGAGCAGCTCGTCCCGATCGAGCTCATCGTGCGCGATGGCGAGACCGGACTGCCGAAGGAGGACGACAAGGGCGAGGTGCGTCGGCGCTCCCCCTTCCGGCGCAATCCCAGTGCGGCGGAGCGCCGGGAGGGGCTGACCGGGCCGCAGCCGTCGTCGCAGGCCGTGAAGCTCCTCGAAGAGCTCGAGAAGGCGAAGACGAAGGAGCTGTGGCGCCTGCTCGTCTCCCTCAACATCCGTCACGTCGGCCCCGTGGCGGCGCGGGCGCTGGCCGGATGGTTCGGGTCGCTCGACGCGATCCGCGCGGCGAGCCGCGAGGAGCTCGCAGCGGTCGAGGGAGTCGGCGGCATCATCGCCGACTCGCTGCGGGACTGGTTCGAGGTCGACTGGCATCGGGAGATCATCGACCGCTGGACCGCCGCGGGCGTGCGCTTCCACACGCCCGGCCATCCCGGACCAGGCGCGGCGGCCGCCGAAGGAGGGGTGCTCGCCGGGGTCACGGTGGTCGCCACCGGCACTCTGGAGGGGTACAGCCGCGAGGGTGCGCAGGAGGCGATCATGAAGGCCGGCGGAAAGGCGGCGTCGAGCGTGAGCAAGAAGACCGACTTCGTCGCGGCGGGGCCCGGTGCCGGCTCCAAGCTCGCGAAGGCCGAGCAGCTCGGCGTGCGGATCATCGACGCGGCGCAATTCCACCTGCTCGTGACCGAGGGGCCCGACGCGCTGGCGTGAGGACGTCGCGGCGATAGCGCCGTTCCGTTGCATCGATACGCTGTCAGTGTTATCGGTGATACGTGGAAACGAGAGCAGCGATCATCGCCCGCGCCGCCGAGCTGCTCGCGCAGTCGGCGACGGGCGACATCTCCACGCGCGCAGTGTGCGAGGCGGCGGGCATCACGCAGCCCGTCTTGTATCGCCACTTCGGTGACAAGGACGGCCTGCTGGCCGCCGTCGTCGACGCGGTGTGGGATGAGTACTTGACGGCCAAGCGGGCCGCGCGGCCCTCCGAGGATCCCGTGGAGGACCTCCGGGCCGGCTGGAACGCGCACACGGACTTCGCGCTCGCGCACCCGCAAGCCTACCGGCTGGTGTTCGGCAGCGCGCTCACCACGCGACCCGCGGCGATCGCCGAGGCCATGGCGCTCCTCGAGGGCATCACCGGGCGCCTCGCCGCGCAGGGAAGGCTGCGCATGGCGCCGAGTGACGCCGCGCGCGTGATCATGGCCGCCAACAGCGGCCTCGCGCTCGGTCTCATCCTGCGACCCGAGGCCTACCCCGACCCGGCGGTGTCGGCGCTCGCCCGCGACGCGGCACTCGCCTCGATCCTCGTGGACGCCGAGGCCGCGGCCGACGACGCCGCTTCCGTGGCGGCCACCACCCTGCGCGCGCATCTCGCGGGCTCCTCGTCGTTCAGCCCGGCCGAGGCCGCGCTCCTCGACGAATGGCTCCGACGCATCCGCTGATCCCGACCCGGCCCGCCGACCCGACGGCGGCCATCCCCGAAGGAGACCCCATGACCCGCACCGAACCCCTCAGCCGCACCGGCGCGCCCGCTTCCGATGCGCGCCGCGCCGCCCTCGTCACCGGGGGATCTGGCGGCATCGGCCGCGCCGTCGCCCTGCGCCTGGCGGCCGATGGAGTCGCCGTGGGCGTCCACTACGCCGGCAACCGGTCCGCCGCGGAGGCGGTCGTCGACGAGATCGTCTCGGATGGCGGCCGCGCGATCGCGGTGGCCGGCGACGTCGCGGACGACCAGGCGATGAGCGCCGCCTTCGACCGCGTCGAGGAGGCGTTCGGCGGCGTGGACGTCGTCGTGAACACCGCCGGCGTCATGGTCCTCGGCCCGATCGCGTCGTACGACCTCGACGCCTTCGATCGGATCGTCCGCACCAACCTGCGCGGCGCGTTCGTCGTCTCCCAGCAGGCCGCGCGACGGGTGCGCGCGGGCGGCGCGATCGTGAACTTCTCCACGAGCGTCACCCGGACGCATTTCCCCTCCTACGGCCCCTATGTCGCGACGAAGGCGGCGGTCGAGGGGATGACCCTGATCCTCGCGCGCGAACTGCGCGGCAAGGACATCACGGTCAACGCCGTCGCGCCCGGCCCGACCGCGACCCCGCTGTTCCTGCAGGGCAAGGACGAGGCGGCCGTCGCGCAGCTGGCGGCGGCCGCGCCGCTCGAGCGCCTGGGCGCTCCGGAGGATATCGCCGAAGTCGTCGCCTTCCTCGCCGGCCCCGCCCGCTGGGTGAACGGCCAGGTGCTCTTCGCGAACGGGGGCCTCGCGTGAGCTCCCGCCGGGGCGTCAGGCGTCGGCGCTGAGGAGGCGCTCGCGCACCTCGCGGCGCAGGACCTTCCCGATCATCGACGTGGGCAGCTCGTCGACGAACACGATCCGTCGCGGCACCTTGTACGGCGTGAGGATGCCGCGGACGAAGGCGCGCAGCTCCTGCTCGTCCGCGCGTGAGCCGGCATCGAGGACCACCGCCGCGACGACGTCCTCGCCGCTGCGCGTGCTCGGCAGGCCGACGACCGCGGCATCCTTCACCGCGGGATGCTGCCGGAGGGCGATCTCCACCTCCGTCGGCGAGACGTTGAAGCCGCCGGTGATGATGAGCTCCTTGATCCGGTCGACCACCTTCACGAAGCCGTCCGCGTCCATCGTGACGATGTCGCCCGTGCGGAACCAGCCCTCGTGGAAGACCTTCGCGGTCGCCTCCGGGCGCCCGTAGTACCCGCCGAACACCTGGGGGCCGCGCACGAGCAGCTCGCCCGGCTCGCCCGACGCGACATCGCGCGACGGGTCGTCGGGATCGGCGACGCGCACCTCGGTGCCGGGCAGGGGGAGTCCGATGGTGCCGGCACGGCGGTTCTCCGACACCGGGTTCACGATGAGCACGGGGGAGCACTCCGACAGGCCGTAGCCCTCGACGAGGTAGCCGCCCGTCTCCTCCTCCCAGGGCACGACGAGGCTGTCGTGCAGCGCCATCGCGCCCGAGACGCCGATCTGCGTGCCCGCGAGCGACACGCCCTTCTCCTTCGCGCGCCGCAGGAGCCGCTCGGCGATCGGCGGCACGAGGGGCAGCACCGTCGCGGGATGGCGGCGGGTGACCGCCAGCACCATGTCGGGGTCGAACTTCGGGAAGAGCACGAGGCGTGCGGCCTGCGACATCGCGAAGGTGAGGCACAGCGTGAGCCCGTACGCGTGGAACATCGGCAGCACGGCATAGACCACCGTGCCCTCGCCTCGGGCCACGCCCGGCGTCCATGCGTGCGCCTGCTCGGCGTTCGCGAGGAGGTTCCCGTGCGTGAGCGCGGCGCCCTTCGGGTCGCCGGTCGTGCCGCTCGTGTACTGGATGATGGCGATGTCGGATGTCGCCGGTCGCGGATGGTCTGCGGCGATCGGCGCGTGCCGCACCACGTCCTCCCAGCTGACGGCGTCGCGCACCCGGGCGGTCAGCTGCGCGCGGGTGGCGCGCAGCTTCGGCACCGGCAGGTGCAGGGCCAGGCGCATGAGCGGCGGCATCGCGCGCGTGATGTCCACCGAGACGATGGTGGCGAGGGCGAGGTCGGCGGGGAAGGACCGCACCGTCTCGACGACCGTGCTCCAGACGATGGCGTGCTGCGCGCCGTGATCCTCGAACTGCTTGCGCAGCTCGCGGGGCGTGTAGAGCGGGTTGTGCTCGACGACGACCGCCCCGATCCGCAGCACCGCATAGAACGCGACGATGTGCTGAGGGCAGTTCGGAAGGATGATCGCCACCCGGTCGCCGCTGCGCACCCCGCGGGCGAGGAGGCCCGCGGCCGCACGGTCGATGTCCGCGCGGAGCGTCGCGTAGTCGACGACGCGCCCGAAGAACTCCAGCGCGGGAGCGCTCGGGTAGTCGCGGGCCGAGGCGTCGACGAGGTCGAGCAGGGAGCCCGAGACGGGAGGGAGGTCATGCGGGACCCCGTCGGCGTAGGAGGACACCCACGGGCGAGGCGGGTCGAACGGCTGCGTCACGCGTCCAGCCTAGGGGCGACCGGCGGATGGCCCGACAGGCACCGCCTAGAATCGAGGGGTGTCAGAAATCACCCCCGATCTCGTGCGCCATCTCGGTGTGCTCGCCCGGATCCAGCTCGACGACGCGGAGGTGACCCGCCTGACCGGCGAGCTCGACGCGATCGTCGACAACATCGCCAAGGTCGGCCAGGTCGCGCGCGACGATGTGCCGGCGACGAGCCATCCGATCGCCCTGCAGAACGTCTTCCGTCCCGACGAGGTGGGCACCATGCTCACCACCGAGCAGGCGCTGCAGAACGCGCCCGACGCCGACGGCGACCGGTTCCGCGTGACCGCGATCCTCGCGGAGGAGGAGCAGTGAGCGACATCATCCGACTGACCGCCGCCGATCTCGCCGAGCGCCTCGCGGCGGGCGAGATCTCCAGCGTCGAGGCCACGCGTGCGCACCTCGACCGCATCGCCGACGTCGACGGGCAGGTGAACGCCTACCTCCATGTCAGCGATCACGCCGTCGAGGTCGCCCAGGACGTCGACCGCCGCCGCGCGGCCGGGGAGGAGCTCGGCCCGCTCGCCGGCGTGCCGCTGGCCATCAAGGACGTGCTCGTCACGACCGACATGCCCTCCACCTCGGGATCGCGCATCCTCGAGGGCTACATGTCGCCCTACGACGCCACGGTCGTCGCCCGTGCGCGCGCCGCCGACCTCGTGCCGCTCGGCAAGACCAACATGGACGAGTTCGCCATGGGCTCCTCCACCGAGCACTCGGCATACGGGCCGACCCGCAACCCGTGGGATCTCGACCGCATCCCGGGCGGCTCGGGCGGCGGCTCGGCCGCCGCGGTGGCCGCCTTCGAGGCGCCGCTCGCGCTGGGCTCCGACACGGGCGGCTCCATCCGCCAGCCCGCGCACGTCACCGGCACGGTGGGCATGAAGCCGACCTACGGCGGCGTCAGCCGCTACGGCGCGATCGCCCTCGCCTCGTCGCTCGACCAGGTCGGCCCCGTCACCCGCACCGTCCTCGACTCCGCGCTCCTGCACGACGTGATCGGCGGGCACGACCCGCGCGACTCCACCTCGCTCACCGACGCATGGCCATCCTTCGCCGCCGCCGCGCGCGAGGGGGCCCGCGGCGATGTGCTGAAGGGCCTGCGCGTCGGCATCGTCAAGGAGCTGCCCGACAGCGGCTTCCAGACCGGGGTGGCGGAGTCGTTCCGCGACGCCGTCGCGATGCTCGAGGCGCAGGGCGCCGAGATCGTCGAGATCAGCGCCCCGCACTTCGAGTACGCCGTTGCGGCCTACTACCTGATCCTCCCGGCGGAGGCGTCGAGCAACCTGGCCAAGTTCGACTCCGTGCGCTTCGGCATGCGCGTCGACGTGCCCGGCGGCACCGTGGAGGACGTCATGTCCGCCACGCGCGACGCCGGCTTCGGCCCCGAGGTGAAGCGCCGCATCATCCTCGGCACGTACGCCCTCTCCGCGGGCTACTACGACGCGTACTACGGCAGCGCGCAGAAGGTCCGCACGCTCATCCAGCAGGACTTCGCCCGCGCGTTCGCGGACGTCGACGTCATCGCGACGCCGACCGCGCCGACGACGGCATTCCGTCTGGGCGAGAAGGTCGACGACCCGCTGTCGATGTACCTCAACGACCTCACCACCATCCCGGCGAACCTCGCCGGCGTCCCCGGGATCTCGATCCCGTCGGGGCTCGCGTCCGACGACGGGCTGCCCACCGGCATCCAGTTCCTGGCGCCGGCCCGTGAGGACGCGCGGCTGTACCGCGTGGGCGCCGCCCTCGAGACGCTGCTCGTGGACGCGTGGGGCGGACCGCTGCTGGATCGCGCGCCGGTGCTGGGCGCGACGGAAGGAGGGGCCCGCTGATGGCCAAGGACAAGCTGATGGACTTCGATGCCGCGCTCGAGATGTTCGAGCCCGTCATCGGCCTCGAGGTGCACGTCGAGCTCAACACGCGCACGAAGATGTTCTCCGAGGCGGGCAACCCCGCCAACGAGGAGTTCCACGACGCGGCCCCCAATACGCTGATCGCGCCCGTCGACATGGGCCTTCCCGGCTCGATGCCCACGGTCAACGCCGAGGCCATCCGCTCGTCGATCAGCCTCGGCCTCGCGCTCGGCTGCTCGATCGCGCCGTCGAGCCGGTTCGCGCGCAAGAACTACTTCTACCCCGACCTCGGGAAGAACTACCAGATCAGCCAGTACGACGAGCCGATCGCGTTCGAGGGCGAGGTCGAGGTGGAGCTCGAGGGCGGCGACGTCTTCCGCATCCCGATCGAACGCGCGCACATGGAGGAGGACGCGGGCAAGCTCACGCACCTCGGCGGCTCGTCGGGCCGCATCCAGGGCGCCGAGTACTCGCTCGTCGACTACAACCGCGCGGGCGTGCCGCTCGTCGAGATCGTCACGAAGCCGATCTTCGGCGCCGAGCATCGCGCGCCCGAGCTCGCGAAGGCGTACCTCGCGACCATCCGCGAGATCGCGCGCGGGCTCGGCATCTCCGAGGCCCGCATGGAGCGCGGGAACATCCGCTGCGACGCGAACGTCTCGCTGCGTCCGCGGGGTGCGGAGAAGCTCGGCACGCGCACGGAGACGAAGAACGTCAACTCCATGCGCTCGGTCGAGCGCGCCGTCCGCTACGAGATCCGCCGTCAGGCGGCCATCCTCGCCGCCGGCGGCACGATCACGCAGGAGACGCGGCACTGGCACGAGGACACCGGCACCACGTCGCCCGGTCGTCCGAAGTCGGACGCCGACGACTACCGCTACTTCCCCGAGCCGGACCTCCTTCCCGTCGAGCCCTCGCTCGAGCTGATCGAGGAGCTGCGTGCCGCGCTGCCCGAGCCGCCGTCCGCGCGCCGCCGCCGCCTCAAGGAGCAGTGGGGGTTCACCGACCTGGAGTTCCAGGACGTCGCCAACGGCGGCCTGCTGGCCGAGGTCGAGGCCACGGTCGCCGCCGGCGCGTCGCCCGCCTCCGCCCGCAAGTGGTGGACCGGCGAGATCACGCGCGTCGCGAACGCCGAGGGCCGCGAGCCGTCCGCGCTCGTGTCGCCCGCCGATGTCGCGGCGCTGCAGGGTCTCGTCGAGGCCGGCACGCTGACGGACAAGCTCGCCCGCCAGGTGCTCGAGGGCGTCATCGCAGGGGAGGGGACCCCGCAGGAGGTCGTCGACGCCCGCGGCCTCGCGGTCGTGTCGGATGACGGGGCGCTCATCGCCGCGATCGACGACGCCCTCGCCGCGCAGCCTGACGTGCTCGCGAAGATCAAGGACGGCAAGGTCCAGGCCGCCGGCGCCGTGATCGGCGCCGTCATGAAGGCCATGAAGGGCCAGGCGGACGCCGCACGCGTCCGCGAGCTCGTCCTGGAGCGCGCACAGCAGTAGCGCCTCCCGTGCTCTCCCGCGCCCCCGCTCTGAGACCGCGTGCCCCGCACGCGGTCTCGGAGCGGGGGCGCTGTGCGTGAGCGTCGAGGCCGTCTCGGAGCGCCCCGGGCCATCCGCAGATCGGGGACCGGTTGGGCGCTCCGAGGCCGCGGGTTCCCGCCTCCGCCGCATGCTCGATCGGAAACAGCGCGCCCTGCTCGACGTCTCGGCGCAGGGGCGCGGTGTCCGAGCATCGATGCGGCCTCGGCGCGCTGACCTCGCACGTGCCGGCGGTCGACGACGTGTGCACAGCCCGAGCTTGGCGGCGTGTCCTCTCACGGCGCTGGTTCGAGGCGTCTGGCGGGCTCCGGTGAAGACCAGCATGGTCCGCATGCCGGCTCTCGTCGTTCCGCCCCGTCTCGTCCCCTCGCCGCTGCCGCTGCTGACGCCGCGCGATGCGGACATCCGTCTCGATCTCGCGGAGCGGCGCGGCGAGGTTCGCCGAGTCGCGCGCGGCGTGTACGTCGACGACGCGGGGTGGAGCGCGCTGCCTCCCTGGCGCCGCTACCTGGTGCGGGTGCACGCGGCGGCCCTCACCCATCCGGGCACCACCCTCTTCCTCGAGTCCGCGGCCGCCGTGCTGGGTCTGCCCGTGCTGGCCGAGCCGGCCGAGGTCCACCTGCTGACCGAGACCGGCACCGCCCGGGCGTCGCGCGGGGTCCGCATCCATCAGAGCGCGCACCGGCGCGACATCGTGGAGATCGACGGGCTGCGCGTCGTGTCCCGTGCGGACACCGCGATCGACATCGCGCGTTCCCGTCATCTCGCCGCCGGCGTCGCCGTGTTCGACGCGCTGCTGCGCCGGTCGGATGCTCCCAGCCGCGACGACCTGGCGGAGATGAGCGGCGACCGGCCCATCGGTCGCGGCTCGGGCAGGTCGTCGGAGGCGATCGCGTTCGCGAATCCCCTGGCGGAGACGCCGCTCGAGTCGGTCAGCCGGTGCGCGGCGACGTGGCTGGGCTACGACGAGCCCCACCTGCAGGAGCAGATCGTGACGAGGGATGGCCGCGCGCAGCGGGTGGACATGTGGTGGCAGCACGAACGGGTCATCGGCGAGGCGGATGGCGCGGTCAAGTACGACGGCACATACGGAGCGCCGGCCGAGGTGGTGCTGGCGGAGAAGCAGCGCGATCGGCTGCTGCGCGAACACGCGAACGTGGCGCGGTGGGGATGGCGGGAGGTCCGCGATCCTCGCGAGCTCGAGGAGACGCTCCACGCCGCCGGCCTGGTGCGGCGAAGGCCGCCGCGATACGCGCTGCTCGCGACACTCCCCGCCGCGCTCGGTGGGATGCTCGCGCAGCCCGTGCTGGAGCGCTGATCCTCGGTGCGTGCTCCGCGCCGCCCGGTGCGTCATCTGCGCGCGGGGACGGGGAGCGGCGTGCGGACGTGAACCGGCTCCGGGCGCGCCTGCGCCCGGCCTGAGCGTGCGTACGGGGTCGGAGCGATGGGGCTGTCTGGCCGCGACCGCGCGCGTCGATGTTCCGAGAGTGCGTGCGTCACGGGCGGTGCGGGAGCGGCGGCGATGCCGGCGAGCGAACGCGGGGGCTGAGACCGTCGCGGATGGTCGCGAGCACAGGCACCGGGTCGGAGCGATGGGGCTGTCTGGCCGCGACCGCGCGCGTCGATGCTCCGAGAGTGCGTGCGCCACGCGCGGTGTGGGAGCGGCGGCGATGCCGGCGAGCGTACGCGCTGTCTCGGAGCACACTGCGTCTCGCGTACCCGCCCACCCCACCCCGCCTCGCGCCACCCCGCCTCGCCCGAGCGCGCCACCCCGCACTCCCGCACTCGTGCTCCCCGCCCGCGACCCGCCCGCGTCACGCCGCCGTCAGACCCCCGGCGTAGGCTGACGGCATGCGCGTGCTCGGCATCGACCCCGGTCTCACCCGCTGCGGTGTCGGCATCGTCGACGTGCGGCGGGACCGCACGGCGACCCTCGTGCACGTCGGCGTCGTCCGCTCGCCGGTGGACGCGTCGGTCGCCGAACGGCTCGCGATCATCGCCGCCGGCATCCGCGTCGTCCTCGAGGAGCACCGTCCGGAGGTCGTCGCCGTCGAGCGCGTCTTCGCTCAGCAGAACCGCTCCACGGTCATGGGCACCGCGCAGGCCGCGGGTGTCGCCCTGCTGCTCGCGGCCGAGGCGGGCCTGCCGACCGCCACGCACACCCCGAGCGAGGTCAAGGCCGCGATCACCGGGTACGGGTCGGCCGACAAGCTGCAGGTGCAGACCATGGTCGCCCGCGTGCTGCGCCTCGAAGAGCTCCCTCGCCCCGCGGACGCGGCGGACGCGCTCGCTCTCGCTCTGTGCCACGCGTGGCGCGGCGCGCCGGCGGAGGCCGCCGCGGACGCGGCCCTCACCCCCGCTCAGCGCGCCTGGGCCGAGGCCGAGAAGCGCACGCGCAACCGCGGCGCCCTCGCACGCTGAGCGTGTCGCATCGAACATAGGTACGAGCGCACCGTAGGCTGGACGTCATGATCTCGACACTGCGCGGAACCGTGCTGCACACCGGATCCGACAGCGTGATCGTCGAGGTGGGGGGAGTCGGCTTCTCGGTCGCCGTGCCGGTCGACGTCGCGCGCATCGCGAGGCAGGGGGAGGAGCTCTTCCTCCACACGCACCTCATCGTGCGGGAGGACCAGCTCGCGCTGTTCGGCTTCGCCGAGCGCGAGGAGCTCGAGGTCTTCGCGATCCTCCTCGGCGTCACCGGCGTCGGCCCGAAGTCCGCCCTCGGCGTGCTGTCGGGTCTCACCATCGATCAGATCGCCGAGGCCGTCGCGAACGAGGACGACAAGCCGTTCCGCAAGGTCTCCGGCATCGGCCCCAAGACCGCGAAGCTCATCGCCCTGCAGCTGCAGGGCCGCCTCGCCCCGCCGTCGCCGGCCGCCGCGGCACGCGGGGCGGCAGCGCCGGACGCGGTGCTCGCGCAGGTCACCCAGGCCGTCGCGGGTCTCGGATGGCCAGAGCGCGTCGCCGTGGACGCGGTCGCGTCGGCCGCGGAGACCGCCTCCGACGCCGACCGCGCGTCGGTTCCCGCCCTCCTGCGCCTGACGCTCGCCGCGCTCGGCCCCGCGCAGCCGGGAGGCCCTCGTGGCTGAGCGGGACGCCATCTCGCCGGAGCCCGCGGACGACACCGAGCTCGCCATCGAGGGCGCCCTGCGGCCGGCGAGCCTGGAGGAGTTCGTCGGCCAGCACAAGGTGCGCGGGCAGCTGCAGCTCCTCCTCGACGCCGCGCGCATCCAGGAGCGCCCCGCCGACCACATCCTCCTCGCCGGCCCTCCCGGCCTCGGCAAGACCACCCTGGCGATGATCATCGCCCACGAGAGCGACCGGCCGCTGCGCATGTCGAGCGGCCCGGCCATCCAGCACGCCGGCGACCTCGCCGCGCTGCTGTCGAGTCTCGTACCGGGCGAGGTGCTCTTCATCGACGAGATCCATCGGATGGCCCGCACGGCCGAGGAGATGCTGTACCTCGCCATGGAGGACTTCCGCATCGACATCATGGTGGGCAAAGGCGCCGGCGCGACGAGCATCCCGCTGGACCTCGCTCCGTTCACCCTCGTCGGCGCGACGACCCGGTCGGGCATGCTGCCGAATCCGCTGCGCGACCGCTTCGGGTTCACCGCCCACCTCGAGTACTACGAACCCGAGGAGCTCGAGCAGGTCATCGCCCGCTCCGCGCGCGTCATCGGGATGGACCTCGCGGGTCCGCAGCGCGACGAGATCGCGCGCCGCTCGCGCGGCACGCCGCGCATCGCGAATCGACTGCTGCGTCGCGTGCGGGACTACGCGCTCGTGCGCGGCGGCGGCCGAGCGGCGTCGCTCGACGACGTCCGGGCCGCTCTCGAGCTGTACGACGTCGACGCGATCGGTCTGGACCGGCTCGACCGCGCCGTGCTGGACGCCCTCGTGCGGCGATTCCGCGGCGGTCCCGTGGGCCTCGGCACGCTGGCGGTCTCCGTCGGCGAGGAGGCCGACACGGTCGAGAGCGTCGTGGAGCCCTACCTCGTGCGCATCGGCTTCATGGGGCGCACGCCGCGCGGGCGGGTCGCCACTCCGGAGGCGTACGAGCACCTCGGCGTGGTGCACGCAGCGCAGGGGCAGACAGCGCTGAAACTCGATGACCTATAATCGCTGGAGACTTCCGCCGGGCTCTCCGGCGTCGTTCCCCTCGAGCCGAAGACGGCTCACGCACGTCTGAAAGGCGCATCCTCCATGGATCTTCTCCTCCTCGTCGTCCTGGCCGCGCTGCTGGTGTTCATGTTCGTCAGCTCCCGCCGCCGCACCAAGAAGATGAAGGAGGAGCAGGAGCGTCGACAGGCCCAGCTGGTTCCCGGCGCGCGGGTGATGACCCGCAGCGGCATCTTCGGCACCATCGTGTTCTTCGACGCGGACGACCTCACGCAGCCCGCCGAGATCGAGGTGGCTCCCGGAGTCGTCATCGAGGTGCACGCGCAGGCGCTCGACCTGGCTCCGGAGACGGCCGCCGTCGCGGTCGACGCCGCGGATGACGAGACCGTCGAGCCCGTCGCGCAGCAGGACGAGCTGCTGAACCTCAGCGGGGCCGACGTGGAGCGTCCGGTCGACGATGCGCCGCGCGTGGACGGCCTGGACGACATCGAGGGCGGCCGTCGCCCCGGTGACGACAAGCCCCAGAACTGACTCGTCCCCATCTCGGGCCCTCGGGCCGACCGGAAAGCTGACGTCTCGTGGCGACATCCTCACCCGTGCGCAGAGCTGTGCGCACTCTCACCGGCCTCCTCGTCCTCACGGCGGTGCTCTTCGGCGTGAACGCGCTCGGCGTGCACGTGTTCAAGGAGAGCGCCTGGGTTCCCGAACTCGCGCTCGACCTGCAGGGCGGCACGCAGATCGTGCTCGAGGCGCAGACAGCGGACGAGACCCCGTCCGACGAGCAGATGCGCCAGGCGGTGACGATCATCCGCCAGCGCGTGGACGCCTCCGGCGTCTCCGAGGCCGAGGTGACCACGCAAGGCGCGAACAACATCGTCGTGCAGATCCCGGGGGTCGCGGATGACGCGACCCGCGAGCGGATCGAGGCGAGCGCGCAGATGCAGCTCCGCAAGGTGCTCTACGCCGACGCGGCCGCCAACACGTTCGTGGGCGAGGACGGCGAGACCACGCCGTACCCGACGCCCGACCCGTCGCTGCCCGCGACCCCCACGGTCGAGCCAACGGCGGGCAACGACCCGAACTGGATCACGCCCGCGCTGCAGGCGCAGTTCTTCGCGTACGACTGCGCGCAGCCGTCCGACCCGTCCGAGGCCGCCGACGACCAGCCGCTCATCGCGTGCGACGAGACCGGATCCGCGAAGTACCTCCTCGGCCCGCTCGAGATGGACGGCTCGTCTATCTCCGACGCGCAGGCGGTCGTCGATCAGCAGAACGGCCAGTGGGCCGTGCAGCTGCGCTTCAACGGCGAGGGCACCAAGACGTTCGGCGAGATCAGCCAGCAGCTCTACGGCCAGGCACAGCCCGCGAACATGTTCGCGTTCGTCCTGGATGGCCAGGTCATCTCCGCGCCCACCATGGACGCGGTCATCACGAACGGCCGCCCCAGCATCTCCGGCCAGGGCATCACGCAGGAGACCGCGCAGGTCCTGGCGGACCAGCTGAAGTTCGGCGCTCTGCCGATCAGCTTCGAGGTCGTCTCCTCCGATACCATCTCCGCCACGCTCGGCTCGCAGCAGCTGCAGATCGGCCTCATCGCCGGCCTGATCGGCCTAGGCCTCGTCGCGCTGTACGTCGTGGCGATCAGCTACCGCGCACTGGGCTTCGTGATCATCGCCTCGCTCGCCGTGATGGCGGTGCTGACCTACATCCTGCTCTGCATCCTGTCGTGGCGCGTGGGGTACCGTCTGTCGCTCGCGGGCGTCGCCGGCCTCATCGTCACGATCGGCTTCACCGCCGACTCGTTCATCGTCTACTTCGAGCGCATCCGAGACGAGCTGCGCGACGGGAAGACGATCACCGGGGCGGTCGAGGACGGCTGGGCCCGTGCGAAGCGCACGATCTACATCTCGAAGTCGATCAACATCCTCGCGGCCGTGGTGCTGTACATCCTCGCCGACGCGACCGTGAAGGGCTTCGCGTTCACGCTCGGTCTCACCACCGTGCTCGACATCCTGATCTTCATCATTTTCACCCACCCGGTCATGCAGCTGCTCGCGCGCACCCGCTTCTTCGGGGGCGGCCATCCGCTCTCGGGGCTCGACCCCGATTCGCTCGGCGCCGTCTTCCGCGGACGCGCGCAGTTCCGCGCGCCGGCGGTCACGTCGCCGCGCAGCAGCCGCGCGCGCGGGGAAGCCGAGCGACGCCAGACCATCGCCGAACGCAAGGAAGCTGAGCGCCGCGCAGGCGAGCGCCTCGGCACGGAGGAGAACGTCTGATGCGCTCGATGGGACAGTGGGGCAACGACCTCTACACGGGCAAGGCGTCGGTTCCGTTCGTCGCGCGCCGGAAGCTCTGGTTCATCATCGCCATCGCGCTCGTCGCGATCTCGGTGCTCGCGCCGTTCGTGCGCGGTGTCGAGCTCTCGATCGAGTTCACGGGCGGCTCGCAGTTCACCGTCTCCGCGCCGGAGTCCACGGACCAGTCCATCGCGACGGATGCCGTGCACTCGGTCGACGGAGAGGCGGAGGCCAAGGTCACCGTCGTCGGCGGCACCGACATCCGCGTGCAGACCACGCAGCTGTCGCAGGACGAGACCCGCCAGGTCTCGGCGGCCCTCGCCGAGGGCTACGGCGTCGACGCCGCCGAGGTGACCGATTCGTTCATCGGCCCGACCTGGGGTGCGGATGTCACGCGCCAGTCGCTGTGGGGCCTCGGCGTCTTCCTCGTGCTGACGTTCGTCATCCTCGCCATCTACTTCCGCACCTGGAAGATGTCGGTCGCGGCGATCATCGGCCTCGTCGACGTCCTCGTCATCACGATCGGCATCTACGCGCTGGCGGGCTTCGCGATCTCGCCCGCGGCGGTGATCGGCTTCCTCACGATCCTCGGCTACTCGCTCTACGACACCACGGTGGTCTTCGACAAGATCCGCGAGAACACCGCGGAGGACGGCGAGATCTCCGGGCGCACGTTCGGGGAGTCGGTCAACCTCGGCGTCAATCAGACCCTCGTCCGCTCCATCAACACGTCGATCGTGGCAGCGCTGCCGGTCGCGGCCATCCTCTTCATCGGCGTGATCTGGCTCGGAGCGGAGACGCTCTCCGACATCTCGCTGTCGATCTTCGTCGGCATCCTCGTCGCGACCTACTCCACGCTGTTCGTGTCGGCGCCGCTCTACTCGCTGATGCGCGAGAAGGAGCCGGCGATCGCCCAGCGCGACCAGCGCGTGCTCGGAGCCCGCGCTTGACCGCGGCCCTCGTGCGCGGTGCGGCGGGCTTAGGATGATGTCCACGCCCGGCGGCCGGGGGAGGAGGACGATGCCCGACAGCAGCCCCACGAGCCTGCGACGGCTCGTGCCGCGGATCTTCTCGCGGGCCCCTCGCTACGCGGATCTCTCGAAGCTGCTGACCTCGGTGCGCGCGAACCACCCGCGCGGCGACGTCGCCATCATCGAGAAGGCGTACCAGGTGGCCGCCGAGCGGCACCGCGGGCAGAAGCGACAGAGCGGCGAGCCCTACATCACCCACCCGCTCGCGGTCGCGGAGATCCTCGCCGAGCTGGGCCTCGGTCCGAAGGCGATCGCCGCGGCGCTCCTGCACGACACCGTGGAGGACACCGGCTACCCGCTCGAGGACCTCCGCTCGGAGTTCGGCGACGAGGTCGCGCTCCTCGTCGACGGCGTCACGAAGCTCGACAAGGTCAAGTACGGCGAGAGCGCGCAGGCCGAGACCGTCCGCAAGATGATCGTCGCGATGTCGAAGGACATCCGCGTGCTCGTCATCAAGCTCGCCGACCGCCTGCACAACGCCCGCACGTGGGGCTTCGTGCCGCCGGAGAAGGCGAAGAAGAAGGCCACGGAGACCCTCGAGATCTACGCGCCGCTCGCGCACCGCCTGGGCATCCAGGCGATCAAGTCCGAGCTCGAGGACCTGTCGTTCGCGGTGCTGTACCCGAAGATCTACAACGAGATCGACAGCCTCGTGAAGCAGCGCACCCCGCAGCGCGAGCAGTACGTGCAGCGCGTCATCGACGACGTCAGCATCGACCTGCACGAGCTGCGGATCCGCGGCGCCGTCGTCGGCCGCCCCAAGCAGCTGTACTCGGTGTACCAGAAGATGATCGTCCGCGGACGCGAGTTCGACGACATTTACGACCTCATCGGCATCCGCGTCATCGTGAGCAGCGTGCGCGACTGCTACGCCGTGCTCGGCGCGATCCACGCGCGCTGGACGCCGCTTCCCGGGCGCTTCAAGGACTACATCGCCACCCCGAAGTTCAACCTCTACCGGTCGCTCCACACGACCGTGATCGGCCCGGGCGGCCGCACGGTCGAGATCCAGATCCGCACGCAGGAGATGCACCAGCAGGCGGAGTACGGCGTCGCCGCGCACTGGAAGTACAAGGAGCGGATGGCCTCGGGCCAGGAGGACGGACGTCTCTCCGACACCGACATGGCGTGGGTGGCCCGCCTCAGCGACTGGCAGGCCGAGACGAAGGACCCCGGCGAGTTCCTGGACTCGCTGCGCTACGAGATCGGCGCGAAGGAGGTCTACGTCTTCACGCCGAAGGGGCGTGTGATCGGGCTCCCCGCCGGCGCGACGCCGGTCGACTTCGCGTACGCCGTGCACACCGAGATCGGCCATCGCACGATGGGCGCGAAGGTCAACGGCCGTCTCGTGCCGCTGGACTCCCAGCTGAACTCTGGAGACATCGTCGAGGTCTTCACGTCGAAGAACCCCGACGCGGGCCCCAGCCACGACTGGCTCGAGTTCGTCAAGAGCTCGCGCGCGCGCAACAAGATCCGCGGCTGGTTCACCAAGGAGCGCCGCGACGAGGCGATCGAGCAGGGCAAGGAGGCCATCGCCCGCGCGATGCGCCGCCAGAACATGCCTCTGCAGAACCTCAAGGACTCGCTGGCCGAGGTCGCGCACCAGCTGCGGCTCGAGGATGTCTCGGCGCTCTACGCGGCCGTGGGCGAGGGGCACACCTCGACGCAGTCGGTGCTCGAGAAGGTCACGGCGCTGCATCAGACGTCGGAGCCGGCGACCGGCCTCATCGACCTGCCGTCGAGCCCCTCGCGCAGAAAGTCGCGCGGCGGCGACTCGGGCGTGCTCGTGCGCGGCGCCGACGACATCCTCGTCAAGCTCGCGAAGTGCTGCACGCCCGTGCCCGGCGACGAGATCGTCGGGTTCATCACCCGCGGCCAGGGCGTCTCGGTCCACCGCGCCGACTGCACGAACGTGCGGGCGCTGAAGGACAACCCCGAGCGCATGATCGACGTGGAGTGGGCGCCGACGACCAAGAGCGTCTTCCTCGTGCAGATCCAGGTCGAGGCCCTCGATCGCGGCGGACTGCTCTCCGACATCACGCGCGTGCTCACCGAGCATCACGTCAACATCCTCTCGGCGAACGTGTCGACCACGCGGGAGCGCCTCGCGATCTCGCGCTACGTGTTCGAGATGGGCGACACCGTGCATCTCGACCGCGTGCTGAACGCGGTGCGCCGCATCGACGGCGTCTACGACGTTTACCGCGTGACGTCCTCCTGAGCTCGCTCGGCGGGGGCGACCTCGTCGAGCGAGCGCAGGAGCGCGACCGCCGCGACCGCGTGCGTGCGCCGCGGATGCGCGGCGAACCAGGCGATGGCCGTCGCCCGCGTCGCGGCGTCCCGCGCGAGCACGAGGGCGGCGCGGCCGGCATCGGCGTGAAGCGGATCCGGGCGCACCGCGTCGCGGGCGAGGTCGGCGAGGGTGCGCGCCGGGGTCGACACGGCGGTCGCGCCGAGGAGCTCGACGTCGGCGGGGGCGAGCTCCTGATCGTGGAAGCGCACCCTGCGGTCGAGGGTGCGGGTGGTGCGCCACGGCACCGCGCGCTGCACGTCGAGAGGCTCCGGCAATCGGCAGGCCGCCCCATGGATCCAGGCCGCGGCCATCCCGACGTATGCGCAGCTCGTGGTGAGCAGCGGGGCGAGGGCGGCCGCCCGCACCGCCGGCGGCGTCGGGGCGTCGGCCGGCAGATACCCGATGCCGAGCGGCACGAGCTCGCCGTCGAGGCATGACGCCTGCAGTTCGGCGACGCTGAAGCGCCCGCCCGGGAAGAGGACGCCCGACACGGTCATGCTCGCCAGTGTGCCGCGGATGGCCGGGGTGGCGCGGATGCCTGTGGACAGACGAAGCGGCCCCGTCCGGATGGACGGGGCCGCTTCTCGTGTGGGATCAGCCGCCGATGGCGCGCAGCCAGGCCTGACGGGCCTCGAGGGCCTCCTTGGCGTCGGCGATCGCACGCGGGTCGCCCTGCGCCTCCGCGGCGGCGAGCTCCTCCTGCAGCTTCTCGATCGCCTCGCGCAGCTGACCGCCGAGGTCGTTGGCTCGCGCCTTCGTCTCGGGATTGTTGCGCTTCCAGTCCAGGTCCTCGCGCTGCTTGAGCTCCTGCTCGATGCGGCGCATCTGATCGTCCAGCCCGCGCTCCACGTCGCGCGGGAAGATGCGGCCGACCTCGTCCCAGCGGCGCTGGATGCCCGTGAGGATGCGACGCGCCTCGGTGAGGTCCTTCGTGTCGGCGACGACCTTGGCCTCCTCGAGGAGCGCGCGGCGCGCCTCGATGCGCGGGGCCGACTCGGCCTGCTCGGCCTGGTCGCGCTCCGTGCGCGCCTGGTACAGCGCGTCGCCCGCGGCCTTGAAGCGGGCCCAGAGCGCGTCGTCGGCCTTGCGGCCGGCGCGGCCCGAGCGCTTCCACTCGTCCAGGAGCGTGCGGTAGGAGGGGATCCCGTCCTCGCCGCGCGGAGCGAGGGCCTCGGCGCGCTCGATGAGACGGTTCTTCGCGTCGCGCGCCGACTTGTGCACCTCGTCGAGCTCGGCGAAGAAGGCGCGTCGCTGCCGCTCGACCGTCGAGCGCGCATCACGGAAACGCTTCCAGAGGGCCTGAGCCTGTGCCTTCGGCAGACGGGGGCCGTTCTGCTGGTGGCTCTGCCATGCGGCGAAGAGGTCGGCGAGGTCGGCCGTCGCCTGCTTCCACTGCACGGTCTTCGGGTCGCGGGCGGCGAGCGCCTCCGCCTTCTCGACGATGCCGGTGCGCTCGACGATGGCCGCATCCACGGCGGCGCGCGCCGCGGCGGCCTCCTCGGCCGTCGCCTCCGCGAGGGCCTCGACGAGAGCGGTGAGGCGCTGCTCGAGTCCGGCGAGGTCGCCGACGGCGGTGGCGCCGGAGACGTCCTTCTGCAGGCGCGTGGCCTGACCGCGCAGGTCGCTCGCCGATGCGCCGCCGCGCGTGCGGCGCTGCTCGAGCGTCGACACCTTGAACTCCAGGTCGGCGAACTTGCGCACGAAGTAGTCGAGCGCCTCCTGCGGCGTGCCGTCGGGGAACTCGCCCACGACGCGCCACTGGTCGCCCTCGCGGACCGACACGACGCCGTTCTCCGTCACGCGGCCCCAGGTCTCCTCGATGACGACCTCACCGGGCTCCGTGGGCGCCTCGGCGGGTGCGGCGTCGGCCTGCTCGGGCGCCGCCGGAGCGGCATCGGGCGTGGCGTCTGCGGGCTGCGTCGGCTCGGCGTCGGTCAGCGCGGCGTCTGCGGCCTCGGTCGGCTCGGCAGCCGCGGCGCCGTCCGCCGGCAGCTCGGTGCCCGCCGCGGTCGTCGGCTCCGGCGCGGACCCCGGCTCGGGCGCCCCGGCAGGGGTCTCCTCGTCGGCGGACTCCGCTCCGGTCGGCGCGGGGATGGCGCCGGCCTCGATGAGAGCGCTGTCGGCCACCGCCTGACGCGTGAGCGCGTCGGCGGCAGACGAGGCGGTCTCGTCCGCAGACGCGGTCGCGTCGACGGGAGCCTCCTCGGGCGCGGAGTCGGTCGGGGTGGTGTGGTCGGGAATCGACACGGGAATCTCCTTGCGCGGGGGTCCGCGGGAGGGGAACAGGACGCGCCCAGCCTAGTACGCGCGGTCGCTCAGGTCAGCGGTGGAGTGCGATTCATTCCGCCGTCCCGCTCCTGGCCGCACTCGATCCGCTCGGCCGTGACACCTCCTCCGCTCGAGGGCGACCGCGCGCGGGCGATCCGGCAGTGCTCGCACCGCGAGCGCCTCCGTGGCTCCGTCGGCGAGGAGCGCTTCATCGATATGAAGCATTCGCGGGCATGCGCGAGCAGCTCGCGGAGCTGGCACGGCCATCCAGCCCGGCGTCGGAGGCGCCGACTAGCCTGGAGAGATGACCTCCGCCGCGCTCTTCCAAGGGCAGACGCCGCTCGCCGTGCGCATGCGCCCGACGTCGCTGGACGAGGTCGCCGGTCAGGCGCATCTGCTGCGTCCGGGCTCGCCCATCGTCGCGCTGGCGGACCCCAACGGCACCAAGCCGGGCACCGTCTCCGTGATCCTGTGGGGCCCGCCCGGCACCGGCAAGACCACGCTCGCCCAGGCGATCGCGCGCTCGTCGGGACGACGCTTCGTCGAGCTGTCCGCGATCACCGCGGGGGTGAAGGACGTGCGCGAGGTCATGCAGGAGGCGCTGAACCAGCGAGACCTCTACGGCCAGTCGACCATCCTCTTCCTCGACGAGATCCACCGCTTCACCAAGGCCCAGCAGGACGCGCTGCTGCCCGGCGTGGAGAACGGCTGGGTCATCCTCATCGCGGCCACCACCGAGAACCCCTCGTTCTCGGTCATCTCGTCGCTGCTCTCGCGATCGCTCCTGCTCACCCTGCAGCCCCTCACCGACGACGATCTCGGCGCCCTCATCGACCGGGCGGTATCCGACGCGCGCGGCCTCGCGGGCGCGGTGTCGCTCGCACCGGAGGCGCGCGCGGCGCTCATCCAGCTCGCCTCCGGCGACGCCCGGCGCGCGCTCACCGCCCTCGAGGCGAGCGCGGGGGTCGCGGCGTCCGAGATCGCAGGCGACGCCGAGGAGGAGAGCGAGGGCGAGCCCGCCCTGGTGACGGCGGACCATGTCGCCCAGGCCGTGGACCGCGCGCTCCTGCGCTACGACCGGCAGGGCGACGAGCACTACGACGTCATCAGCGCGTTCATCAAGTCCATCCGCGGCTCCGATCCCGACGCCGCCGTGCACTACCTCGCCCGCATGATCGAAGCCGGCGAGGATCCGCGTTTCATCGCGCGGCGCCTGGTGGTGCACGCCGCCGAGGACATCGGCCTCGCCGACCCGCAGGCGCTGCAGATCGCCGTGGCCGCCGCCGACGCCGTCGCGTTCATCGGCATGCCGGAGGGGCGCATCCCGCTCGCCGAGGCGACCATCTATCTCGCGACCGCCGCCAAGTCCAACGCCGCGTACCGCGCGATCGGCGCTGCGATCGCCGACGTGAAGGCCGGGCGGATGGGGCCGGTCCCCAAGCACCTGCGGGATGCGCACTACGCGGGGGCGAAGCGGCTGGGGCACGGCAAGGGCTACCGCTACCCGCACGACAGCGACGTCGGCGTGGTGCCGCAGCAGTACCTGCCCGATGAGCTCGTCGGCACGCGTTACTACGAGCCCACGCAGCACGGCGGCGAGCGCGAGGTGTCCGCCCGCCTCGAGCGGATCCGCCGCATCCTCGAGGGCTGACGGCTCTGAGGACTGACGGCTCTGCGGATGGCCGGCCGACGCCATCCGCTGCTGGGAGCCGCCTCGGCGGCCGGGGAGCGCCGGTCTGATAGGCTGAATCGGCTCGAAATCCGGGCACATCCCTCTTCGCAGTTCCTTCGGGCAGTCCGGCGTACGCCCCCAACGGGAGAAGAGCGATGTACGTCCGTGTGTCCGCGACATCCGCGGCCACGTGAAAGGAAACCATGGTCACCAAGTCCCAGGACCGCCGCAAGGTCCGCCTGTCGCGCGCGCTCGGCGTCGCGCTCACCCCGAAGGCCGCGCGCTACCTCGAGAAGCGCCCCTACGGCCCCGGCCAGCACGGCCGCACCAAGCGCAAGGCCGACAGCGACTACGCCGTCCGTCTGCGTGAGAAGCAGCGTCTCCGCGAGCAGTACGGCATCCGCGAGAAGCAGCTCCGCATCGCCTTCAACGAGGCGCGTCGCCAGGACGGCCTGACGGGTGAGAACCTCGTCGAGCTCCTCGAGATGCGTCTGGACGCGCTCGTGCTGCGTTCGGGCTTCGCCCGCACCACCGCGCAGGCCCGCCAGTTCGTCGTGCACCGTCACATCACCGTCGACGGCAACATCGTCGACCGTCCGTCGTTCCGGGTGAAGCCGGGTCAGACGATCGAGGTCAAGGCCAAGAGCGAGGCGCTCGAGCCGTTCCAGGTCGCGGCCGCCGGCGGTCACGCCGAGGTCCTGCCGAACGTCCCCGGCTACCTCGAGGTCGACCTCGACAAGCTCCAGGCGAAGCTCGTGCGTCGCCCGAAGCGCGTCGAGGTGCCGGTCACCTGTGAAGTCCAGCTCGTCGTCGAGTACTACGCGGCGCGCTGATCGCACATCGCGATACGCGCGGGAGGGCGTCGGGGCTTCGTGCCCCGGCGCCCTCTCGCTTCTCCGCCGACGTTGCGCCCTAGGATGGGATGGCGCTGCGCGTCGCGTGCGGCGCCGACACACGCGACGGGCGCGAGGACGGATGACATGAAGAAGCTGCTGTGGTTCCTGCTGGGGCTCGTCGGAGGCCTCGTCGTCGGGCACCTCCTGAACAAGGACCCGCGCGGACACGAGCTGCTGGCGTCCATCGACCGGCGGATCGACGAGTTCGCCGACCGCATGTCCGACGCGTACTACGCCGAGGCCGCCCGGCACGACGGCGACGAGCCCGCCTGACCCTCACACTCCTGCGGCCGCCCGACCGGCGGCCGCTTTCGCACGTACACCGAAGGACGTTTCCCTCCTCATGAAGACCGCGGAGATCGCGCAGCGCTACCTCGACTACTTCGAGAAGAACGACCACACCATCGTGCCCTCGGCGTCGCTCGTGAGCGACGACCCGTCGATCATGTTCACGATCGCCGGCATGGTGCCGTTCATCCCGTACCTCACCGGCGTGGTGCCCGCGCCGTACGCGCGCGCGGCCGACGTGCAGAAGTGCATCCGCACGAACGACATCGAGGAGGTCGGGAAGACCGCCCGTCACGGCACGTTCTTCCAGATGCTCGGCAACTGGTCGTTCGGCGACTACTTCAAGGAGGGTGCGATCTCCTACGCGTGGGAGCTCCTCACCTCCAGCGAGGCGGATGGCGGCCTCGGGTTCGCCGAGCGCGATCTGTGGGTGACGGTGTACGAGGATGACGACGAGGCCGCCGCGCTGTGGCGGAAGATCGCCGGGATCCCCGCCGAGCGCATCCAGCGGCTCGGACGTGCCGACAACTTCTGGACCACGGGTCAGCCGGGCCCCGCCGGCCCCTGCTCCGAGATCTACGTCGACCGCGGCCCGGCCTACGGGCGCGACGGGGGACCCGCCGTCGACGACGGGCGCTTCCTGGAGATCTGGAACCTCGTGTTCATGCAGAACTCCATCACCAACGTGCGCTCGAAGACGGAGTTCGACATCGTCGGCGAGCTGCCGAAGAAGAACATCGACACCGGCATGGGCCTCGAGCGCGTGGCGTTCCTCAAGCAGGGCGTCGAGAACATGTACGAGACCGACCAGGTCCGGCCGGTCCTCGACCGCGCCGTCGAGCTCTCCGGCCGCCGCTACGGCGCCGACCAGGGCGACGACGTGCGCTTCCGCGTGATCGCGGACCACGTGCGCTCATCGCTCATGCTCCTCAGCGACGGCGTCACGCCCTCCAACGAGGGCCGCGGGTACATCCTGCGCCGCCTCATGCGCCGCACCGTGCGCTCGATGCGCCTGCTCGGGGTCGAGGAAGCCACGTTCCCCGCGCTGTTCGAGGCGTCGCGCGACGCCATGAAGGAGGGCTACCCGGTCGTCGAGCAGGACTGGCAGCGCATCTCGTCCTACGCGTTCGCGGAGGAGGAGACGTTCCTGCGCACGCTCACGGCGGGCTCGACCATCCTCGACACCGCCGTGGCCAAGACCAAGGCCTCGGGGGGCGCCACCCTCGCCGGTCCCGAGGCGTTCCTCCTCCACGACACCTACGGCTTCCCCATCGACCTCACCCTCGAGATCGCGGAGGAGGCCGGCCTCGGCGTCGACCGCGACGCGTTCGACGGCCTCATGCAGGAGCAGAAGCAGCGCGCGAAGGCCGACGCCCGCTCCCGCAAGCGCGCGATCGCCGACGTCGGCGTGTACCGCGAGTTCCGCGCGCTCGGCGAGACCGAGTTCACGGGCTACACCGACCTCGAGACGCAGTCGAGCGTGCTCGGCGTGCTCGTCGACGGCGAGAGCCGGACGAGCGCCACGCAGGGGCAGATCGCCGAGATCATCCTCGCCGAGACGTCGCTGTACGCGGAGTCGGGCGGCCAGGTGGCCGACAGGGGCGCCATCGTCGGACCGGGCTTCGAGCTCGAGGTGCTCGACGTGCAGCGCCCCGTGCCCGGGCTCGTGAGCCACACGGTCGAGGTCACGCGCGGTGAGGTGGGCGTCGGTCAGCCGGCGACCACGGTCGTCGACGCGGCGAACCGCCGCGCGGCGACGCAGGCGCACTCCGCCACCCACCTCGTCCACGCCGCCCTCCGCGACACGCTCGGCAAGGGCGCGACGCAGGCCGGGTCGCTCAATCGCGCCGGCTACCTGCGCTTCGACTTCACCTGGGGACAGCCGCTCAGCTCGGCCACCCGCAGCGAGATCGAGGAGATCGCCAACAACGCCGTGCGCGACAACCTCGAGGTCACCACGCGCGTGCTGACGCTCGAGGAGGCGAAGGCCGCCGGCGCGATGGCCCTGTTCGGCGAGAAGTACGGCGACCGCGTGCGGATGGTCGACATCGGCGGGCCGTGGTCGCGCGAGCTCTGCGGCGGCACCCACGTGTCGACCTCGGCCGAGATCGGGCTGATCTCCATCACCGGCGAGTCGTCGGTCGGCGCGTCGAACCGCCGTGTGGAGGCCCTCGTAGGTCTCGACGCCTTCCGCGAGCTGACCGCGGAGCGCGCGCTCGTGAACGAGCTCACCGCGGCGCTGAAGACCCCGCGCGAGCAGCTCCCCACCCGCGTCGCCGAGCTGGCGGCGAGCCTCAAGGCCGCGGAGAAGCGCATCGCGCAGTACGAGGCCAAGGCGCTGGCCGAGCGCGTGCCGGCCCTCGCCGAGAGTGCGGCGCGGGTAGGCGCGGTGCGCCTCGTCGCGGAATCGCTCGGTGCGGTCGGATCGCAGGACGACGTCCGCGCGCTCGTCACGCAGGTGCGCGAGCGGCTCGGGTCCGACGCGGCCGTCGTCGCCCTCGCGGGCGAGGTGGCGGGGCGCCCCGTGGTGATCGTCGCGACGAACGAGGCCGCACGCGGCGCCGGCGCGAAGGCCGGCGCCCTCGCGAAGGCCGCGGCGTCGGCCCTCGGCGGTGGCGGCGGCGGGCGCGACGACATGGCGCAGGGCGGCGGCACCGACGCGACCGCCGTGCCCGCCGCGCTCGCGGCCATCCGCACCGGCCTGGCGGCTGCATGACCGGCTTCCGCCGCGGTGTGCGCCTCGGCGTCGACGTGGGCAAGGCCCGGGTCGGCGTCGCGCGGTGCGACCGCGACGGCATGCTCGCCGTCCCGGTGGAGACGGTGCCGCGCGATGAGCGATCGATCGCGCGCATCGTCGAGCTGGCCGCCGCGCACGAGCCGCTGGAGCTCGTCGTGGGCCTGCCGCTCAACATGCGCGGCGACGACACGCCGTCCACCCAGGACGCGCGGGACTTCGCCGACGAGCTCACGCGTGCGCAGTCGGCGCCCGTGCGCATGGTCGACGAGCGGCTCAGCACGGTGAGCGCGCACGCGGCGCTGCGCCAGTCCGGGCGGTCGCAGAAGGGGTCGCGCGGCATCGTCGATCAGGTCGCCGCGGTCGTGCTGCTGCAGCACGCCGTCGACACGGAGAAGCAGACGGGGGCCGCGCCCGGCATCCTCGTCGGCACCGGTTTGGAGTAAGGCACACGCATGTCCGATCCCTCGAATCCCGACGAGCGCGAGCTCACCCGCCGCGAGCGCCGCGAGCAGGAGCTCGCCGCGGAGGCCCGACGGAAGCTGCCGAGCGCCGCCGCTCACGAAGTGGCGAGCGCGGCCCGGCCCGGGCAGCCCGCAGCCGAGCGGCCCGCGGCGCAGGCCGTTCCCGAGCACCGTCCGGCGGGCCTCGAGGATCTCTTCACGCCGGAGAACGAGCACCGGCCCGCCAAGCGCCGGACGAGCCGCGCCGGCTGCCTCATCGCCGGGATCATCGTGCTCGCGCTTCTGGCGGGGGCCGGCGCCGGCGCCCTGTGGGCGTGGAACACGTACGGAGAGCGCATCTCCGAGGCGCTCGGCTGGGACGGCCCGCACGACTACGAGGAGGGCGAGGCCACCGGCGAGGCGACGGTGACCATCGCCGAGGGCGACACCGGGCAGGCGATCTCGAAGACGCTGCACGATGCGGGCGTCACCCTCGAGGAGGACTCCTTCTACCGCCACCTCATCGAGATCGACGACGACGGCGGGCTGCAGCCCGGCGTCTACCGGCTGCAGCAGAAGATGACCTCGGCGGCCGCTCTGGCCGCGCTCCAGGACCCGGCGTCGCGCCTCGAGAACACGGTGCTCATCACCGAGGGCAGCTTCGCCGCCGACGCGCTGGCGAACATCGCCGAGGTCACCGACATCCCGCTGGAGGACCTGCAGGCCGCCGCGGATGACTACACGCGGTTCGGCGTGCCGGCGGAGGCGCCGAGCATCGAGGGCTTCCTGTTCCCGGCGACCTACACGTTCGATCCCGACGCGACCGCAGACGACGTGATCCAGCAGCTCGTCGACGAGATGTTCGAGCGCCTCGACGCGCAGGGCGTGGCGCCGGAGAACCGCTTCGAGATCCTCACGATGGCCGCTCTCGTCCAGCGCGAGTCCGGCGGCGAGGCCGACATGCCGAAGATCGCGCGCGTGTTCGCCAACCGCGTGGACGAGGGGATGCTCCTGCAGTCCGACGCGACCGTCGCGTATGGGGCGGACAGCACGCACACGGTGTGGACGACCGACGAGCAGCGCGCCGACGCCGCCAACCCGTACAACACGTACGTGCACGAGGGCATGCCGGTCGGCCCGATCGGCCTGCCCGGCGAGGCGGCGATCGCCGCGGCGATCTCGCCGGCCGACGGCGACTGGCTCTACTTCGTGCCCGTGAACCTCGAGACGGGGGAGACGGTGTTCTCCAGCACCCTCCAGGAGCACGAGGCGGCCGTCGCCCGCCTGCAGGAATGGTGCCGCGCGAGCGAGGAGAACGCCGTCTACTGTGAGTGACATCCGTCTGGAGGTGTGGGGCGACCCCATCGCACACAGCCGATCCCCGCAGCTGCACGGCGCCGCGTATCGCGCTCTGGGCCTCGACTGGGCCTTCGAGCGGCGGCGCGTCGGCGAGGGAGAGTTCTCCGACGCGCTCGCGTCCCTCGACGCCCGATGGCGCGGACTCGCGGTCACCATGCCGCTCAAAGCCCGCGCGTTCCGCGCGGCGGGCCGGCGCTGCCGCCGAGCGGAGCTCACCGGAGCGGTCAACACGCTCTCCTTCGGCGCGGACGGCGAGCGGCTCGCCGCACCGGACGGGTACAACACCGACGTCGGCGGCATCGTGCGCGCGCTGGACGAGCTCGGCGTCGCCGCTGTCGCGACCGCTCGCATCGTGGGCGCGGGCGCCACCGCCGCCTCGGCCCTCGTCGCACTCGGCGAGATGGGCGCGGAGCGGGTCGAGGTCGTCGCGCGTCGGCCGGGGGCCGTCGCCCCGCTCGTCGCGATCGGAGAGCGCGCAGGCATCGCGGTCGTCGCTGCGTCCTTCGACGCCGCGCACACCGCTGTCGACCTCACCGTGGCCACCCTGCCGGGCGGCACCGCGCTTCCCTCCGCGCACGCCGAGGCCCTGTCGGCAGCCGGCGGCACGCTGTTCGACGCCGCCTACGCGCCCTGGCCCTCGGCCCTCGCCGCGGCGTGGCCCGCGGGCGCCGCGCACTCGGGCCTCGGGATGCTGCTCCATCAGGCCGTGCTGCAGGTGCGCGTGTTCGTCGCGGGCGACGTCGAGGCCGAGCTGCCCGACGAGGCGGCGGTGGTGGCCGCGATGCGCTCCGCGCTCATGGGAGACTAGTCGCCATGCTCCGCGTGCTCACGGCCGGCGAATCTCACGGCCCAGAACTCATCGCCATCATGGAGGGACTGCCCGCGGGCGTCCCCGTCACGGCCGCGGCCATCCAGGCCGACCTGCAGCGTCGAAAGCTCGGCTACGGGCGCGGCTCGCGGATGAAGTTCGAGCAGGACGAGCTGTCGATCTCCGGCGGCATCCGCCACGGACTCAGCATGGGCAGCCCCGTCGCGCTGCGGATCGGCAACACCGAGTGGCCGAAGTGGACCGAGGTCATGAGCGCCGAGCCGGTCGAGCTCAGCGACAAGTCGCGCGGCCGCGGCGCCCCGCTGACCCGGCCGCGGCCGGGCCACGCCGACCTCGTGGGCATGCAGAAGTACGGCTTCGACGAGGCGCGCCCGATCCTCGAGCGCGCGAGCGCGCGGGAGACCGCCGCCCGCGTCGCGCTCGGCGCCGTCGCGCGCTGCTTCCTCGCCGAGCTCGGCATCGGCCTCGTGAGCCACACGCTCTCCATCGGCCCCGTCCGGGTGCCGGATGACGCCGCGCTGCCCGCACCGGCGGACGTCGCCGCGCTCGACGCCGACCCGCTGCGGTGCTTCCACCCGGCGACGAGCGAGCGCATGGTGGCCGAGGTCGACGCGGCGAAGAAGGACGGCGACACCCTCGGCGGCATCGTCGAGGTGCTCGCGTACGGCCTCCCGCCGGGGCTCGGCTCGCACGTGCAGTGGGACCGCCGCCTCGACGCGAAGCTCGCGCAGGCGCTCATGAGCATCCAGGCCATCAAGGGGGTCGAGGTCGGCGACGGCTTCGAGACCACCCGGCGCCGCGGCTCCGCCGCCCACGACGAGCTCTTCGCAGGCGACGACGGCATCGCACGCGGATCGGACCGCGCGGGCGGCACCGAGGGCGGGATGTCCACGGGGACCGTCCTGCGCGTGCGCGCGGGGATGAAGCCCATCGCGACCGTGCCCCGCGCCCTGCAGACTGTCGACGTCGCCACCGGCGACACCGCCTCCGCCCACCACCAGCGCTCCGACGTCTGCGCGGTGCCGGCGGCGGGCGTGGTCGCCGAGGCCATGGTCGCGATCGTCCTGGCCGAGGTCGTCCTGGAGAAGTTCGGCGGCGACAGCATCGCGGAGACCCGCCGCAACCTCGAGGGCTACCTCGCGGCCATCCCCGAGACGCAGCGGACCGCAGCGCTCGCGCATGACGTCGCCCGCTGACGGCGTCGGCGCGGTCGTCCTCGTCGGGCCGATGGGGGCGGGCAAGACCAGCATCGGCCGACGCGTCGCGCGCGCCCTCGCCCTGCCGTTCACCGACACCGACGCCGAGATCGTCCGCGCGCACGGCCCCATCGCCGACATCTTCGTCCGCGACGGCGAGGAGCGCTTCCGCGCGCTCGAGCGCGACGCGGTGCGGACCGCGGTCGAGCGACCGGGGGTCGTCGCCCTGGGCGGCGGCGCCGTGCTCGCCCCGGAGACGCGCGCACTGCTGCGCGCGCACCGCGTGGTGCTGCTGGACGTCGACGAGACCGCCATCGCCCATCGCATCCGCGGCCAGAAGCGGCCGCTGCTGAACGGCGGCACCGACCCGGTCGCGGAGTGGAAGCGCATCCGCGACGCGCGCGCACCGCTGTACGCCGAGGTCGCCGACGCCGTCTTCGACACGTCACGCGGGCCCACCCAGGGCGCGGTCGACCGCATCGTCGCATGGGTGCGCGGCGAAGGGCCGGCAGACCACGAGCCGAGCGCGCGCACCGCGCGCACCGAGGAGGACACATGAGCGACACCGTCATCAGCGTGGCGGGGACCCCCGGCTACGACGTCATCGTCGGCAGTGGCGCCCTGGCGCGTCTCGCCGACGCGCTGCCGCCCGCCGCGACGAAGGTGCTCATCGTGCACCAGCCGTCGCTCGGCGCACGCGCCGAGCAGCTGCGCACGGAGCTCGTCGAGTCGGGCGGGCGCGAGATCCTCCTCGCCGAGGTGCCCGACGCCGAGCAGGCCAAGCGGGTCGAGGTGGCGGCCTTCTGCTGGCAGATCATGGGCCAGGCCGACTTCACCCGCACCGACGCCGTCGTGGGACTCGGCGGCGGCGCGGTGACCGACCTCGCCGGCTTCGTCGCGGCGACCTGGCTGCGCGGCGTCGACGTCGTGCAGATCCCCACCACCGTCCTCGGCATGGTCGACGCCGCGATCGGCGGGAAGACCGGCATCAACACGGCGGAGGGGAAGAACCTCGTGGGGGCCTTCTGGGCGCCGCGGGCGGTGCTCTGCGACCTCGACCTGCTCGCCACGCTGCCGGAGAACGAGGCGGTCGCGGGCTTCGCCGAGGTCGTGAAGGCGGGGTTCATCCGGTACCCGGAGATCCTCGAGATCGTCGAGGCCGATCCGGCGCGGGCGACCGATCCGACCACTCCCGAGTTCCGCCGCTGCATCGAGCTGGCCATCCGCATGAAGGCCGACGTGGTGGGAGAGGACTTCCGCGAATCGGGCGTCCGGGAGACGCTCAACTACGGCCACACGCTCGGGCACGCGATCGAGCACGCCGAGCGCTACCGGTGGCGCCACGGCGCCGCCGTGTCGATCGGCATGATGTATGCCGCGGAGCTCTCGCGACTGGCCGGGCGACTCCCGGACGCGGCCGTCGACCGGCATCGCGCCATCCTCACGTCCCTCGGCCTCCCCACCACCTACCGGACGGGAGCGTGGCAGCAGCTGCTGGCCACCATGCAGCGCGACAAGAAGGCGCGCGCGGGGATGCTGCGGTTCGTGCTCCTGGACGACATCGGCAAGCCCACGCTCGCCCAGGCGCCCGACGAATCGCTCCTCTTCGCCGCGTATCAGGAGATCGCGGAGGAGAGCGCGGGTCGCATCATCTCGACCGGCGGCGCGTGACTAGGATGAACCCCACCACTTCGAGGAAGGCCCCTGCCATGAAGCGCATCTCGTCCCGTGCGGTGACCGCACTGATCGTCACGAGCACCGCCGGGCTCGCCCTGGCCGGTTGCGCGTCCGGCGGCGAGGAGCCCGAGGCCTCGGCCGGCGGCGTCCAGCTCGTCGAGTCCGGCAAGCTCACCGTCTGCTCCGACATCCCCTACGAGCCCTTCGAGTTCATCGACGAGAACGGCGACACCGTCGGCTTCGACATGGACATCGCCGCGGCCATCGCGGAGGACCTCGACGCCGAGCTCGAGGTCATCACCGACTCGTTCGAGTCGATCCAGTCCGGTCTCTCGTTCGACAAGTGCGACCTCGCCATCTCCTCCATCTCCATCACGGAGGAGCGCAAGGGCAACATGGACTTCTCGGAGCCCTACATGGACGATGACCTGACGCTCATCGCTGCCGACGGCTCCGGCATCGAGGACCTCGAGTCCGCCGCCGGCAAGGTCGTCGGCGTGCAGTCCGGCACCACCGGCGAGGCGTACGCGCAGGAGAACGGGATCTCCCCGGTCGGCTTCGAGAACGCAGGCCTCCAGCTCGAGGCGCTGAAGGCCGGCACCGTCGACGCCGTGCTCGGCAACGTCTCCGTCCTCGGCTACGGCATCAAGGACGAAGAGGGCTTCACGCGCGTGGCCGACTTCGAGACCGGCGAGCAGCTGGGCATCGCAACCGAGAAGGGCGACACCGAGCTGATGGACGTCGTCAACGGCACGCTGCAGCGCCTGACCGACTCCGGCGAGCTGGACGAGCTGAAGTCGACCTGGTTCGGCGACGGCGCGTAAGGGGCGCGCGGTGGCCCTGACCGCACGCCAGCGCGCGCGGACCAGCCAGTACGTCCAGGGCGGCATCTTCGTCGCCGTCCTGGTCGTCCTGGCGGTCAGCGTCGACTGGCCGCGCGTGCTGAACTCGTTCTTCGACTTCCCCGCCGTCGCGGGCATGTTCCCCGGCGTGATCCTCGTCGGCCTCAAGAACACCATCCTCTACACGCTGGTGTCGTTCGCTCTCGGGCTGACGCTCGGCCTGCTGCTGGCGCTCATGAAGATCGCGTCGTTCCCGCCCTACCGCTGGATCGCCACGGCCTACATCGAGTTCTTCCGCGGCGTCCCGGCGCTCCTCGTCTTCATCGCGTTCGGCTTCGGCGTTCCGGCGGCCTTCCCCGGCACGCGCTGGCCGACGATGCTCGTGGTCATGCTGTCGCTCGGGATCGTGGCGGCGGCCTACATCGCGGAGACGCTGCGCGCGGGCCTGCAGGCCGTGCCGCGCGGCCAGTACGAGGCCGCCCGCTCGCTCGGCATGCCCGGCTGGCGCGCGATGCTCACGATCGTCATCCCGCAGGCCTTCCGCATCGTGCTCCCGCCGCTCACGAACGAGTTCATCCTCGTGACCAAGGACACATCGCTGATCTACGTCATCGGCCTGGCCGCATCGAGCTTCGAGCTCACCAAGCTCGGACGCGACGGCATCCTGCAGTACGGCGCGGGCATCACGCCGCTCGTCGTGGCGGGCGCCATGTACCTGATCATCACCCTGCCGCTCAGCCAGCTCTCCCGCCGGTTCGAGTCGCGGGCGGCGAAGGCCGCGCGATGAGCACTCCAGGAGGAGACATGACCGACAGCTCCCAGCCGGAGGCGCACTTCGGCGTGACGATCCAGGGACTCCGCAAGGCCTTCGGGTCGAACGAGGTCCTCAAGGGCGTCGACCTCGAGGTCCGGCCCGGCGAGGTCGTCTGCCTCATCGGGCCGTCCGGCTCGGGGAAGTCCACCCTGCTGCGCTGTGTGAACCTGCTCGAGGCGCCCAGCGGCGGCTCCGTGCAGGTGGGCGGCCGCGAGGTGACCGACCCCGACGTCGACATCGACGAGCTGCGCCGCCACGTGGGGATGGTGTTCCAGCAGTTCAACCTGTTCCCGCACCTCACGGTGCTGGAGAACTGCACCGTCGCGCAGATCAAGGTGCTGCGGCGCGGGCGCGAGGAGGCCCAGCGCGTCGCCCGGGAGAACCTCGCGAAGGTGGGGCTCGCCGACTTCGACGAGCGCTACCCCGATCAGCTCTCCGGCGGCCAGCAGCAGCGGGTCGCGATCGCGCGGTCGCTCTCGATGGACCCGCACCTCATGCTCTTCGACGAGCCCACCTCCGCCCTCGACCCGGAGACCGTCGGCGACGTGCTCGCGATCATGCGCGCGCTCGCCCGCGACGGCATGACGATGCTCGTCGTCACGCACGAGATGGAGTTCGCCCGGGTGGTGGCCGACCGCGTCGTCTTCATGGACGGCGGCGTCGTCGTGGAGGAGGGACCGGCCGAGCAGGTCATCTCGGCCCCGCAGACGCCGCGCATGCAGGACTTCCTCAAGCGGGTCATCCATCCGACGCACGTGGATCTGAACTAGAATCTTCTCTCGGTCCCGCGCGGGCCCCGCCCCTTCCGACGAACGATCCACACGAACGGACCGAATACGCACATGGCATCCACCGCAGACATCAAGAACGGCGTCGTCCTCGCCATCGACGGACAGCTCTGGAGCGTGGTGGAGTTCCAGCACGTCAAGCCCGGCAAGGGCGGCGCGTTCGTGCGCACCAAGCTCAAGAACGTCGTCTCCGGCAAGGTCGTCGACCGCACGTTCAACGCCGGCGCCAAGGTCGACATCCAGAACGTCGACCGCCGCGACTTCACGTACCTCTACAACGACGGCGAGTCGTTCGTGTTCATGGACGCGACGGACTACGACCAGATCAACGTGCCGGGCACCGTCGTCGGCGACGCCGCGAACTTCCTCCTGGAGAACCAGCTCGTCACGATCGCCCTGCACGACGGCCTCCCGCTCTACGTCGAGATGCCCGCGTCCGTCGTCCTCGAGATCACCTACACCGAGCCGGGCCTGCAGGGCGACCGCTCGTCGGCCGGCACCAAGTCCGCCACGGTGGAGACCGGCGCCGAGATCCAGGTGCCGCTGTTCCTCGAGACCGGCACGAAGGTCAAGGTCGACACCCGCACGGGCGACTACCTCGGCCGCGTCAACTGAGTCGCGCGAGTGAGCGCACGCACCAAGGCGCGCAAGCGCGCCCTCGACATCCTCTTCTCGTCTGACGTCCGCGGTGACGGCCTGGACGTGACGCTCGCGGCCGAGGCGCGGCGCGCCGCGGGCGAGCCCGCGCGACAGGCCTCGTGGCTGTACGCCCGCGAGATCGTCGACGGCGTCATCGACCACCGCGACGAGATCGACGAGCAGATCACCACGCACAGCCGCGACTGGCGCCTGGAGCGGATGCCCGCCGTCGACCGTGCGCTGCTGCGCATGGCGGCGTGGGAGATCATGTACAACGACGAGGTGCCGACGGCGGTCGCGATCGACGAGGCGGTGGAGCTCGCCAAGGAGCTCTCCACCGAGGAGTCGGGCGCCTTCGTGCACGGCGTCCTCGCGCGCATCGCGCGCTCGAACTGAGCGCGCCCTCCGCGTGCCCGCGCCGTTCGTCCCCGTCGACGCCATCCGCAGGATGGCGGACGAAGGAGCGTACGAGCGCGGGCTCGCGTACTTCCAGGAGGGTGCGGTCGAGCACGCCCGCTGGATGACCGACGGCGTCACCCTCACCGCGCGCGTGTCGGGCTCCGCCGCGCGCAGCTACTCGGTGCGTGTGCGCATCGACGCCCGGACGTCGGCGATCGTCGCCTCGCAGTGCAGCTGCCCCATGCGCAGCCGCTGCAAGCACGTGGTAGCCGCCCTGCTCGCGGGCAACGCGCAGCGGCGGAACGCCGCCGGTGCGCGTCATGACGCCGCGGCCTCGTCCTGGCGCGGCCTGATCGGCTCGCCGGAAGAGGCCGCGGGTTCCCCGGAGACCGTTCCGCTCGCGCTCGGCGTGGAGCTGCGTCACCGCGCGGCACGCGGCGCCTGGCAGGCGCGGCGCGCCGAGCCCGCGCACCCGCGCCATCTCGAGCGGGGCGCCGCCGGCGAGCTGTTCGTCGGGCTGCGCCCGCTGCTGCGCAGCGACCGGTCGGGCGCCTGGATCAAGGGCGACGCCTCGTGGGAGGCGGTGCGCAGGCCCGGCGGCCGGTTCTCGCGGCCGCAGTCGCGCTGGTTCGCCGAGCTCTACAGCATCGCCCGCGACGTCTTCCGCCTCGACTCCTTCGGCGACGGCGCCGAGTGGCTGACGCTCGACACGATCCCGTCTGCGCTCCTGTGGACGCACCTGCGCGCGGCGGACGCGCTGAGCATCCCGCTCATCCCCACGCAGAAGCTCCTCGACGTGCGCCTCGCGCAGGCCGCTGCCGCCCGCATCCGCATCGACGATGCCGACGCGGGCGGACTCGAGGTCCGCGCGGAGGTCGAGATCGACGGCGCGCCCGTCGACGTCGCGGCCGTGCGGCCCATCTCCCGCTCCGGCGTCTACGCGTTCGCCGTCGAGTACGGGCGCATCTCGCTCACCCTCGCGCCCGTCACGCTCACCGACCCCGTCGCCGCGCTCCTCGCCGGGCCGGTCTCGGTGCCCGAAGACGAGACCGACCAGTTCGTGGCGGAGGCCCTGCCCGTCATCGCGCGGCGCGCGGAGATCCGCTCGAGCGCCGATATCGAGATCCCGGAGCAGCCCGCTCCGCAGCCCGTCATCGAGGTCGTCTTCCACCCCGGCGACCGCGTCACGTACGCGCTGTCCTGGGCATACGCCGGTCTCGGCCGCCATCGCTTCGACGCGCCCGTCGGCGCCGCCGCCGCCGATCCCGACCGGGATGGCCAGGCCGAGGCCGCGCAGGCGGCCGTCGTCGCGCGGGCATGGGCAGACGCCTCCGCGGATGTGCCGTTCGCGCCCTCCGGAGAGCTGCGCGACGTCGACGCGGCGGAGTTCTCCGATCGGATCCTGCCGGCGCTGGAGGCCGCCGACGTCGAGGTGGAGACGACGGGCACCCGGCGGCGCTACCGCGAACTCGCCGGCGCCCCCGAGATCTCCGTGTCCACGGTGGAGACGACCGACTCGGACTGGTTCGACCTCGGCGTCGTGGTGACCATCGACGGACGCACCATCCCGTTCGCGCCGCTGTTCACCGCCATCAGCCAGCGGCGGAAGAAGATGCTGCTCGCCGACGGCGAGTACTTCTCCCTCGCGCACCCCGCGCTGCAGCGCCTGCGCGACCTGGTCGACGAGGCGGCGACCCTGTCGGAGTGGGAGTCGGGGCCGCGGATCAGCCGCTACCAGACCGCGCTCTGGTCGGAGTTCGAGGACATCGCCGACGAGTCCCTTCCGGCGGCGGCGTGGCGCGCGACGGCCGAGGGGCTGCGCGACGTGGAGCGCATCGAGCCGACAGCGCCGCCCGCGGGGCTGCACGCGCAGCTGCGGCCGTACCAGCAGGAGGGCCTGGACTGGCTGGCCTTCCTGTGGCGTCACCGCCTGGGCGGGATCCTCGCCGACGACATGGGTCTCGGCAAGACGCTGCAGATGCTCGCGCTCATCCTGCACACCCGCGAGGCGGGGGAGGAGCGCCCGTTCCTCGTCGTCGCCCCGACCTCGGTCACTGCGACGTGGCGCGACGAGGCCGAGCGCTTCGCTCCGTCGCTGCGCGTGCGCCGCATCGAGGCGACCCGGTCCAAGCGCACGGGCACGCTGGCGGAGACCGCGGCGGGTGCGGACATCGTGGTGACCTCCTACGCGCTCCTGCGCCTGGACGCCGAGGAGTACGCGTCGGTGGAGTGGGCGGGGCTCGTGCTCGACGAGGCCCAGTTCGCCAAGAACCCGCAGACCGGCGTGCATCGCGCGGCCGCCGAGCTGCGCGCGGACGTGACGTTCGCCGTGACCGGCACGCCGCTGGAGAACGGCCTCTCAGAGCTCTGGGCGCTGCTGTCGCTCGCCGCGCCCGGGCTCTTCCCCTCCGCCCGCCGTTTCCGCGAGGAGTACGTCGGGCCGATCGAGAAGGGGAAGGTCCCGGAGGACCAGGAGGGGAGCGCGTACCGCGCAGAGCGCCTCGCGCGGCTGCGGCGGCGGCTGCGCCCGCTCATGCTGCGCCGCACGAAGGAGCTCGTGGCGGGCGACCTGCCGCCCAAGCAGGAGCAGCGGCTGCATGTCGAGCTGAGCCCCGCGCACCGCGCCGTCTACGACACCGTGCTGCAGCGCGAGCGGCAGAAGGTGCTCGGCCTGCTCGACGACCTCGACCGCAACCGCTTCATCGTGTTCCGGTCGCTCACCCTGCTGCGCCTGCTGAGCCTCGCGCCCGAGCTCGTCGACCCCGAGCACGCGGACATCGCCTCGAGCAAGCTCGACGCGCTGGTCGAGCAGCTCGACGCCGTCATCGCCGAGGGCCACCGCGCGCTGGTCTTCAGCCAGTTCACGTCGTACCTCGATCTCGTGGCCGCGCGCCTCGACCGGGAGGGCATCGCGCATGCTCACCTCGACGGCAGCACCCGCGATCGCCCGGCGGTCGTCGAGTCGTTCCGCACGGGCGACGCGCCGGTGTTCCTCATCAGCCTCAAGGCCGGCGGCTTCGGCCTCACCCTGACCGAGGCGGACTACGTCTACCTCCTCGACCCGTGGTGGAACCCCGCGGCGGAGGCGCAGGCCGTCGACCGCGCGCACCGCATCGGCCAGGACAAGCAGGTCATGGTGTACCGGATGATCGCCGCCGACACCATCGAGGAGAAGGTCATGGCGCTGCAGGAGCGCAAGGCGCGCCTGTTCAAGGCCGTCATGGATGACGACGCGCTGTTCTCGCAGGCGCTCACGGCCGACGACATCCGCGGCCTGCTCGAGCCGTGACCGGCACCCGGTAGACTGAGCGCACCTGCACCTTTAACCCCGTCCTGTGAGGCGGAGAAGGGAGCGGCAGATGAGCACGAGAACCGTGCTGCATGACGCCGACATCGCCCGCGCGCTGACGCGGATCGCTCACGAGATCCTCGAGTCGAACCGAGGCCCGGAGGGCCTGGTCCTCCTGGGCATCCCCACCCGCGGCGTCACCCTCGCGCACCGCCTCGCAGCGCTCATCGAGCGCTTCGGCGGCCGCCCCGTGCCGGTGGGATCGCTCGATGTGACGATGTACCGCGACGACCTGGCGCAGCATCCCACCCGCGCGCCGCGCCCGACCGACATCCCGGCCGAGGGCATCGACGGCCGCACCGTCGTCCTCGTCGACGACGTGCTGTTCTCCGGCCGCAGCATCCGCGCCGCCCTCGACGCGCTGAACGACATCGGCCGCCCCGCCGCCGTGCGCCTGGCCATCCTCGTCGACCGCGGCCACCGCGAGCTGCCGATCCGGCCGGACTTCGTCGGCAAGAACCTCCCGTCCGCCCGCTCCGAGCGCGTGAACGTGCGCCTCGCCGAGGTCGACGGCGAAGAGCACGTCTCGATCGAGGGAGGCGAGTGATGCGCCACCTGCTCGACACCCGCATGCTGACCCGCGAGGACGCCATCCGCATCCTCGACGTCGCCGAGGACATGCAGGGCACCCAGGAGCGCGAGGTCAAGAAGCTCCCGACCCTCCGCGGTCGCACGGTCGTGAACCTCTTCTTCGAGGACTCCACCCGCACGCGCATCTCGTTCGAGGCCGCAGCCAAGCGCCTCTCGGCCGATGTCATCAACTTCTCCGCGAAGGGCTCGAGCGTCTCCAAGGGCGAGAGCCTGCAGGACACCGCGCAGACCCTCCAGGCGATGGGCGCCGACGCGGTCGTCATCCGCCACGGCGCCTCGGGCGCGCCGCGCACGCTCGCCACGAGCGGCTGGATCTCGGCGGGCGTCGTCAACGCCGGCGACGGCACCCACGAGCACCCCACGCAGGCGCTCCTCGACGCGTTCACCATGCGCAAGCGCCGCCACGGCGCCGGCAGCCGCGGCAAGGACCTCGCCGGATACCGCGTCGCGATCGTCGGCGACATCCTCCACTCCCGCGTGGCCCGCTCGAACGTCTGGCTGCTCGCCACGCTGGGCGCCGAGGTGACCCTCGTCGCCCCGCCGACGCTGCTGCCCCAGGACGTCACGCAGTGGCCGGTGTCGGTGCGCTACGACCTCGACGACGCGATCGCCGAGCAGCCCGACGCGCTCATGATGCTGCGCATCCAGGCCGAGCGGATGAACGCCGCCTATTTCCCCTCGGAGCGGGAGTATTCCCGACGCTGGGGGCTCGACCCGGAGCGCTTCGCCAGGCTCACGGGCGATACCATCGTCATGCACCCCGGTCCGATGAACCGGGGACTGGAGATCTCCGCAGCCGCCGCCGACTCGCCCAGGGCCACCGTGCTCGAGCAGGTGCGAGCCGGTGTGTCGGTGCGGATGGCCGTGCTCTACCTGCTGCTGGCGGGCGAGCGCAGGAGCGAGGAGACGAAGTGACCGAGACGAAGCCGCTCCTCATCCAGGGGGCCGCGATCGAGGGCGGCGAGACCGCCGACATCCTCGTCGAGGACGGCCGCATCGCCGAGGTCGGCGGCGGCATCAGCCGCGCCGGGGCCCGCGTCATCGACGCGGCCGGCCTGATCGCGCTGCCGGGACTCGTCGACCTGCACACCCACCTGCGCGAGCCGGGATACGAGGCGAGCGAGACCATCCTCACCGGCACGCGCGCGGCGGCGGCCGGCGGCTTCACCGCCGTCTTCGCCATGCCGAACACGTCGCCCGTGGCGGATGTCGCCGGCGTGGTCGAGCAGGAGCTCGCGCTCGGCGAGGCAGCCGGGTACGCCACGGTGCAGCCGATCGGCGCCGTGACCGTCGGGCAGAAGGGCGAGCGGCTCGCGGAGCTGGGCGCCATGGCCGACTCTCGCGCCCGCGTGCGGGTCTTCAGCGACGACGGCTTCTGCGTGTGGGACCCGCTCATCATCCGCCGCGCCCTGGAGTACGTGAAGGCGTTCGACGGCGTCGTCGCCCAGCACGCGCAGGACCCGCGCCTCACCGAGGGCGCCCAGATGAACGAGGGCGTCGTGTCGGCCGAGCTCGGGCTCGCCGGATGGCCCGCGGTCGCCGAGGAGTCCATCATCGCGCGCGACGTGCTCCTCGCCGAGCACGTCGGGTCGCGCCTGCACGTCTGCCACCTGTCCACGGCGGGCTCGGTCGACATCATCCGGTGGGCCAAGAAGCGCGGCATCGCCGTGACCGCCGAGGTCACCCCGCACCACCTGCTGCTGACCGACGAGCTCGTGCGCGGCTACGACGCGCGCTACAAGGTCAACCCGCCGCTGCGCCGCGAGGAGGACGTGCGCGCCGTGCGCGAGGGGCTCGCCGACGGGACGATCGACATCGTCGCCACCGACCACGCGCCGCACCCCGCCGAGAGCAAGAGCTGCGAGTGGGCGGCCGCGGCCAACGGGATGGTCGGCCTCGAGAGCGCGCTGCGCGTCGTCCACGAGGCGATGGTCGCGACCGGCCTCATCGGATGGTCGGACGTCGCGCGCGTGATGTCGAAGGCCCCGGCCCGGATCGGCCGCCTGGCAGGCCACGGCACGCCGATCGCGGTGGGCCAGCCCGCCGAGATCACCCTCTACGACCCGCGTCCGTCGGCGCCGTTCCGCACGGACGATCTGCGCGGCCGCAGCGGGAACTCCCCGTACCTCGGGCGCGAGCTGCCCGGACGCGTCCTCTGGACCGTGCACCGCGGCGCCCTCACCCTCGCCGACGGCGAGCTCGTGGAGCGGGAGGGCGCGCGCGCATGAGCGAGTACCTGCCCGGCTTGCTGCTGATGGTCGTCATCGCCGTGCTCATCCTCGCCGGGATGGCCTGGGGCTGGCGACGACGCGTGCGCCGCGACGCCGGCACCGTCGTGCCGGTCCGCCCGGCCGAGGGCGCGGCGACCGCGCGCTTCGCGGGCATCTACGTCGCCACGACGCGGCACGAGCAGCCGCTCGACCGCCTCGCCGTGAAGCCCCTCGACTTCCGCGCGAAGGTCGCCATCACGGTGACCGACCGCGGCGTCGCGCTCGACCTCTCGGGCGCTCCCACCGTCTTCCTCCGTGCCGAGGAGATCGCCGGCTCCGGCCGCGCGACCTGGACCATCGACCGCGTGGTGGAGCAGGACGGCCTCGTCCTCATCGCGTGGTGCGCGGCCGACGGCACGATCTGCGATTCCTACGTGCGCCTGCAGGGCGACGACCCCGACGCGCTCGTCGCGGCGATCGAAGACCTGCGCACATCCTCGAACCCGACAGGAGCCATCCGATGACCTCTCTGCTCGACCGCGAACCCGCGGTCCTCGTCCTCGAAGACGGCGCCCGCTTCGCCGGGTACGCCTACGGCGCCCGCGGCACGACCCTCGGCGAGGTCGTCTTCTCCACCGGCATGACCGGGTACCAGGAGACCCTCACCGACCCGTCCTACGCGGGCCAGATCGTGCTGCAGACCGCGCCGCACATCGGCAACACCGGCGTGAACACCGAAGACCCCGAGTCCCGCCGCATCTGGGTGTCGGGCTACATCGTGCGCGACCCCAGCCGCGTCGTGTCGAGCTGGCGCGCCGAGGAGACCCTCGACGACGCCCTCGAGCGCGACGGCGTCGTGGGCATCAGCGGGATCGACACCCGCGCGGTCACCCGCCACATCCGCTCCGCCGGCTCGATGCGCGGCGGCGTCTTCTCCGGCGAGGCCGCGGGCCTCACCGCCGAGGAGCAGCTGCGACTCGTCGCCGAGGCCCCGGAGATGACGGGCCTGAACCTCTCCGCCGAGGTCTCGGTCGCGGTCGCCGAGGTGACCCCCGCGCAGGGCGAGCGGATCGGGAACGTCGCGGTCATCGACCTCGGCATCAAGCAGGCCACGGTCGAGAACCTCGCCCGCCGCGGCTTCGAGGTGCACGTGCTGCCGCAGAGCGCGACCATCGACGAGGTCCTCGCGGTCTCGCCCGTCGCCGTGTTCTACTCCAACGGCCCCGGCGACCCCGCCGCGAGCGACGCGCACGTCGAGCTGCTGCAGAACGTGCTGCGCGAGGGCGTGCCGTTCTTCGGCATCTGCTTCGGCAATCAGCTGCTCGGCCGCGCGCTCGGCCTCGGCACCTACAAGCTGCCCTTCGGCCACCGCGGCATCAACCAGCCGGTCCGCGACAAGCTCACCGGCCGCGTGGAGATCACCGCGCACAACCACGGGTTCGCCGTCGACGCCCCGATCGAGGGCGTCTTCGAGAGCCCGGCCGGCTTCGGCCGCGTCGAGGTGAGCCACGTCGGCCTCAACGACGACGTGGTGGAGGGCCTGCGCGCCCTCGACATCCCCGCGTTCTCCGTGCAGTACCACCCGGAGGCCGCCGGCGGCCCCCACGACGCCAACTACCTCTTCGACCGGTTCGTCGACATGGTGCAGGACACCATCAGCAAGAAGGAAGCGAATGCCTAAGCGCGACGACATCCAGTCCGTCCTCGTCATCGGATCCGGCCCGATCGTCATCGGTCAGGCCGTGGAGTTCGACTACTCCGGCACCCAGGCGTGCCGCGTGCTCCGCGAGGAGGGCGTCCGCGTCATCCTCGTGAACTCGAACCCCGCCACGATCATGACCGACCCCGAATTCGCCGACGCGACGTACGTCGAGCCGATCACCCCCGAGGTGATCGAGACGATCATCGCCAAGGAGAAGCCCGACGCCATCCTGCCGACCCTCGGCGGGCAGACCGCGCTGAACGCGGCCATGGCGTTGCACGAGCGCGGCATCCTCGAGAAGTACGACGTCGAGCTCATCGGCGCCAAGCCCGACGCCATCCGCAAGGGCGAGGACCGCCAGGTCTTCAAGGAGCTCGTCATCGAGGCCGGCGCCGAGGTCGCGCGCAGCCACATCGCCCACACCATGGACGAGGTGCTCGAGGGCGCCGAGAAGCTTGGCTACCCGCTCGTCGTGCGCCCGTCGTTCACCATGGGAGGCCTGGGCTCGGGCTTCGCGTACAACGAGGCCGATCTCCGCCGCATCGCCGGCGCGGGCCTCCACGAGTCGTCCACCACCGAGGTGCTCCTGGAGGAGTCCATCCTCGGCTGGAAGGAGTACGAGCTCGAGCTCATGCGCGACACGGCCGACAACACCGTCGTCGTCTGCACCATCGAGAACGTCGACCCCGTCGGCGTGCACACCGGCGACTCCATCACGGTGGCCCCGTCGCTCACGCTGACCGACCGCGAGTACCAGCGCCTCCGCGACATCGGCATCGACATCATCCGCGCGGTGGGCGTCGACACCGGCGGCTGCAACATCCAGTTCGCCATCAACCCGGCGGATGGCCGCATCATCGTCATCGAGATGAACCCGCGCGTCTCACGCTCCTCGGCACTCGCCTCGAAGGCCACGGGCTTCCCGATCGCGAAGCTCGCCGCGAAGCTGGCGCTCGGCTACCGCCTCGACGAGGTGCCCAACGACATCACGAAGGTGACGCCCGCCTCGTTCGAGCCGACGCTCGACTACGTCGTCGTCAAGGTGCCGCGGTTCGCGTTCGAGAAGTTCCCCGCCGCCGACCCGACCCTCACGACCACCATGAAGTCGGTCGGCGAGGCCATGGCGATCGGCCGCAACTACACCACGGCGCTGCAGAAGGCGCTCCGCTCGGTGGAGAAGCGCGGCTCGAGCTTCCACTGGGGCCCGGAGGAGCGCTCGGTCGAGGAGCTGCTCGAGGTCATCAAGACCCCGACCGACGGCCGCATCGTCGCCGTGCAGCAGGCGCTGCGCCTCGGCGCGACGGTGGAGCAGGTGTTCGAGTCCACGGCCATCGACCCGTGGTTCCTCGACCAGATGGTCCTCATCAACGAGGTCGCCGATGCAGTCGCGCAGGCGCCCGAGCTCGACGAGCGGGCCATCCGCCTCGCCAAGGACCACGGCTTCTCGGATGGCCAGATCGCGCAGCTGCGCGGGCTCGCCGAGGTCGAGGTGCGCGCCATCCGCCACGGGTTCGGCATCCGCCCGGTCTTCAAGACCGTCGACACGTGCGCGGGCGAGTTCCCCGCGCAGACGCCGTACCACTACTCCAGCTACGAGCAGGAGACCGAGGTCACGCCGTCCGACCGCCGCAAGGTCGTCATCATCGGCTCGGGCCCCAACCGCATCGGCCAGGGCGTCGAGTTCGACTACTCGTGCGTGCACGCCTCGTTCGCGCTGAGCGCCGCCGGCTACGAGACCGTGATGGTCAACTGCAACCCGGAGACCGTGTCGACCGACTACGACACCTCCGACCGGCTGTACTTCGAGCCGCTCACGCTCGAGGACGTGCTCGAGGTGCTGCATGCGGAGGCGCAGTCGGGCGAGATCCACGGCGTCATCTGCCAGCTCGGCGGCCAGACGCCGCTCGGCCTCGCGAAGGGGATCGAAGACGCGGGCTACCGCATCCTCGGCACCAGCCCCGCCGCCATCGACCTCGCCGAGGAGCGCGGCCTCTTCTCCGAGATCCTCGAGCGCGCGGCCCTCGTCGCGCCCCGCAACGGCACGGCGATCGACGTCGACGGGGCCGTCGCGGTCGCCGAGGACATCGGCTACCCCGTGCTCGTCCGCCCGAGCTTCGTGCTCGGCGGCCGCGGCATGGAGATCGTCTACGACACCGCGAGCCTCCGCGACTACTTCGTGCGCATCGCCGACCAGGCGATCATCGGCCCCGGCCTGCCGCTGCTCGTGGACCGGTTCCTCGACGACGCGGTGGAGATCGATGTCGACGCGCTGTACGACGGCCACGAGCTGTACGTGGGCGGCATCATGGAGCACCTCGAGGAGGCCGGCATCCACTCCGGCGACTCGAGCTGCACCCTGCCGCCGATGTCGCTCGGCCGCACCGAGATCGACCGGGTGCGCGATGCGACGCTCGCCATCGCCCAGGGCGTCGGCGTGCGCGGGCTGCTCAACGTGCAGTTCGCGATCAGCGCGGGCGTGCTCTACGTCATCGAGGCGAACCCGCGCGCGAGCCGCACGGTGCCGTTCGTGTCGAAGGCGCTGGGCATCCCGCTGGCGAAGGCCGCGAGCCGCATCATGGCCGGCTCGACGATCGACGAGCTGAAGGACGAGGGCATGCTGCCCGAGCAGGACGGCTCGCGCGTCCCCCTCGACGCCCCCGTGGCGGTCAAGGAGGCGGTCCTGCCGTTCAAGCGCTTCCGCACCCGCGAGGGCGCCGTCGTCGACTCCGTGCTCGGCCCCGAGATGCGCTCGACGGGCGAGGTCATGGGCATCGACCGCGACTTCCCGACGGCGTTCGCGAAGAGCCAGACGGCGGCCTACGGCGGCATCCCGCTCTCGGGCACCGTGTTCATCTCGGTCGCCGACAGCGACAAGCGCGATGTCATTCTGCCCGCCCACCGGCTGCGCCAGCTGGGCTTCCGGCTGCTCGCCACGGAGGGCACGGCGGAGATCCTCGCGCGCAACGGCGTCGATGTCGAGGTCGTCCGCAAGTACAGCGACACGCAGGAGGACCAGGCCGAGAACATCGTCGACCTCATCAACGCCGGGCGCGTGGACATCATCGTCAACACCCCCAGCGGCATGTCGGCGCGCGCCGACGGCTACGAGATCCGCGCGGCGGCGGTGGGCGCGGACAAGGCGCTCTTCACCACCATCTCGGTGCTCGGGGCGGCCGTGAGCGCGATGGACTCCATGTCCGGCGGCTACGACGTGCGCAGCCTCCAGGAGTTCGCGGCCGACCGCGCCGCGCGCAGGGTCGCGGTGAGCGCGTAGTGCCGGCCTTCGGAGAGCGGGTCCGCGCCGTCATCGGCGCGCGCGGACCGCTCTGCGTGGGCATCGACCCCCACCCCTCGCTGCTCGCGCAGTGGGGGCTGGGGGCGGATGGCCGGGGCGTGCGCGAGTTCGGCCTGCGCGTCGTCGAGGCGGTCGCCGGACGTGCGGGGATCGTGAAGCCGCAGGTGTCGTTCTTCGAGCGATACGGGTCCGCGGGCTTCGCCGCCCTCGAGGACGTGCTCGCGGCCGCTCGCGCGGCCGATCTCGTCGTGATCGCCGACGCCAAGCGCGGCGACATCGGCTCCACCATGGACGCGTACGCCGCTGCCTGGCTGACCCCCGGTTCGCCGCTCGAGGCCGACGCGCTCACGATGAGCCCCTACCTCGGGGTGGGCGCCCTCGACGGCGCGTTCGAGCTGGCCGCGGCACACGGCAAGGGCGCGTTCGTCCTCGCCGCCACGAGCAATCCCGAAGCCGCCGGCCTGCAGCGCGCGGTCGCCGACGGCGCGACCGTCGCCGCGACGGTGATCGCGGAGGTCTCGGCGCGCAACGCGCGGGCGACGCCCGCGGGAGAGTGGGGGAACCTGGGCTTCGTCGTCGGCGCGACGGTGGACTGGCAGGACGCGGGCATCGCCCCGTTCACGCCGCCGGCGCCCATCCTCGCGCCGGGCTTCGGCTTCCAGGGCGCGCGACCGGATCGCCTCGAGGCGGTGTTCGCGGGCGCCGCGCCGAGCGTGATCGCCTCCGAGAGCCGCAGCATCCTCGCCGCGGGGCCCGACGGTCTCGCCGACGCCGTCGCGCGCGCCGCATCCGCATACCGGACCTCGAAGGGAGGCTCCCTTGTCTGACAGCGACGCGACGGCTCCCGGCCGTCCCAGCCCGCCGGCGGTCGACCGCGCTGCGGCCTCGCGCAAGGCGGTCGCCGCGCGCCGCGCGCGGGCCAGCCTCAAGCGCGACCTCGCGATGCGCGTGGTCACCCCGCAGGAGGTGCTGCGCCGCGCCGAGGCCGACCCGCAGTCCCCGGCCGGCACCATGCGCGTGCCGGAGTTCCTCATGGCGCTGCCGGCGATCGGCGAGGGCAAGCGCGACCGCGTGCTCGCCGAGCTCGCGATCTCGCCCGTCAAGCGCCTCGGCGGGCTCGGCAGCCGCCAGCGCCACGCCCTGGCCGCATGGCTCGACCAGCGCATGCCCGAGCCGCAGGCGCGCCCCGGCCGCAGCCGTCTCATCGTGCTGGCCGGCCCGACGGCCGTCGGCAAGGGGACCGTCGCCGCGCACATCCGCGAGAACTACCCCGAGATCCTCATCTCGGTGTCGGCGACCACCCGCGCGCCGCGCCCCGGCGAGGTCGAGGGGCAGCACTACTACTTCGTCGACGAGGCCGAGTTCGATCGGCTCATCGCCGACGGGGAGCTGCTGGAGTACGCGACCGTTCACAACCGTCACCGGTACGGCACGCCGCGCGCGCCCATCGAGCAGGCGCTGGCCGACGGCAAGGCGGTGCTGCTGGAGATCGACCTGCAGGGCGCGCGCCAGGTGCGGGCCGCCGACCCGTCGGCGACGCTCGTGTTCCTGCTCCCGCCCAGCTGGGATGAGCTCACCTCGCGCCTGGTGGGACGCGGCACTGAGGACGAGGAGGAGCGCGCACGGCGCCTGCGCACCGCGCGGGTGGAGCTCGCGGCGCAGTCGGAGTTCGACTTCCGCATCGTCAACGACTCGGTCGCCGACGCCGCGCGGCAGGTCGTAGACTTGGTGCAGGCGTCCGCGCGCTGACCGACCGGCGCGCCTTCGAGCCATGGTTTCGCCGCGCGACAGGACGTCGCCGAACAGGAGGACTGCTATGAGCAGCGAGCACAAGGGCATCATCGACCCGCCCATCGACGAGCTTCTCGACAAGGTCGACTCGAAGTACCAGCTCGTGATCTACGGGGCCAAGCGCGCCCGCCAGATCAACGACTACTACACCGATCTGCACGAGGGGAACCTGTTCGACAACGTCGGACCCCTCGTGGACTCGTCGGTGGAGGACAAGCCCCTCACGATCGCGCTGCACGAGATCCACCAGGACAAGCTGCGCCTGCGTCCTGCTGAGTGAGCGCGTAAGAACTCGTCATACCGACAGGGCCTCCGTCACCGCGTGTCGGAGGCCCTCGTCATACTGAGGGGCGCGGCGCCCGCAGGCGCCGCGCCCCCTCGATCGTCTGGAGCCGCCATGAGCCTGCGCCTGTTCACGTCCGAGTCCGTGACCGAGGGCCATCCCGACAAGATCTGCGATCAGATCTCCGACAGCATCCTCGACGGGCTCCTCGCGGTCGACCGCGACAGTCGCGTCGCCGTGGAGACCCTGGTGACGACCGGGCTCGTGCACGTGGCGGGTGAGATCCGCACCGACGGCTACGTCGAGATCCCGGCCATCGTGCGTCGCGTGATCAACCGCATCGGCTACACCTCGAGCGACATGGGCTTCGACGGCGACTCGTGCGGCGTGAGCGTCTCGGTGGGCGAGCAGTCGAGCGACATCGCGCACGGCGTCGACCGCGCGCTCGAGCAGCGCGAGGGCGACTCCGTGGACCGGTTCGATCTGCTCGGCGCGGGCGACCAGGGCATCATGTTCGGCTTCGCCACCAACGAGACGCCGCAGCTCATGCCGATGGCGGCGTGGACCGCGCACCGCCTCGCCGAGCGCCTCACCGAGGTGCGGCGCAGCGGCGAGCTGCCGTTCCTACGCCCGGACGGCAAGACGCAGGTGACCCTCGGCTACGAGGGCTTCACCCCGAAGACCGTCGACGCGATCGTGCTCTCCACCCAGCACCACCCGAAGGTGACGCAGGAGGAGCTGCGCGACGAGGTCGAGCAGGCCGTCATCCGCCCGGTCCTCGAGCAGATCGGGCTCGACGCCCCCGACGTGAAGCTCTACATCAACCCCGCGGGGCCGTTCGTCACGGGCGGTCCGAAGGGCGATGCCGGTCTCACCGGCCGCAAGATCATCATCGACACGTACGGCGGCGCTGCGCGTCACGGCGGCGGCGCGTTCAGCGGCAAGGACCCGTCCAAGGTGGACCGCTCGGCCGCCTACGCGATGCGGTGGGTCGCGAAGAACGCGGTCGCGGCGGGTCTCGCCGATCGGCTCGAGGTGCAGGTCGCCTACGCGATCGGCAAGGCCAATCCGGTCGGGCTCTACGTGGAGTCGTTCGGCACCGGCAAGGTCTCCGACGACGTCATCATCCGCGCCATCCAGCAGGTGTTCGATCTGCGACCCGGCGCGATCATCGAGCATCTCGACCTGCTGCGTCCCATCTACGCGCAGACCGCCGCGTACGGCCACTTCGGCCGGGAGCTGCCGGAGTTCACCTGGGAGCAGACGAACCGCGCCGACGAGCTGCGCCGCGCGGCCGGGCTCTGACGACGGGCGGGCGGCCATGACCCGCCGCATCGCACGCATCCAGCTCGAGTCGCCGCTGCCGCAGCTCGACCGGCTGTTCGACTACGCCATCCCCGCCGAGCTCCTCGAGGCGGCCGTTCCCGGCGTGCGCGTGAAGGTGCCGCTGCGCACGGCGGGGCGGATGGTCGAGGGCTACGTCGTCGAGATCGGCGACGAGGACGACGCGGACCGGCCGCTCTCCGAGCTCGACCAGGTCGTCTCGGCCGCGCCCGTGCTGCCCGAGCGCCTGTACCGCCTGGCCCGCGCGGTGGCCGACCGCGCCGCCGGCTCGGCGGCCGACGTCCTGCGGCTGGCGGTGCCGAAGCGGATGGTGCGCGCGGAGAAGGCATGGCTCGCCTCCGATGGCGCGACGCCGCCCGTGGTGCTCTCGGCCGAGCGCGCTCGCGCGGCGGCCGTGCTCGAGGAGTTCCCGACCCTGCTCGAGCAGCTGCGGGCGGGGGAGCGGGTCGCGGTCGACGCGCCTCCGCGCCTGGTGGACGGCCGTCCGGCATGGGCGCGCCTGCTCGCCGCCGCGGCCGCGAGCATGCTCGCCGACGGACGCTCGGCCGTGGTGGCCGTGCCCGACCACCGGGACCTCGACCTGCTACAGGAGCAGCTGCTGACGCTCGTGCCCGACTCCGCGCTCGTCCGCCACGACGCGGGGCAGTCCGGGCCCGAGCGGTACGCCGGCTACCTCCGCACGCTCGAGGACGCGCCCTGCGTCGTGATCGGCAACCGCTCCGCCGTGTACGCGCCGGTGCGCGATGCGGGCCTCGTCGCCCTCTGGGACGACGGCGACCCGCTGCTCGACGAGCCCCTCGCTCCGTACGCCCACGCCCGCGACGTCGCGCTCGTGCGGCAGAGCCTCGACGGATGCGCGCTGCTCTTCGCCGGTCACACCCGCACCACCGACGTCGAGCGGCTCGTGTCGATCGGCTTCGTCGCCGAGGTGCAGACCGCGCGCCGCGCGGCTCCGCGGGTCGTCCTCAGCACCGCACCCGAGCACGAGCAGAGCTCCGCGCGCATCCCCTCGGCGAGCTTCCGCGCCGTGCGGGAGGCGATCGACAGCGGCCCCGTGCTCGTGCAGGTGGCCCGCCCCGGCTACGCCCCGTCGCTCGTGTGCGCGGACTGCCGCACGCCCACGCGCTGCGCGCACTGCGGCGGCCCGCTGCACGCCCGTGCCCGCGGCGCCACCCCGGTGTGCGCGTGGTGCGGGCGCGCCGCGCACGCCTGGTCGTGCCCGCAGTGCTCCTCGACCCGCCTCCGCCTCGCGTCGTCGGGCAGCGAGCGCACGGCCGACGAGCTCGGGCGCGCCTTCGCCGGCGCGCGCGTGATCGTCGCCGACGGCGCGCACCCCGTGCGCGAGGTCGACGATCGCCCGGCGCTCGTCGTCGCCACGCGCGGCGCCGAGCCCCTCACGCCGCACGGCTACCGCGCCGTGCTGCTGCTCGACGGCGACCGGATGCTGCAGGCGCCGGATCTGCGGATCGGCGAGCACTGCCTGCGGTGGTGGTCGAACGCCGCCGCCCTGGCCGGGCCGGACGCCCCCGTCCACCTCGTCGGGGTGACCGGCCCGGTCGCGCGTGCACTCGCGAGCTGGACGCAGCCGAACTACGCGCGTCTCGAGCTCGCCGAGCGGGCGCCGCTGCACATGCCGCCCGCCGCCCGGGTCGCGCGCCTCGAGGGCGACACGCCCGCGGTCGATGCGGCGCTGCGCACCCTCGCGGAGGACGTCCCCGGTCTCCCGGCCGAGGCCATCCTCGGGCCCGTGCCGATCGACCGCGACGGCTACCCGGGATCGCGTGCGCTCATCCGCTTCGACTATGGCCGCGGTCCGCTCGTCACGCGGTCGCTGCGCGCATCGGTCGTCGCGGCGGCGATGAAGGCGCGCGGGCGGGCGGCCGCCGGCAAGGACTCACGAAGCCGCAAGGCGACCCGCAATACACTCGCAGTGCGGGTCGACCTCGCCGACCCCGAGCTCTGAAGGACAGCAGTCATGACCTCCCCCCGCACGCTCCGGCTCATCTTCGCCGGCACCCCCGACGTCGCGGTCCCCTCGCTCCGCGCCCTGCACGAGGCGGGGCACGACATCGCCGCCGTGGTCACGCGCCCCGACGCCCCGCTCGGGCGGAAGCGCGTGCTCACGCCGTCGCCCGTCGCGCAGGCGGCCGAAGAGCTCGGCCTGCGCGTGCTGAAGACCGCGCGCCTCGACGACGACGCGACGTCCGAGCTCGCCGCGCTCGGCGCGGACCTCGCCGCCGTGGTCGCGTACGGGGGGCTCGTCCGCGAGCCGCTGCTGTCCGCGCCCGCGCAGGGGTGGATCAACCTGCACTTCTCGCTGCTGCCGCGCTGGCGGGGCGCCGCGCCCGTGCAGCACGCGCTCATCGCGGGCGACGCCGAGATCGGCACCGCCGTGTTCCAGCTCGTGAAGGAGCTCGACGCGGGCGACGTGTACGCGCAGGAGACGGTGGCCCTTCCGCCCGAGGCGACGGCGGGCGAGGCACTCGAGATCCTCGCGCAGACCGGCGCGCGCCAGCTCGTCGAGGTCGTCGCCGCGATCGCCGACGGCACCGCCGTCGCGCAGCCGCAGACGGGGGAGGCGACGGCGGCCCCGAAGCTCGCCCTCGCCGACGGCCTCATCGACTGGACCGAGCCGGCCGAGCGCGTCTTCGCGCGCTATCGCGGTGTGACGCCCGAGCCGGGAGCCCACACGACCCTCGACGGCGCGCGCGTGAAGCTGCTCGCGCTCGCCCCCGCTCGTGAGGCCGAGGCGCCCGGGGACGCGGCGCTCGCGCCCGGCGCGACCGCGGCCATCCGCGGCGGCGTGCTGATCGGCACCGGAACCGAGCCGCTGCTGCTGACGCGCGTGCAGCCGGCCGGCAAGGGAGCAATGGCTGCGGCCGACTGGTTCCGCGGCCTCCGCGACGACGTACGGTTCGGCGCGTGAACCGCGACGGACGCGCGCCCGTGCGCGTGCAGCTCGCCCGCCAGGTCGCCTTCGTCGTGCTGCGCGCGGTGACGACCTCCGACGCGTACGCCAACCTGCTGCTGCCCCGCGAGATCGAGCGCGCGGGGATCGCCGGTCCCGACGCCGCGCTGGCGACTGAGCTCGCCTACGGCACGCTCCGCCGGCTGGGCACGTACGACGCGATCATCCGGGCGGCGGCCGGGCGCGAGCTCGACACCATCGATCCGCCCGTGCTCGACGCGCTGCGCCTGGGCGCGCATCAGCTCCTCGCCACGCGCGTCGCGCCGCACGCCGCGGTGAACGAGTCGGTGCAGCTCGCGCGCGAGGAGTCCGGACCGCGTGCCGGCGGGTTCGCCAACGCCGTGCTGCGTCGCATCGGACAGGACGACGTCACGACCTGGATCGCGCGGGTCACCGAGGCCGCGCGCTCGGACGACGAGCGGCTTTCGATCGAGACCGCGCACCCGGTGTGGATCATCCGCGCTCTCCGTCGCGCCCTCGCCGCCGAGGGACGCGACGGCGAGCTCACCGACCTCCTCGCCGCCGACAACGCGGCGCCCACGGTGACGATGGCGGCCCTCCCGGGCCTCGCCGAGCCCGACGGCGAGCGCACGCCCTACTCGCCGACCGGGTTCCGCCTCGGCGGCGGCGACCCCGAGCCGGCCGTCCGCCGGTCCGGCGGCCGGGTGCGCGTGCAGGACGAGGGCTCGCAGCTCGTCGCCCTCGCGCTCACGCGCCTCACGCCGGTGGCACCGGGGGAGCGGTGGCTTGATCTCTGCGCGGGGCCGGGCGGCAAGACCGCGCTCCTCGCGGCCGAGGCGCTCGCCGGCGGCGCGGCGCTCGACGCGAACGAGATCGCGCATGCCCGCGCGGGGCTCGTGCGACGCGCGATCGCACCCGTGCCGCTCGAGGTCGAGGTGCACGAGCGGGATGGCCGCGAGCTCGCGTCCGAGCGCGCCGGCGCGTACGACCGGATCCTCGTCGACGCACCCTGCACCGGCCTCGGTGCGCTGCGTCGTCGCCCCGAGGCGCGGTGGCGGAAGCAGCCGTCCGACGTCGCCGAGCTCGCGACCATCCAGGCGCAGCTGCTGGATGCCGCCCTCACCGCGCTGAAGCCCGGCGGCGTGGTGGCTTATGTCACCTGCTCGCCGCACCTGGCGGAGACCGCGGCCATCGTGCGCGAGGTCGTCGAGCGCCGCGGCGACGAGGTCGAGGAGCTCGACGCGCGCGCCGCCTTGCAGGCCGTGGCGCTCACGCCGCTCGACCTGCCCGCTCCCGCGGACGGATCCGGCCACGCGCAGCTGTGGCCTCACCGCCACGGCACCGACGCGATGTTCCTCGCGCTGCTCCGCAAGCGCGTCTGACGCGCGCAGCGCTCCGAGACCGCGCGTACGCTCCCGCACTGCCCGCTCGCTCCGGCACGGCGTTCGGCGCGTGCGGTCTCGGAGCGCCGGCGCGGGTGGCGCTGAGCGATGGTGAGGTCTGGGAGCGGCGGCGCAGTGCGCGAGCGCGGCCGCGGCCTCGGCCTCGCTCGCGGTGCGAGGACCGAGCTCCGAGGTCCGAGGTCCGAGGTCCGAGACTGCAGGGTTGCGGCGCCCGCGGCGCTCCCGCGCCCCGTACTCGCTCCGACACTGCACGTCCACTCCGAGACCGCGCGCTCGCTCCGACACCGCATGCGGCGCGTGCTGTGTCGGAGCCACGGCGCAAGCGGCAGTGAGTGACGGCGAGGTCTGGGAGCGGCGGCGCAGCCCGCGAGCGACGAGGCGGTCTCGGGCTCGGCCATCCGAGGTCCGCTCCGAGACTGCACGTTCGCTCCGACACCGCGGGCGGCGCGTGAGGTCTCGGAGCAATGGCGCAGGTGCCGAGCGGCGGGGCAGTCCGCGGGCGAGGGCGCAGCTCGCGAGCGGCAGCGCCGGCTCGGCCATCCCGCACACCGCACCCGCTCCGACCCCGCACGCTCGTTCCCGCCCCGCGTGCAGCGCGAGCGGTCCCGGAGCGACGGCGCGCACCGCGAGCGCAGGCGCGGTGCGCGAGCGCGCTCGGCCATAATGGACGCGATGAGCCTTCCCGCTGCGCCGCGCGTCAACCCGAGCATCCTGTCCGCCGACTTCGTCAACATGCAGGCGGACCTCGAGCGCATCGCCGCGGCCGACTTCGTGCACGTCGACGTGATGGACAACCACTTCGTGCCGAACCTCACGTTCGGGCCGCAGATGGTCGAGCGCGTGCAGCAGACGAGCCCCGTGCCGCTGGACGTGCACCTCATGATCGAGGACCCCGATCGCTGGGCGCCCGGGTACGCGGAGATCGGCGCAGCGTCCGTCACGTTCCACCTGGAGGCGGCGGCGGAGCCGATCACCCTCGCACGTCGGCTGCGCGACATCGGCGCGCGCGCGGGTGTCGCGCTGAAGCCGGGCACCGCGGCCGAGAGCCTCTACGAGCACCTGCACGAGTTCGACCAGATCCTCGTGATGACCGTCGAGCCCGGCTTCGGCGGGCAGTCGTTCATGCCGGAGACGATGCCGAAGCTGCGCGCCCTCGCCGACGAGGCGCGTCGGCGCGACGCGGACGTCTGGTTCCAGGTGGATGGCGGCATCTCGTCGTCGACGATCGCGCAGGCCGCCGAGGCGGGGGCCGACACCTTCGTGGCCGGCTCCGCGGTGTTCGGCGCACCCGCCGCCGGCGACGCCATCGAGCAGCTGCGCGCCCTCGCCGCGAAGCACCGGCACGCGAACCGGTAGCCTTGACGGGTGAAGAACTTCGACGACCTGTTCGCCGAGCTGGCTGAGAAGGCCCAGACGCGTCCGGAGGGTTCCGGGACGGTCAAGGAGCTCGATGCCGGCATCCACTTCATCGGCAAGAAGATCGTCGAGGAGGCGGCCGAGGTCTGGATGGCCGCGGAGTACGAATCCGACGCGGAGGCCGCCGAGGAGATCTCCCAGCTCCTGTACCACCTCCAGGTGCTCATGCTGGCGAAGGGACTCAGCCTCGAGGACGTGTACCGACATCTGTGAGCCTCGCCGCCGCACTGTCTGACCCCTCGATCGAAAGACCTGGAATGCTCCGCATCGCCGTTCCCAACAAGGGTTCGCTGTCCGAGACCGCCGCCGAGATGCTCGCCGAGGCCGGCTACGCCGGGCGCCGCGACACGAAGTCGCTGCACCTCATCGACGCCGCCAACGACGTCGAGTTCTTCTACCTCCGCCCGCGCGACATCGCGACCTACGTCTCCGCCGGCGCGCTCGACGTCGGCATCACCGGCCGCGACCTCCTCCTCGATGTGCGGATGTCCGCGCGCGAGATCGAGACGCTGGGCTTCGCCACCTCGACGTTCCGCTTCGCCGCCCCTCCCGGGCGCTTCACGGGCGTCGCCGACCTCGAGGGCGCGCGCATCGCGACCTCGTACCCGGGCCTCGTGGACTCCTTCCTCGACCGTCACGGTGTCGCGGCCGATCTCGTGCCGCTCGACGGCGCCGTGGAGTCGGCCGTGGAGCTCGGCGTCGCCGACGCCATCGCCGATGTCGTCGAGACGGGCACCACCCTCCGCCAGGCGGGCCTCGACATCTTCGGCCCGGTGATCCTCGAATCCGAGGCGGTCCTCATCCAGGGACCGAACGAGCACCCGGGCATCGAGACGCTGCTCCGGCGCGTCCGCGGCGTGATGGTCGCGCGCCAGTACGTCATGCTCGACTACGACCTGCCTGCCGCGCTCGTCGACCGCGCCGTCGAGATCGCCACCGGCATCGAATCGCCCACCGTGTCTCCGCTGCGCGACCCCGAGTGGGTCGCCGTGCGCGTCATGGTGCCGCGCCGCGGCGTCAACCTCGTGATGGACGAGCTCTACGCGATCGGCGCGCGCGCCATCCTCGTCACGGCCATCCACAACGCGCGCCTCTGATGGGCGTCGTCACCCGGGTCATCCCGTGCCTCGACGTGGCCGCCGGCCGCGTCGTGAAGGGCGTCAACTTCGAGAACCTCCGCGAGATGGGCGACCCCGTCGAGCTCGCGCGCCGGTACTTCGAGCAGGGCGCCGACGAGCTGACCTTCCTCGACGTCACGGCCACGGTCGACGAGCGCGCGACGACGTACGACGTGGTCCGGCGCACGGCCGAGGAGGTCTTCATCCCCCTCACAGTCGGCGGCGGCGTCCGCTCGGTCGACGATGTGGGGCGCCTCCAGAGCGTCGGCGCCGACAAGGTCGGCGTGAACTCGGCCGCCATCGCGCGCCCCGCGCTCCTCGACGAGATCGCCGACCGCTTCGGCGCGCAGGCGCTCGTCCTCTCACTCGACGTGAAGCGGTCGCCGCGCACGCCGTCGGGCTTCGTCGTCACCACGCACGGCGGCAAGAAGGAGACCGACCTCGACGCGCTGGCATGGGCGCGCGAGGCGATCGAGCGCGGCGCCGGGGAGCTCCTCGTCAACTCGATCGACGCCGACGGCACGAAGGCCGGCTTCGATCTGGAGCTCGTCGGCCTCATGCGCGAGCTGTCGACCGTGCCCGTGATCGCCTCGGGCGGCGCGGGCGACGTCGCGCACTTCGCCCCCGCGGTCCGCGCGGGCGCAGACGCCGTGCTCGCCGCGAGCGTCTTCCACTCCGGCCAGATGACGATCGGCGACGTCAAGCAGGCGCTCCGCGCGGACGGGATCGAGACGCGATGAGCGACGACCTCGAGGCGCGCATCGGCCGCGTCGCCTTCAATGCGGATGGCCTCGTGCCGGCGATCGTGCAGCAGTGGGACACCCGCGAGGTGCTCATGCTGGCCTGGATGGACGCGGAGGCTCTCCGACGCACGCTCACCTCGGGCCGCGTCACGTACTGGTCGCGCTCTCGCGGGGAGTACTGGCGCAAGGGCGACACGTCGGGGCACATTCAGATCGTCCAGGGTGCCCGGCTCGACTGCGACGGCGACGCCGTGCTGCTCGAGATCGACCAGATCGGCCCCGCGTGCCACACGAACACGCGCACGTGCTTCGACAGCGACCTCGGCCGCGACGAGGTCGGCGACCGCGACCTGCACCCGGTGATCGGATGACCGCGCCCGGCCGGACGACCGCCACGAGCGCCCGGGGCCGGTCGATCGCGGTCCTCGCGGCGCTCGTCGGCGGCGCGCTGGCGCTCATCGGCTCCACGCAGACCTGGCTCACGGCGTCCGTCGCCGAGGCGGTGCTTCCCGTCTCGGGCGCGGAGGCCGTGTCGGTGCTGCGCCCACTCGCCCTCGCGGCGCTCGCGCTCTCGCTCGTGCTCGCCATCGTCGGGCTGGCCCTGCGCTACGTGCTCGCGGCCGTCGCGATCGCCGTCGGCGGCGCGATCTCGTGGCTGTCGCTGAACGTGGCCCTCGCGCCCTCGGCCTCCGCCGCCTCTTCGGTGGTGACCGAGCACACCGGCATCGCGGGAGATGCCGCGATCGCCGACCTCGTGCAGGGCATCGCGTTGACCCCGTGGCCCGCGACGACGGCGGCGGCCGGGATGGTCGTGGTCGCGGCGGGCGTCTGGACGTTCGCGACCGCCCACCGGTGGAAGCGATCGGGGCGCAAGTACGAGAAGGGCGGCTCGCGGGCGGGCCGCGACGAGGCGGCGCCCCTCGACGCGATTGACTCGTGGGACGACCTGTCCCGCGGCGACGACCCGACGCGCTGACCGCGCCGGATGCCCGGGCGACCGAGCGCGGCGCGCGGCCCCGATAGACTGAACGACGTTCCCAGCAGCACGGAGGATGACACGACATGAGCCACTCGATCGACGACCCCGGTCACGGACACTCGCCCGCCGCCTGGACCACGGTCCTCATCATGCTGGTCGCGCTCGCGATCGGCGCGGTCGCGCTGTTCCTCTGGGTGCCGTGGCTGCTCATCGCGTGCGCGGTGCTGTTCGTGATCGGCCCGATCGCCGGCTTCATCCTCTCCAAGGCGGGCTACGGCTCGCACGGAGACAAGTCGCGGCCCAAGGCCCACTGATGTCGCTCCTGGCCGATCTCACGGCCGGGGCCGTCGAGGACGCGGAAGCGAGGCGGGCCATCCGCCCGTACGCCGACGTCGAGAGCGCAGCCGCCGCCCAGGCGCCTGCGCTCGACGTATCTGAGGCCCTGCGTCCGGACGCCCGCGTGCGGATCATCGCCGAGGTGAAGCGCGCGAGCCCCTCGCGCGGCGACCTCGCGTCGATCCCCGACCCCGCCCTGCAGGCGGGGCGCTACCAGGAGGGCGGGGCCTCGGCGATCTCCGTGCTGACCGAGCAGCGCCGCTTTAAGGGCAGCCTCGACGACCTCGCCGCCGTGCGCGCGCGGGTGTCGGTGCCGGTGCTGCGCAAGGACTTCATCGCGACGCCGTACCAGGTGCTGGAGGCCCGCGCGGCGGGAGCCGACATCGTGCTCCTCATCGTCGCCGCGCTCGATCAGCCCGTGCTCGAGGAGCTCTTCGCCCTCACGGTCCAGCTCGGGATGACGCCGCTCGTCGAGGCGCACTCGGCCGACGAGGTCGCCCGCGCCGCGGATCTCGGCGCGCACCTCATCGGCGTGAACGCTCGCGATCTGTCGACCTTCGAGCTGGATCGCGACCTCTTCGGCCGACTGGCCGAGGCCATCCCCGCCGGCGCCGTGCGCATCGCGGAGTCGGCCGTGCTTCAGCCCGTCGACGTCGCGCACTACCGGCGCGCCGGGGCCGATGCCGTCCTCATCGGGGAGGCGCTCGTCACGGGCGACCCCGTCGCCACGCTCGGCGCGTTCCTCGCGGCCGGCGATTTCCCTGCGGGGGAGGAGATCTCATGAGCCTGCGCACCCAGCCCGGACCGTTCTTCGGTGAGTTCGGCGGTCGCTACATGCCCGAGTCGCTGATCGCGGCGATCGACGAGCTCGCCGTCGCGCACGAGCAGGCGATGGCCGACCCCGCCTTCCACGCCGAGCTGAACGCGCTGCTCGTCGACTACGCGGGGCGGCCCTCGTCGCTCACCGAGGTGCCTCGCTTCGCCGAGCACGCCGGCGGAGCGCGCATCTTCCTCAAGCGCGAGGACCTCAACCACACCGGCAGTCACAAGATCAACAACGTGCTCGGACAGGCGCTGCTGACCAAGCGCCTGGGCAAGACGCGCGTGATCGCGGAGACCGGCGCCGGCCAGCACGGCGTGGCCACCGCCACCGCCGCGGCGCTGTTCGGCCTCGAGTGCCGCATCTACATGGGCGAGGTCGACACCGAGCGCCAGGCCCTCAACGTCGCGCGCATGCGGCTGCTGGGCGCCGAGGTCGTGCCGGTCACCACCGGCTCGCGCACGCTCAAGGACGCCATCAACGAGGCGTACCGCGAGTGGGTCGCGAGCGTCGAGACGACCAACTACATCTTCGGCACCGCCGCAGGGCCCCACCCGTTCCCGGCCATGGTGCGCGACTTCCAGAAGATCATCTCCGAGGAGGCGCGCGCGCAGCTCCTCGAGCGCGCCGGGCGCCTGCCCGACGCCGTGCTCGCGTGCGTCGGCGGCGGCTCGAACGCCATCGGCATGTTCGACGCGTTCATCGACGACCCCGAGGTGCGCCTCTTCGGCGTGGAGGCCGCGGGCGACGGCGTCGACACGCCGCGCCACGCCGCCTCCATCGAGCGCGGCCGACCGGGCGTGCTCCACGGAGCGCGCACGTACGTGCTGCAGGACGACGACGGGCAGACCGTGGAGTCGCACTCCATCTCCGCCGGCCTCGACTACCCCGGCGTCGGCCCCGAGCACTCGTGGCTCGCGTCGATCGGGCGCGCGGAGTACATCCCCGCGACCGATGGCGAGGCCATGGACGCGCTGCGCCTGCTGAGTCGCACCGAGGGCATCATCCCCGCCATCGAGTCCGCGCACGCCCTCGCCGGCGCCCTGCGCATCGGGCGCGAGATGGGTCCCGACGCCATCCTGGCCGTCTGCCTCTCCGGCCGCGGCGACAAGGACATGGACACCGCCGCCCGGTGGTTCGGGCTCTACGACGAGGGAGCCGACGCGTGAGCCGGGTCGAGGACGTCATCGCGAACGCCGCAGCCGAGGGCCGCGGTGTGCTCATCGGGTACCTCCCCGTGGGCTACCCCGATCTGCAGACGAGCATCGACGCGGCCGTGACCCTCGCCGAGAACGGGGTCGACATCATCGAGCTCGGCCCGCCCTACAGCGACCCGGTCATGGACGGCCCCATCATCCAGGAGGCCACCAACGCCGCGCTCGAGGCGGGCTTCCGCACCGAGCACCTCTTCACGGCGCTGCGGGAGATCACCCGCCGCACCGACGCGCCCGTGCTCGTCATGACGTACTGGAACCTGGTCGTGCAGCGCGGCGTCGACCGCTACGCCGACGAGGTGCGCGAGGCCGGGGGAGCGGGACTCATCACGCCCGACATCACCCCCGATGCGGCCGAGGACTGGATCGCCGCCTCCGAGCGCACCGGCCTCGATCGCGTGTTCCTCGCCGCGCCGACCTCGGTCGACGCGCGGCTGGGCCTCATCGTCGAGAAGACCACCGGCTTCGTCTACACGGTCTCCACAATGGGGATCACGGGCGAGCGGGCCGAGCTCGACGCCGCGGCGCGGTCGCTCGTCGGCCGCCTCCGTGCGCAGGGGGCTCAGCGCGCCTGCGTGGGGATCGGCGTCTCCACCGCCGCGCACGTCGCGAGCATCGTCGAGTACGCGGATGGCGCGATCGTCGGCACCGCGCTTGTCCGCGCGCTCCGAGACGGCGGGCTCGAGGGGCTCGCCGCCAAGGCCCGCGAGCTCGCCGCGGGCACGGTGCGTCACGGCGCGGCCCTGCAGAGGAATTAGACTCTCGATCATGCTGTCCTCCGCCCTGACGAGCGTCGTCGCGAGCATTCCCAGCCCCGCGGTGTCGTACATCGACCTCGGTCCGCTGCGCATCCACTTCTACGCCCTCTGCATCATCCTGGGCATCGTCGTGGCGACGCTCATCACGAACCACCGCCTCACGCGCCGCGGCGCCGAGCCGTGGGTCGTCATCGACATCGCGCTGCTCGCCGTGCCGCTGGCCATCATCGGGGCGCGGATCTACCACGTGCTCACGCACTGGGGCTTCTACTTCGGCGCGGGCGCGAACCCCTGGAACCCGACCCAGCCCGGTTCGGTCTGGGCGATCTGGGAGGGCGGCATCGCCATCTTCGGCGCCCTCATCGGCGGCGCCGTCGGCGCGTGGCTCGGCTGCAGGTGGACCGGCATCCGCTTCTGGACCTTCGCCGACGCGCTGGCCCCGGCCATCCTGCTCGCGCAGGCCCTCGGCCGCTTCGGCAACTGGTTCAACCAGGAGCTGTTCGGATGGCCGACGGACGTCCCGTGGGGTCTGGAGATCGATCCCGACAACGCGGCGTTCCCCGCAGGGCTGCCCGACGACACTCTCTTCCACCCCACCTTCCTCTACGAGGTGATCTGGAACGTCCTCGGCGTGATCGTGCTGTTCGTCCTCGGACGCAAGCTCTTCTTCCGCTGGGGTCGCCTCTTCGCGATCTACCTCATCTGGTACGGCGCGGGGCGCGTGGTGTGGGAGTCCATCCGCATCGACCCGAGCGAGGTCATCCTGGGCCTGCGCACCAACGTGTGGGGCGCGATCGCCGCGATCGTCATCGGCCTGGCCATCCTCGTGGTGCAGTCGCGTCATAAGGGCATCGAGCCGTCGCCGTACCGACCGGGGCGTGAGAGCCACGGCGCCGACGCGCTACAATCACAGGGCGACTTCGTCGATGTGAGCGAACCCCCTGCATCGACGGTCGCATCCGTGCCGTCGCCACAAGCACCGTAGCGACGATCCCGCGCCTCTGCTGTCCTTTCGGAAAGGGCACGAGGATGATCGTCGCCACGAGACGGCGCCCCCAGGGCCAGCGTCGTCCCCTGCCACGAAATCCATCCTGAGGACGGTAGCCACATGTACTTCCAGCCCCCCTACGGCGCATCCGGCGCGTACCCCCCGCGACAGGGGATGTACAACCCGGCGTTCGAGAAGGACGCCTGCGGCCTGGCCATGGTCGCGACCCTGCGAGGCGAGGCAGGCCACGACATCGTCGACCTCGCCCTCGAGGCCCTGCGCAACCTCGAGCACCGCGGAGCCATCGGCTCGGACGCGGGCACCGGAGACGGTGCGGGCATCCTCACCCAGATGCCGGACGACTTCCTGCGCGCAGTCGTCGACTTCCCCCTCCCGGACCGCGGCGCCTACCTCGCCGGCCTCTCGTTCCTCCCCACGGACGACGACGCCCGCAGCGCGCAGAAGGACGGCATCGCCGCCATCGCCGCCGAGGAGGGCCTCACGATCCTCGGCTGGCGCGAGGTGCCGGTCGACCCGGGGCACCTCGGCCGCCTCGCCGGCGAAGCCCGCCCGGCCATCGAGCAGATCTTCCTCTCCAGCGCCTCCGACGTCCCGCTCGCGGGCGTCGCGCTGGATCGCCTCGGCTACCGGCTGCGCAAGCGCGCCCAGCACGAGCTCGGCGCCTACTTCGTCTCCCTGTCCAGCCGCACGCTCGGCTACAAGGGCATGGTCACCACCCTGCAGCTCGAGCCGTTCTACCTCGACCTGCAGGACGAGCGCTTCACGACCGAGCTCGCCGTCGTGCACTCCCGCTACTCCACCAACACGTTCCCGTCCTGGCCGCTTGCGCAGCCGCTGCGCATGATGGCGCACAACGGCGAGATCAACACCGTCGGCGGCAACCGCAACTGGATGCGCGCGCGTCAGTCGCAGCTCGAGAGCGAGCTGCTGGGCGACATCCGTCCGCTTCTGCCGATCTGCAGCGACACCGAGAGCGACTCCGCCTCGTTCGACGAGGTGCTCGAGCTGCTGACGCTGACCGGTCGCACGCTGCCGCACGCCATGCTGATGATGGTGCCCGAGGCGTACGAGAAGAAGGCGTACGTCGACCCCGATCTGCGCGCGTTCTACGAGTTCCACGCGGGGCAGATGGAGCCGTGGGACGGGCCGGCCGCCCTCATTGCCACCGACGGCACGCTCGTCTGCGCCACCCTCGACCGCAACGGGCTGCGCCCCGGACGCTGGACCGTCACGAAGGACGGCCTCGTCGTCATCGGCTCGGAGACCGGCGTGCTCGACTTCGCTCCCGAGCGCATCGAGCGCCGCGGGCGTCTGCGTCCCGGCACGATGTTCGTGGTCGACACCGAGCAGGGCCGCATCATCTCCGATGACGAGGTGAAGGGCGATCTCGCGCGTCTGCACCCCTGGCGCGAATGGCTCGACCAGGGCGCCGTGCGCCTGGCCGACCTGCCCGAGCGCGAGCACCTCGTGCACCCCATCGCGTCCATCACGCGCCGGCAGCGCACCTTCGGCTACACCGAGGAGGAGGTGCGGATCCTCCTGCGCCCGATGGGTCAGACCGGCGTCGAGCCGCTGGGCGCGATGGGGTCGGACACGCCCATCGCCGTCCTCAGCAAGCGCCCGCGCCTGCTGTTCGACTACTTCACGCAGCAGTTCGCGCAGGTCACCAACCCGCCGCTCGACTCCATCCGCGAGGAGGTCGTCACCAGCCTCAAGCAGGGGCTCGGGCCGGAGCGGAACCTCTTGGACTGGGGGCCGGAGCACGCTCACAGCGTGACGCTGGACTTCCCCGTCATCGACAACGACGAGCTCGCGAAGATCCAGCACATCGACAGCTCCCTTCCCGGCCGCAGCTCGCGCACCATCCGCGCGCTCTACCACTTCGATGCCGGCCCCGGCACGATGCGGCGCCGGCTCGAGGAGATCTGCGCGGAGGTGGACGAGGCCATCGCCGACGGCGTGGAGTTCATCGTCCTGTCCGACCGCGACTCGAACAAGGACCTCACGCCCATCCCGTCGCTCCTGACGGTCGGGGCCGTACACCACCACCTCATCCGCAACGAGACCCGCATGAAGGTCGGCCTCGTCGTGGAGGCGGGCGACGTCCGCGAGGTGCACCACGTCGCGACGCTCCTCGGCTACGGAGCGAGCGCCGTGAACCCGTACCTCGCCATGGAGACGGTCGAGTACCTCGTCCGCTCCGGCGCGATCGCGGGCATCACGCCGCAGAAGGCGGTGAAGAACCTCATCTACGCGCTCGGCAAGGGCGTGCTGAAGATCATGTCGAAGATGGGCATCTCGACCGTGTCGTCGTACACCGGCGCCCAGGTCTTCGAGGCCGTCGGCCTCAGCCAGGAGACCGTCGACGCCTACTTCACCGGAACCGAGACCAAGCTCGGCGGCATCGACACCGAGGCCATCGAGGCCGAAAACCAGGTGCGGCACGACTTCGCCTACCCCGAGGACGACGCCGTGCACGCGCACGAGCGGCTGTGGACCGGCGGCGAGTACCAGTGGCGCCGAGGCGACTCGCCGCACCTGTTCACACCGGAGACGATCTTCAAGCTGCAGCACTCCACGCGCAGCGGCAGCTACGAGATCTTCCGTCAGTACTCGCGACTCGTCGATGATCAGGCGGCGGAGCTCAAGACGCTGCGGGGGCTGTTCTCCTTCAAGGAGGGCGTCCGCCCGCCCGTTCCGCTCGACGAGGTGGAGCCGGTCTCCGCGATCGTCAAGCGGTTCTCGACGGGCGCGATGAGCTACGGTTCGATCTCTCGCGAGGCGCACGAGACGCTCGCGATCGCGATGAACCGGCTCGGCGCCAAGTCGAACACCGGCGAGGGCGGCGAGGACGTCGACCGCCTGCTCGACCCCGAGCGCCGCAGCGCGATCAAGCAGGTGGCGTCGGGGCGGTTCGGCGTGACGAGCATGTACCTCACGCACGCCGACGACATCCAGATCAAGCTCGCACAGGGCGCCAAGCCCGGCGAGGGCGGTCAGCTGCCGCCGGGCAAGGTGTACCCGTGGGTTGCGCGCACGCGGCACGCGACGGCGGGCGTCGGCCTCATCTCGCCGCCGCCGCACCACGACATCTACTCGATCGAGGATCTCAAGCAGCTGATCTTCGACGTGAAGCGAGCTAACCCGTCCGCGCGCATCCACACCAAGCTCGTGAGCCAGTCCGGCATCGGAGCAGTCGCCGCGGGTGTCGCGAAGGCGCTGAGCGACGTGATCCTCATCTCCGGCCACGACGGCGGCACCGGCGCGAGCCCGATGAACTCGCTCAAGCACGCCGGCACCCCGTGGGAGCTGGGTCTTGCGGAGGCGCAGCAGACGCTCATGCTCAACGGCATGCGCGGGCGCGTGGTGGTGCAGGTCGACGGGCAGATGAAGACCGGGCGCGACGTCGTCATCGGAGCCCTGCTGGGCGCCGAGGAATTCGGCTTCGCGACCGCGCCGCTGGTCGTCACCGGCTGCATCATGATGCGCGTGTGCCACCTCGACACGTGCCCCGTCGGTGTCGCGACGCAGAACCCGGTCCTGCGCAGCCGGTTCACCGGCCAGGCGGACCACGTCGTGAACTTCATGGAGTTCGTCGCGCAGGAGGTGCGCGAGTATCTCGCCGCCCTCGGCTTCCGCTCCCTCGAGGAGGCGGTCGGCCACGCCGAGCTGCTCGACGCGAACCGAGCCATCGCGCACTGGAAGGCCGAGGGCCTCGACCTGACGCCGATCCTCGAGGGGCCGCCGTTCGCCGAGGACGAGCCGCGCCACAACGTGAGCACGCAGGACCACGAGCTGGACGAGCACTTCGACGTGCAGCTCATCGAGCGTGCGCGCGACGTGATCGCCGACGGCGGCCGGGTCGTCATCGACCTGCCGGTGAAGAACACCGCCCGTGCGGTGGGGACGATGCTCGGCCACCACGTGACGCGTGCGCACGGCGAGCACGGTCTGCCAGCCGGCTCGATCACCGTCAACCTGCGTGGCTCGGCCGGCCAGTCCTTCGGCGCGTTCCTGCCGAGCGGCATCACGCTGCGCCTCGAAGGCGACTCGAACGACTACGTCGGCAAGGGCCTCTCGGGCGGCGAGATCGTCGTCCGGCCCGCCGCCGGTGCCACCTTCGACGCCGCGGAGAACGTCATCGCCGGCAACGTCATCGGCTACGGCGCCACGCAGGGCACGATGTTCCTGCGCGGCATGGTGGGCGAGCGCTTCTTCGTGCGGAACTCCGGCGCGACGGCGGTCGTGGAGGGCGTGGGCGACCACGCGCTCGAGTACATGACCGGCGGCCTCGCCGTGATCCTCGGACGCACCGGGCGCAATCTCGGGGCGGGCATGTCGGGCGGGACGGCCTACATCCACAGGCTCGACGAGAACCTCGTCAACCGCGAGGCCATCGCCTCCGGCGAGCTCACTCTCGGCGCGCTGGGATCCGGCGACGTCGAGATCCTCCGCGATCTGCTCGAGCGGCACGTCGCGGAGACCGATTCGGAGCTGGCCCGACGCCTGCTCGCCGATTTCGAGGACGAGGTGGAGAACTTCGTCCGCGTGCTGCCGCGCGATTACGCGGCGGTGCTGGAGACCCGCCAGGTGGCGGCCGCCGAGGGGCTGGACCCCGACGGCGACGTCGTGTGGAACCGGATCATGGAGGTGACTGGTGGCTGACCCCAAGGGCTTTCTGAAGACCACGGAGCGCGAGCTGCCCGCTCGCCGCCCCGTGCCCGTGCGCATCCTCGACTGGAAGGAGGTGTACGAGCCGGGCGACTCGGCCGTGCTCCGCCGCCAGGCCGGGCGCTGCATGGACTGCGGCGTGCCGTTCTGCCACCAAGGATGCCCGCTGGGCAACCTCATCCCGGAGTGGAACGACCTGATGTGGCGCGGCGAGGGCCGCACCGCCATCGAGCGCCTGCATGCGACGAACAACTTCCCGGAGTTCACCGGTCGCCTGTGCCCGGCGCCCTGCGAGAGCTCGTGCGTGCTGGGCATCAACCAGCCGCCGGTGACGATCAAGCAGGTCGAGGTCTCGACCATCGACCAGGCCTTCGCGAACGGATGGGTCGAGCCTGAGCCGCCCGCGCGTCTCACCGGCAAGACGGTCGCGGTCGTCGGCTCCGGCCCGGCCGGCCTCGCCGCCGCCCAGCAGCTCACCCGCGCCGGCCACACGGTGGCCGTGTACGAGCGCGACGACCGCATCGGCGGGCTCCTGCGCTACGGCATCCCCGACTTCAAGATGGAGAAGCGCCACCTCGAGGCGCGCCTGCGTCAGATGCAGGACGAGGGCACCCGCTTCCGCGCGGGCGTCACCATCGGCGTGGACATCTCGTGGGACGACCTGCGTGCACGTTACGACGCTGTCGTGGTCGCCACCGGCGCCACGGCTCCCCGCGAGCTGCCCATCCCCGGGCGGGAGCTCGACGGCGTCCACTTCGCCATGGAGTACCTCGTGGAGTCCAACAAGGTGGTCGCGGGCGATACCGTCCCGAACCAGATCACGGCCGACGGCAAGCACGTCGTCGTGATCGGCGGCGGCGACACCGGCGCGGACTGCATCGGCACCGCTCACCGCCAGGGCGCGCTCAGCGTGACCAACCTCGCCATCGGCAAGCGCCCATCCGATGAGCGGCCGGGCCACCAGCCCTGGCCGATGATGCCGCAGGTGTTCGAAGTGTCCTCGGCGCACGAGGAGGGCGGCGAGCGGCACTTCCTCGCCTCGACGGTCGAGTTCGTCGGCAACGACGCGGGGGAGGTGCGCGCGCTCGTCGTGGCCGACACCGAGTTCGTCGACGGCCGCCGCGTGCCGAAGCCGGGCACCGAGCGCGAGATCCCCGCGGACCTCGTCCTCATCGCGATGGGCTTCACCGGCCCCGAGCGCGAGCACCTCGAGGAGCAGCTGCGGACGCAGTTCACCACGCGCGGCGTCGTCGAGCGCGACAGCTCGTTCCAGTCCTCGACCCCGGGCGTCTTCGTCGCGGGCGACGCGGGCCGCGGGCAGTCGCTCATCGTCTGGGCGATCGCCGAGGGGCGCTCCGTCGCCGCCGAGGTGGACACCTTCCTGATGGGGCAGACGCAGCTGCCCGCACCCGTCGCGCCGACCGACATCGCGATCGGCGTCTGAGCGGATGGCAGCGGCCGGGGGCATCGCTCCCGGCCGTCGTCCATGTCCGTACATGACCGCGGATGGCGCGGGCGCGTAGGGTGGGGATGCATCCGGAATCGTCCGCGACGGCCTCGTGCGGAGAGCCATCGACCCGACGGACGCGGATACGTCCACAACAGAAGAAGCAAGCAGTGCGGAAGGCAAGCTTTTGAGACGAGCCAAGATCGTCGCCACGCTGGGTCCGGCCACCTCGACGAAGGAGACCGTGCGGTCTCTCATCGAGGCCGGACTCGACGTGGCGCGCCTCAACCTCAGCCACGGTGACTACACCGTGCACGACAACAACTTCGCGAACGTGCGCGCCGCGGCCGAGGAGGCGGGCAAGCCCGTCGCCATCCTCGTCGACCTGCAGGGGCCGAAGATCCGTCTGGGCAAGTTCGCCGACGGACCGCACGAGCTCGCCGAGGGCGACATCTTCAAGATCACCACCGAGGACATCCTCGGCACCAAGGAGATCGTCGGCACCACGTTCAAGGGGCTGCCGCAGGACGTCAAGCCCGGCGACATGCTGCTCATCGACGACGGCAAGGTGCGCGTCAAGGTCGTCGAGACCGACGGCACGGTCGTGACCACCGAGGTGATCGTCGCCGGCGCGGTGTCGAACAACAAGGGCATCAACCTGCCCGGCGTCGCGGTGAACGTGCCGGCCCTCAGCGAGAAGGACGAGGCGGACCTTCGCTACGGCCTCCGCAACGGCGCCGACATCATCGCGCTGTCCTTCGTGCGCAGCGGCAAGGACGTCCAGCGCGTCCACGTCATCATGGCGGAGGAGGGGCGCCGCGTCCCCGTCATCGCCAAGATCGAGAAGCCGCAGGCCGTCGAGAACCTCGAGGAGATCATCGACGCATTCGACGGCATCATGGTCGCCCGCGGCGATCTCGGCGTCGAGCTGCCGCTCGAGGCCGTGCCGATCGTGCAGAAGCAGGCCGTCGAGCTCGCCCGCCGCATGGCGAAGCCCGTCATCGTCGCCACGCAGATGCTCGAGTCCATGATCTCGAGCCCCGTGCCCACGCGCGCGGAGACGAGCGACGTCGCCAACGCCGTCCTCGACGGCGCCGACGCGGTCATGCTCTCGGGCGAGACGAGCGTCGGAGACTACCCCGCGATCACGGTGCAGACCATGGCGCGGATCGTGGAGTCGACCGAGGACCACGGCCTCGAGCGCATCGCCCCGCTGACGAACAAGCCCCGCACGCAGGGCGGCGCGATCACGCTCGCCGCGATCGAGGTCGCCGACTTCGTCGACGCGAAGTTCCTCTGCGTCTTCACGCAGTCGGGCGACTCCGCTCGCCGGATGGCGCGGCTCCGCTCGCCGCGACGCATGATCGCCTTCACGCAGGACGAGGCCATCCGCCGTCGGATGGCCCTCACATGGGGCATCCGGTCGGCGCTCGTCGAGCAGGTCGAGCACACGGACCGCATGTTCCTGCAGGTGGATGACTACCTCCTGTCCCACGACCTCGCGAAGGTCGGCGACAAGGTCATCGTCATCTCCGGGTCCCCTCCCGGGATCTCCGGCTCGACGAACGACCTGCGCGTGCACCGTGTCGGCGACGCCGTCCACGGCGCCGCTCCGGTCTACAAGCAGGGCTGACGCGCGACGCGCCAGGGAACGGGGTCCGGTTCAACGCCGGGCCCCGTTCGCTGTATCGTCGAGGACGCATGCCGGTGTGGCGGAATGGCAGACGCGGGGCACTCAAAATGCTCTGTCCGCAAGGGCGTGTGGGTTCGAGTCCCACCACCGGCACTTCTCTGCGGACGCGAGCTCGTGGCGGTGGACGGACTCCTCGTAGATGACAGTGAGAAGAAGATGAACGAAATCGTCCGCCCGCGACTCCTCCCGCTCATCCTCGTCGGCATCGCCGGCGGCCTGCTGTCCGGGCTCTTCGGCATCGGGGGAGGGACGATCATCGTCCCCGCGCTCGTGCTCTGGCTCTCGATGCCGCAGCGACTGTCGGCAGGCACCTCGGTAGCCGCCATCCTCCCGACAGCCATCGTCGGCGCCGCGACCTACGCCATCCAGGGTCATGTGGACTGGGTCGCCGGGCTCTGCCTCGCGATCGGCATCGTCGTGGGAGCGCAGGTCGGCAGCCATCTCCTGCAGAAGGTGCCAGTGGGCGCTCTGCGCTGGGGATTCATGGCTTTCCTCGCGGTCGTCATCGTCAGCCTGTGGTTCGTGGTGCCGCAGCGATCGGACTCGATCGAGATCGGATTCTGGAGCGTGGCGGGCCTCGTCGTCACCGGCTTCATCACCGGGATCCTGTCGGGGCTCCTGGGGGTCGGCGGCGGCATCATCGTCGTGCCCGTGCTGATGTTCTTCTTCGGCTCCAGCGACCTCATCGCCAAGGGCACGTCGCTGCTCATGATGATCCCGGGGTCGCTGTCGGGGACGATCGGCAACCTCCGACGTCAGAACGTCGACCTGCGCGCAGCCACCGCCGTGGGCCTTTCGGCCTGCGTCTTCGCACCGGTCGGCACCACGTTCGCCGTGTGGATCGACCCGTTCTGGGGGAATGTCGCCTTCTCGCTCTACCTCGTCTTCATCGTCGGGCAGATGCTCGTCCGCACGCTCCGCTCCCGGAAGGCGTAGCTCTCGCCGAAGCGCGGCTCTGTGGCCGACTGCGGTCGACACCGCTGGGGCCCGCGCAAGCAGCAGCGGCACGTCGATCTCGCTGACGATGCCGGCGTCGCATCGGTTCCTCCGCCCCTTGGATAAGGCGGGAGAGCAGCGGATCTGTGTGCCGTCGCGTCAGCTCGTCGAGTCGTGGTTCCGATTCGCGGACGCGATCCTCTCTCTCGGAAGGCGCGCGACCTCGTGCTGCTGGTTCCCCGCAAGCTGCCGGGTCGCGGGGGATGCGGAACGGCATGCCTGCGATATGCGCCGCCGCGCTGACCGCGCGCCACGCGCGGATCAGCGGGGTTGAGGCTTCGCCCAGCGACTTGACCTCTAGGATGGAATCGTGACCGAAGAGCAGACCGAGAAGAGCACCGCGACGGCGCCCCGTCGTGTGGTGGTCGCCGAAGACGAGTCCCTGATCCGCCTCGACATCGTGGAGATCCTCCGCGACAACGGGTACGACGTCGTGGGCGAGGCCGGCGACGGCGAGACCGCGGTGCAGCTGGCTACGGAACTGCGGCCCGACCTCGTCATCATGGACGTGAAGATGCCGCAGCTCGACGGCATCAGCGCCGCCGAGAAGCTCAGCAAGAACCACATCGCGCCCGTCGTGCTGCTGACCGCGTTCAGCCAGAAGGAGCTCGTGGAGCGCGCCAGCGAGGCCGGCGCTCTGGCGTACGTGGTGAAGCCGTTCACGCCGAACGACCTCCTCCCCGCGATCGAGATCGCGCTCGCGCGTCACGACCAGATCATCACGCTCGAGGCCGAGGTGGGCGACATGGTCGAGCGCTTCGAGACCCGCAAGCTCGTCGACCGCGCGAAGGGCCTCCTCAACGAGAAGATGGGCCTTTCCGAGCCCGAGGCGTTCCGCTGGATCCAGAAGGCGTCGATGGACCGCCGCCTGACCATGCAGGATGTCGCGAAGGCGATCATCGAGCAGCTCGCCCCCAAGAAGGGCTGAGCACCCCCGACATCGAGACGGGCCGGACATCCTCGGATGTCCGGCCCGTCTCGTCTTCGGTGCCCTGCTCGGTGGCGCCAGACGATGTCGTCTCGCCGCCTGAAGAAGCCCGGGCGTGCCAGACGATGTCGTCTCGCCGCGCGCACACGAAATGCTGCGGGATTCCGTGTCTCCTCGGTGAGACGACATCGTCTGAACGTGAGGGAGGGCAGGGACGGGGCCGCGTGACCCGGGGCGGTCAGCTTCCGGAAGCCGGGGCGTCCTTGATCATGTTCGTGATGCGGATGGTCGAGCAGCGCCGGCCATCCTCGTTCGTCACGACGATCTCGTGAACCGTCAGCGACCGGCCGAGGTGGATGGGCGTGCAGATGCCGGTGACGCGGCCGCGGACCGCGGACGACGTGTGCGTGGCGTTGATGTCGATGCCGACCGCGAGGCGGTCCGGCCCGGCGAAGAGATTCGCCGACATGGACCCGAGCGACTCGCCGAGCACGACGTATGCCCCGCCATGGAGCAGGCCGACCGGCTGCGTGTTGCCCTCGACGGGCATCGTCGCGACCGACCGCTCGACGGAGAACTCCGTGAGCTCGATGCCCATCCGCTCGGCGAGGGCTCCGAGCCCTCGCTCCCGAGCCCAGGCGAGTCCGTCGGCCGCGTCCGTCATCTTGCTCCCGTCGCTCGGATGTCCGCACCGCTCGTTACGCTGGACAGGTGACGGACTCCACGAAGCCTACTCTGCTCGTCGTCGACGGCCATTCGCTCGCCTTCCGGGCGTTCTTCGCCCTCCCGGTCGAGAACTTCTCCACCTCGGACGGTCAGCACACCAACGCGGTGCACGGCTTCCTGTCGATGTTCATCAACCTCCTGCGCGACGAGAAGCCCACGCACGTCGCGGTGGCCTTCGACGTGTCGCGCGAATCGTTCCGCACGCGGGAGTACGCGGAGTACAAGGGCACGCGCTCGGAGACCCCGAAGGAGTTCTCGGGCCAGATCCCGCTCCTGCAGGAGTGCCTGCGGGCCATGAACGTCACCGTGCTGGAGAAGCCCGACTTCGAAGCGGACGACATCCTCGCCACCCTCGCGACGCGCGGTGCGGAAGCGGGCTGGAACGTGCTCGTCTGCTCGGGCGACCGCGACACCCTGCAGCTCGTGAATGAGGACGTCACGGTCCTCTACCCGTCGGTGCAGGGGGTGTCGAAGCTCAAGCGCTACGACCCGCCGGCGGTCGTGGAGAAGTACGGCCTGCCGCCCGAGATGTACCCCGACATCGCCGCGCTCGTGGGCGAGACGAGCGACAACCTGCCGGGCGTCCCCAAGGTGGGGGAGAAGACCGCGGTCAAGTGGCTCACTCAGTTCGGCTCCCTCGACGCGCTGCTCGACGGCGCCGACACCATCAAGGGCGTGGTCGGCAACAACCTGCGCGAGCACATCGAGGACGTGCGCCGCAACCGCCGCCTCAACCGGCTCCTCCGCGACGTCGAGCTCCCGGTCGAGCTCGACGAGCTGAAGCGCGAGGCCATCGACGCGCAGGCGCTCCGCGACGTCTTCGCGCGCCTCGAGTTCCGCGCGCTTCTCAGCCGCGTGCTGCAGGTGACCGAGACGGCCGATGACGACGGCGCCGCCGTGGAGCCGGCCGCCGAGGCGCCCGCGCCGACCGAGCTGACCGCCGCCGACCTCGCCGCCTGGGTGGCGGCGGCCGAAGGGGAGATCGGCGTCACGGTCGTCATCGACGGCGGTCTCCCGACCCGGATCGGCCTCGCGACCGCGCAGGCGGTCGTGGAGGCGGACTGGCGCGACGAGGTGCGCGACGCGCTGAGCGGATGGCTCTCGTCTGACGCTCCGAAGGTGCTCGCGGACGCCAAGCCGCAGGTGAAGGCGCTGCGGCGGGCGGGGGCGGACGTCGCCGGTCTCGCCTTCGACGTCGTCCTCGGCGGATGGCTGCTGCGGCCGAGCTTCCCGGACAAGACTCTCGCGAACCTCGTCGACACGTACCTGCAGGAGAAGCTCCCGGAGGCGGATCCCTCGCAGCTCGTCCCCGAGAACGAGGGCGCCACGCCGGGCCAGCGCTCCTGGTTCACGGTGCGCGTGGCGACGGCCCTCCGCGACGCCATGCCCGAGCCCGTGCAGTCGGTGCTCGTCGACATCGAGATGCCGACGCTCCTCGCGCTGGCGGACATGGAGCTGTCCGGCGTCGCCGTCTCGCACGACAAGCTCTCGGGCTTCTCGGCGGAGCTCGGCTCCCGCGCGCAGCAGCTCGCGCTCGACGCGTACGCCACCATCGGCCACGAGGTGAACCTGGGCTCGCCGAAGCAGCTGCAGGAGGTGCTCTTCGTCGAGCTGGACCTGCCGAAGACGCGCAAGACGAAGACCGGGTACACGACCGACGCCGGCGCGCTCGCCGAGCTGCAGGAAAAGGCCGACCATCCGTTCCTCGGTCTGCTTCTCGCGCACCGCGAGGCGACGAAGCTCAAGCAGATCATCGACGGGCTCGACCTCGCGATCGGCGATGACGGGCGGGTGCGCACGACGTACGTGCAGACGGGATCGCAGACGGGGCGCCTGTCGAGCACCGACCCGAACCTGCAGAACATCCCGGTCCGCACGGAGGAGTCGCGCCGCATCCGCTCGGCGTTCGAAGTCGGCGAGGGATACCAGACGCTGCTCACGGCGGACTACTCGCAGATCGAGATGCGCATCATGGCGCATCTGTCGGGTGACCCCGGGCTCATCGAGGCGTTCAACGCGGGGGAGGACCTGCACCGCTTCGTCGGCGCGCGCGTCTTCGGCGTCACGCCCGAGGAGGTGTCGAGCGAGATGCGCAGCAAGGTCAAGGCGATGTCGTACGGCCTCGTCTACGGCCTGTCGGCGTTCGGCCTCTCGAAGCAGCTGCGCATCGAGCAGTCCGAGGCGAAGACGCTCATGCTCGAGTACTTCGCGCGCTTCGGCGCCGTGCGCGACTACCTGCGCGCGTCGGTCGAGAAGGCGCGGGTCGACGGCTACACCGAGACGATCTTCGGCCGCCGCCGCCCGTTCCCCGATCTCACGAGCCCCAACCGCGTGCTGCGGGAGAACGCGGAGCGCGCCGCGCTCAACGCGCCCATCCAGGGGTCGGCGGCCGACATCATGAAGATCGCCCTGTTCGGCGTCCATCAGGATCTCCTCGGCATGCGCTCGCGTCTGCTGCTGCAGATCCACGACGAGATCGTCGTCGAGGTCGCCCCGGGGGAGGCGGACGACGTCGAGCGCATCGTCCGCGACCGGATGGCCGGGGCCGCCCAGCTCACCGTGCCGCTCGACGTGCAGATCGGCCACGGCGCCGACTGGACCGAGGCGGCGCACTGATGTCGGACGAGAGGATGGCCGCGATGCGACCGCAGACGGAGATCGACCGGATCGCCGAGGGATGGGTCGACACGCTCGTCGAGCTCTCGCCTATCCTCGGCACCTACATCGGCCGCGACGAGGTCGGCGACCGGTACGACGACTTCAGCCCGGAAGGTGCGCAGCGGCACGCCGACACAGCGCGGGCCGCGCTCGCCTCCCTCGAGGCCGCGCGTCGCGTCGACGCGGTGGACGAGGTCACGCAGGCCGACCTCGCCGCCGAGCTCCGCCTGGGACTCGAGCTGCATGACGCACAGTGGCACCTGCGGGACCTCAACGTCATCGCGAGCGCGCCCCAGGACATCCGACAGGTCTACGACCTCATGCCGACCGATTCCGCGGACGACTGGTCGACGATCGCCCGCCGTCTCGCGGCGGTGCCGGAGGCGATCGACGGGTACGTCGCGACGCTGCGCGAGGGGATGGCGCGGGGCGTCATGCCCGCGGTGCGCCAGGTGCACGAGGTGGCCGCGCAGATCCCGCGGTACACCGCCGACGACGGCTTCTTCGCGGGCCTCGTCGCCGGCGCGCACCCCGCGGATGGCACCCGCGCGCTGGCGAAGGACCTGACCCGGGGCGCCGGAGCCGCCCGCGAGGCGTACGACCGGCTCGCGACGTTCCTGCGCGACGAGCTGGCTCCCGCCGCCCCCGCGGAGGACGCCGTGGGACGGGAGCTCTACGCCCTGAACTCCCGCCGGTTCCTCGGCGCCGTCATCGATCTCGACGAGACGTACGAGTGGGGGATCGAGGAGCTCGGACGCATGGTCTCCGAGCAGGAGGCGATCGCCCAGCAGATCCTGCCGGGCGCGAGCGTCGAGGAGGCCGTCGCGTTCCTCGAGGCGGACCCGAGCCGCAAGCTCGTCGGCACCGACGCCCTGCAGGCGTGGATGCAGGAGACGAGCGACCGGGCGGTCGCCGAGCTCGGGCGCACGCACTTCGACATCCCGGAGCCCGTGCGACGCCTGGAATGCATGATCGCGCCGACACAGGAGGGCGGGATCTACTACACCGGCCCGACCGACGACTTCTCCCGCCCCGGCCGCATGTGGTGGTCGGTGCCGGAGGGCGTCACCGAGTTCGACACGTGGCGCGAGCTCACGACCGTCTACCACGAGGGCGTCCCCGGCCATCACCTGCAGATCGGGCAGGCCGTGCACAACCGTGCGGAGCTCAACAGCTGGCGCCGGCTCCTCGCCGGAACGTCCGGGCACGCCGAGGGGTGGGCGCTGTACGCCGAGCGCCTCATGGAGCAGCTCGGGTACCTCGACGACCCTGCCGACCGCCTGGGCATGCTCGACGGCCAGCGGATGCGCGCCGCCCGCGTCGTGCTCGACATCGGCGTGCACCTGGGGAAGCCGCGACTGGACGGCGCGGGCACGTGGGACGCCGACTACGCGCTGGACTTCATGCGCGCGAACGTCAACATGTCGGACGAGTTCGTGCGCTTCGAGGTGAACCGCTACCTCGGATGGCCGGGGCAGGCGCCGTCGTACAAGGTCGGGCAGCGCATCTGGGAGCAGGTGCGCGACGCCTACGCCGCAGCGCGCGGGACTGAGTTCTCCATGAAGGAGTTCCACCGACGCGCGCTCGACATGGGCGGTGTCGGCCTCGACACGCTGCGGACCGCGCTGCTCGCGTAAGCCGCCTGGACGCGCCGGGGTCGAGCCGGCCGCCGGCTCAACCCAGGCTGAAGCCGCCGTCGCTCGTCAGCACCTGCCCGACGATCCAGCTCCCCGCAGCCGTGGCGAGCCATCCGATCAGCTCGGCCGGGTCCGACGGCCGGCCGAAGCGTCCGAACGGCGTGGTCGCGAGATGCTGCTCGATCCCTTCGAGAGGTCGGTCGGCGCTCTCGGCATCGAGGTATCCGGTGTTCACGGGGCCGGGGTCGATCGTGTTCAGCACGATGCCGAGCTCGAGGAGATCCGCGGCGACCGTGGCGGTGACGCCCGCCAGCGCCGCCTTGCTCGTCGCGTAGGCGACTTCGCCGACCATCGGGCCGTGGTGCTGACCCGAGGTCATCCAGAACACGTGGCCCTGGGGCGCAGGGTAGGGCTTCCGGCCGGCGACCCGCTCGCCCGGCCGCCGCGCCTCCTCCTGCTCCGGCGCATGCAGGCGCGCGAACTCCGCGGTCAGCAGCAGCGACGCGCGCGCGTTCACCTGCCAGTGCGCGTCGAGTCGTTCGGCGGTCATGTCGAGGATGCTCCCGTCGCTTCCGCTCAGGGCCTGGTTGCAGACGAGGATGTCGAGCGCTCCCGTGAGCGCATGAGCCTCGCGCACCAGCGCCGGGATGGTGGCGGCATCCGCGAGATCCGCGCCGAGATCGCCGAGCGCCGCGCCCGGCGTCAGATGCGCGCGGACGCCCGCACGCACGGCGTCGAGGTCGTCGGCGCCCCACGGCTGATGCTCGTCGTGCGGGCGGTGGTGGTGGAGGAAGACGCTGGCCCCCAGCGAGGCGAGCGTGACGGCCACGGCGTAGCCGATGCCGCGACGCCGCGAGACGCCGGTGACGAGGGCGGATCTGCCGGTCAGGGGAAGAGATGAGTGCATGGTGAACCTTTCGACGGCGCCGGATGGGCGCGCGGAGTTCTTCGAGAAGAGAGGTTCACCGGCATTGCATGGGCACGATGCTAGCCAGAGCCCGCACCACGCGGCAAGCCACCGACGCTGGCGCCCACCGCGCTCGACGCCCTAGTCTGAGGGCCGACGCCGCGGGGTGCCGCGACGGCGAAGGGAGCGCACGATGACGTGGATGGACTGGCTGCTGCTGACGATTCTCGCCGGCGCCGCGCTCGGACTGCTCCTCTGGGGCATCCTGCGCGATCGCCGCGCTGCGCCGCTTCCCGGCGATGAGCTCCGGCCTCACGAGAATCAGCGCGCCCAGTACGACGCGGACGTCGCCCGCATGCGCGCCGCTCAGCGGTACACCGACGGCGGCGGTGCGGGCATCTGACGTCGGCGGCCCCTGGGTGTCGGCGAGCTACGCTCCGCGCGGCTGATCCAGCCCCATCCGGATGCGCGTGCGCTTGCGCTCGCGGATGATGAAGGCCGCGCCGACGAGCCAGATCGGGATCTGGGTGAGGAAGGCGATGCGGAACGCCTCCAGCGAGTAGTCCGACGGGTCGCTCGCCCCCTGCGCATCGAGCGCGACGCCGATGAAGAGGATGGCCAGCAGGCCCGCGAGGAAGCCGCCGACGTTGGTGATGCCGGTCGCGGTGCTGAGCTGGTGCGACGGGTTGTGCGTGCGGGCGTGGTCGAACGCGATCATCGACGCGGGGCCGCCGAGTCCGAGTGCGACGGCGAGCGCGAGCAGCATCGCGAACGGCGCCCGCCCCGGCCACGCGAGCACGGCGATCCAGGCGAGCAGCTGGATGGCCACGATCGGCAGCACGAGCATCCGCGAGCGGCGCAGGGGGTTGCGTGACGACAGGATGCCGATGACCGGGCCGAACACGATGCCCATGAGCACGAACGTGCTCTGCACGAGGGACGCCTGACCGGACGAGAGGCCCTCGCCAGAGGTGAGGAACGGGAACCCCCACAGCATCACGAAGGCCGTGCCGGCGAACGGCGTGGTGAAGTGCGACCAGAACGCGAGGCGCGTGCCGGGGTTCGCCCACGCGCCGCGGATGCCACCCCGCGTGTCGATCGCGCTCGTCACGACGCGGATGGCCCCGGTCTCGGTGTCCACCGAGACATCGGCTTCGCGCTCGGGCGGGTGATTCCGCACCAGCGCGACGACGAGGATGGTGAAGAGCAGCGCGACGCCGGCAAGGCTGCCGAAGGCGATGGACCACGACGTGGCGTGCAGGAGGGTCGCGAGCGGCAGGATCGCGACGAGCTGCCCCATCTGCCCGATGATGCCGGTCAGCTGCACCATGATCGGGTTCCGCTGCGTGGGGAACCACGTCGCGACGAGACGGAGCGCGCTCGGGAAGATCGCCGCATCGCCGGCGCCCAGCAGCATGCGCGCGAAGATCGCGACGCCGACGTTGGGGGAGAGCGCCATGATGAGCTGACCGGCCGCCATCACGACCATCCCGATCGCCATGATCGGTCGCGCGCCGAAGCGATCGAGCCACAGCCCGATGGGCAGCTGCATGAGCCCGTACACGCCGAGCTGGAGCACGGCGAACATCGACAGCGTCGAGGCATCGGCTCCGAAGTGGTGAGCGGCGTCCACGCCGACGGCCGAGAGCGACGTCCGGTTCGTGACCGAGAGCACATAGGCGAGCACTGCGACGACCCAGATCGTCCACATCCACGCGGCGGAGGGGTGGGCGATGCGGGCTCTCACGGGACCTCCGGGGGTCGATTCGATGTCGTCATCCCAGGCTACTCCGCTCGATTCGCACTTACGGTCCGGGTGACACTAACCTGGTGTGCATGGCGAATCCCTCGGCGCGGCTCGACGCGCTCACCTTCAACAGGCAGCACACCCGGCTCCTCACCGGATCCGGCATCGGGTGGGCCCTCGACGCGATGGACGTCGGTCTCATCTCGTTCATCATCGCGGCGCTGACCGCGCAGTGGGGGATCACGGGAGCCGAAGCCGGCCTCATCACCTCCGTCGGCTTCGTCGGGATGGCCATCGGCGCGAGCCTCGGCGGACTGCTCGCCGACAAGCTCGGGCGCCGACAGGTCTTCGCGCTCACGCTGCTCGTCTACGGCATCGCGACCGGCGCGAGCGCGCTGGTCGGCGGGGTCGGGGCGCTCCTCGTGCTGCGGTTCTTCGTCGGCCTGGGCCTCGGCTCCGAACTGCCGGTCGCGTCGACGTACGTGAGCGAGTTCGCGCCCAGCCGCATCCGCGGTCGGCTCGTCGTGGTGCTCGAGGCGTTCTGGGCTGTGGGGTGGACGCTGGCCGCCCTCATCGGCACCTTCGTGGTGGGCGCCTCGGACGACGGATGGCGGTGGGCGTTCCTCCTCGGAGCGGTGCCGGCCGTCTATGCGCTCATCGTGCGCTGGGGGCTGCCCGAGTCGCCGCGGTGGCTCGAGTCGAAGGGGCGGTTCGCGGAGGCGGACGCGATCGTGCGCCGCTTCGAGGAAGCGTCCGCGCTGAGCGCGCGTGAGACCGCCGCGACCCCGGCGCCTGCGCGCACCGAGAGCGCCGCGGCGGCGGGACCGTCCGGCGTCGCCGCACTCTGGTCGCCCGCGCTCCGCACGCGCACCGCCGCCATCTGGCTCGTCTGGTTCTGCGTGAACTTCGCGTACTACGGCGCCTTCATCTGGATTCCGTCGATCCTCGTCGCGCAGGGTTACGATCTCGTCCGCTCGTTCGGCTTCACGCTGCTGATCACCCTCGCGCAGCTGCCGGGATACGCGGTGGCCGCGTGGCTCATCGAGGTGTGGGGGCGACGCGTCACCCTCGCGACGTTCCTCGTCGGCTCCGCCGTGTCGGCCGTCCTGTTCGGCACCGCGGGGGAGCTGTGGCAGGTGCTGCTGTTCGGGTCGCTGCTGTCGTTCTTCAACCTCGGCGCATGGGGCGCGCTCTACGCGGTCACGCCCGAGCTGTACCCGACGAGCGTGCGCGGAACCGGCGCGGGCTGGGCGGCGGGCGCCGGACGGATCGCCTCGATCATCGCGCCGCTGTTCACCCCCTGGGCACTCGGCGTCGGCGGAGCAGGGCTCGTCTTCACCGTGTTCTCGGTGTTCTTCGCGGTCGCCGCGATCGGCACCATCCCGCTCGTCGACAAGCGCGGCGAGGTGCTGGAGGAGACGCTCGTCGACGCGATGGCTCGCTAGCCTGAGGGGATGACGATCCGCTATGTGGCCATCGGGGACTCCTTCACCGAAGGGGTGGGCGACGAGCTCCCCGATGGCCGCCCGCGCGGATGGGCGGATCTCACCGCGCAGGGCTGGGCGAACAGCCTCGGCGAGCCGATCGAATACGCGAACCTCGCCATCCGCGGCCGTCTCGCGGGCCCGATCGTCGCGGAGCAGCTGGAGCCGGCGCTCGCGCTGCGGCCCACGCACCTGTCGTTCAACGGCGGCGGCAACGACATGCTGCGGCCGGGCGTCGGCATGGAGAGCATCGCCGACGCCTTCTCGCGCGTGCTCGCACGCTGCGACGAGGAGGGGGTGCGGCTGATCCTGCTGTCGGGCGCGAACCCGTCGGGCGGTCTCCCGCTGTCGCGGCTGATCCAGCGGCGCGGCGACGAGCTGTCGGCGGCGGTCCTGCGCCGCATCGAGGACCGGCCCGACGTCGTCCAGGCGCTCAACTGGCCGGACCGGGAGCTCACCGACCCGAGCTTCTGGTCCGCCGACCGGCTGCACATGGGCCCGCGCGGTCATCACCGCGTGGCGGCCCGCGTGCTGACCGCGCTGGGGGAGCGCGCGCCGGAGGAGTGGTGGGATCTGCCGCACGAGGGCATCGCGCACCTCCAGCGCACGCGCTACTACCGTGAGCACGTCCTGCCGTGGGTGAAGCGCCGACTCACCCGCCGTTCCTCGGGGGATGGCCGCCAGCCCAAGTACGCTACGTGGACGACGATCCCGCCGCACCCCTCCGCCTGATTCTCATTCACGGGAATGAGAACCGGGGGCGGCGTGGTTGCATGGTGATGTGAAGCGCATCGGATTCCTCTCCTTCGGACACTGGACGCCGCATCCCGACTCGGCGACGCAGAGCGCGGCGGACGTGCTGCTGCAGTCCATCGATCTCGCGCAGGCCGCGGAGGACCTCGGCGCCGACGGCGCCTACTTCCGCGTGCACCACTTCGCGCGGCAGCTCGCCTCGCCCTTCCCGCTGCTCGCCGCGGCAGGAGCGAAGACCAGCCGCATCGAGCTGGGCACGGGCGTCATCGACATGCGGTACGAGAACCCCATGTACATGGCGGAGGACGCGGGCGCAGCCGACCTCATCTCGGGAGGCCGACTGCAGCTCGGCATCTCGCGCGGGTCACCCGAGCAGGTCGTCGACGGATGGCGGTACTTCGGCTACCAGGCGGCCGAGGACGACCCGTCGGGTGCGCAGGCCGCGCGGCAGAAGACGGAGCTGCTGCTCACGCTGCTGGAGGGCGCGGGCTTCGCCGAGCCGAGCCCGCGGCCGATGTTCCCGAACCCGCCCGGGCTGCTGCGCCTCGAGCCGCACTCCGAGGGACTGCGCGAGCGCATCTGGTGGGGCGCCGGATCGGACGCCACCGCCGTGTGGGCCGCGCAGCAGGGCATGAACCTCATGAGCTCGACGCTCAAGGACGACGAGAGCGGCGAGCCCTTCCACGTGCAGCAGGCCAAGCAGATCCGTGCATTCCGCGAGGAGTGGGCGAAGCACGACCACGGGTTCGAGCCGCGCGTCTCGGTCTCCCGGTCGATCTTCGCGATCGTCGACGACCGCGATCGGCGCTACTTCCTCGGCAGCGGCGACCGCGACGACCAGTTCGGCTACATCGACAGCACCCGGTCGGTGTTCGGCCGCTCCTACGCGGGCGAGCCCGACGAGCTGATCGACGAGCTCGCGCACGACGAGGCGATCGCCGAGGCCGACACGGTCCTTCTCACGGTGCCGAACCAGCTGGGTGTGGACTACAACGCGCACGTGCTCGAGGCCATCCTCACCCACGTCGCGCCGGGGCTCGGCTGGCGCTGAGGCGGCTCGAGTCTCAGCGGCCGCCGGTGACGCGGATGGTCGTGCCCGCCGCGTAGGATGCGTCGGCCGACAGCGCGAAGGCCACGACGGCGGCCACCTCCTCGGGACGCCCCGCGCGTCCGAGGGGGTGTGCCGCCGCAACGCGCGCGGGGCGGCCGGGATCTCCCGCGTCGGCATGGATGTCGGTCTCGATCGTCCCCGGCGCGACGCCGATGACCCGGACGCCCCGCGCGGCGGCCTCCACGGCGAGACCCTTCGTCAGCGCGTCGACGCCGGCCTTGGCTGCGGCGTAGTGCACGTACTCCCCGGGGGAGCCCGTCGTCGCGGCGCCCGACGAGATGTTGACGAGCACGCCGCCGTCGCCGAGGCCCCGCACCGCCCGCCGGGCGACGAGGATGGCGGAGGTGAGGTTGAGGTCGACAACGCGGCGGATGACGTCGGTCGGCGTGTCGACGAGCGCACCGATGTGCAGCGTGGCGCCGGCGTTGTTGACCACCCCGGTGAGGCGACCGGGCTCGACGGCTGCGAACAGCTCGTCGATACCCGCGTCGGCTGTGAGGTCCGCGCGCACGATGCGGCAGCTCGCGCCGAGCGTCTCGATCTCGGCCTGCGTGCGGGACGCGGCCTGGCCATCCTGCGCGTACCCGAGAACGAGATCGTGACCGTCGGCGGCCAGACGTCGGGCGGTCGCCGCGCCGATGCCGCGCGTGCCGCCGGTGATCAGAGTGAGAGGGCGTGGCATCCCTCCACGCTAGCTCGCCGGCGGCTGCTCCTCGCGTCCGCTCGGCACGAGCTTCAGTCCGATCACCGCGAGGACGATGCCGGACAGGAACACGACCTTTCCCACCGAGACCGGCTCGGCGCCGGTCGCCATCGCGTAGACGACGGTCAGGGCCGCACCGATCCCGGTCCAGACGGCGTACGCCGTGCCGATGGGGATGCGCTTGACGGCCCACCCGAGCCCGAGCATGCTGAGGACCAGCGCGACCGCGAAGAGTGTGGTCGCGCCGGGGTCGGTGAAGCCGTCCGAGTGCCCGAGGGCCGTCGCCCAGACCGCTTCGAAGAGGCCGCTGAGGATCAGGATCGCCCACGACATCAGCTGACCACCTTCAGCCCGGCGATCGACGCCACGAGCAGGACGAGCAGCCCGATGCGCGCGAGGCTCGCCTTCTCCTGACGCGTCACGAGCGCCCACACGACGGTGAGCGTCGCACCGACGCCGACCCACACCGCGTAGGCGGTGCCGGTGGGCAGATCGTTCATCGCCCACGCGAGGCCGAACAGGCTGATCAGCATCGTCGCGAAGAACAGCACCGTGGGACGCCAGCGGCGGAATCCGTCGGAGGCCGACAGCGCGGAGGCCCAGACGGCCTCCAGCACGCCGGAGAGGATGAGGACGACCCATGCCATGGCAGACCCTTCTGAGTCCGTCTTGTCGTGGTGCGGGTACGGCTCCCTCGTCCGCGGGTCGATCGTCGACCCCGCAGACGATGCTAGGCGAGAAACTCGATCACGCGCTGTGCGGGGGCGACCCCCCGGGCGCCGCGAATCCGTCTCACGGGGGATCCGCGACCGAAGGCGTCGCCGTACGGTCGGAGCATGCTGATCGTTGAGGAACTGCACCTCCTGCTCACCACGGCCGATGGCGCTCAGGAGCGATCGGGATCCATGCGCGCGTACGGGGAGGCGGCCGCGATCGTGACCGACCTCGTGCTCGCGAATCGGGTGACGCTGAGTGAGGAGAAGCGTCCGCGCGTGCAGATCACCTCGGATGCCCCCATCGGCCATCCGGTGCTCGACTTCGCTCTCGAGCGTCTGCTGGCGAAGGACGGAGCTCGCCTCGACTCGGTGATCACCTGGGCGAAGCTCGACCCCGAGCAGCCGGTGGTGGCGTCCCTCGTCGATGCCGGGGTGCTCGCGATCGGCGAGCGGACGTTCTGGGGGCTGGGCAAAGCGCGGACACCGGAGGCGGATCCGGCACCGGAGGCGGCGCTCCGCGCACGGCTGGCAGCCGTGCTCGCGGGCACGGCCCCGGCGGGTGTCGCGGACGCGACCCTGCTGGCCATCCTGCAGGGGCTCGATGTCGCCGGGACGATCCTGCGGGAGGAGGCGGCGGGACGCCGACCGCGCGCGTTGAAGGCGAGGATCTCGGAGATCGTCGGGGCCTCGCCCGCCGGAAGCGCGGTGGAGCGAGCGGTGCAGGCGATGAACACCGCGATCATGACGGCGGCGATCATCCCGGCGATCACCGTGACGACCATCACCTCGAGCTGAGGAGCGGTCGGCGACAATGGAGCGATGAGCTCCGTCGACTTCGAGATGGCGCGGATCCCCGCAGGACGCGTGACGCTGCACGACGCGCGGCGCAAGGAGCGGCGCTCGGTCGACCTCGAGGCATTCGAGATCGGCGTGTTCGCGGTGACCGAGGAGCAGCTCGCCGAGATGCTGGCGGTGCCGTCGTCGCACCCGCGTCGGCCGGCGGTCGAGGTGAGCTGGCAGCGCGCCATCCGCTTCTGCAACGCCGCGTCGGAGTGGGAGGGGCTCGATCCGGTCTACACGTTCGACGGCGAGGACGTGCACTGGGATGTCCAGGCGGACGGGTACCGCCTTCCGACCGAGGCGGAGTGGGAGTTCGCCTGCCGCGCCGGATCGACAGGCCCGCACTACGGACCGCTGCCCGATGTGGCCTGGACGGCGGCGGACGGTCTGCGCGCTCCGCAGGATGTCGGTGGCCGGATGCCGAACCTGAACGGGCTGTTCGACACCCTCGGCAACGTCTGGGAGTGGTGCTGGGATCTTCTCGACCCGGCCCGCTACGACGACTATCGCGTGTTCCGCGGCGGTGGCTTCGCCGACGACGCGTGGAGCGTGCGCGCGTCGGTCCGCCGGGGCGGACCGACGCGATCGCACCACGAGGACGTCGGCCTCCGCCTCGCGCGGGGCGCGTTCGACGGCGATGACGCCGCGCAGGGATGGTCGGCCGCCGTCGATCGCGAACGCGCGCTCTTCGACGGACCGGCAGGGTGGACACCGCGACGCTGACCCGCGCTGATCGTCAGGCGGGTGCCAGCGCGGAGTGCACGCGCACGACGCCCTCGCCGTAGCGCGCGTCGAGCTCCTCCTGGAGCGTGCCGTCGTCGAAGACGACCGAGACCTCGAGGACCAGGTCGGTGCCGGGGATGCCCGTGCTGAGGATGTCGCCGGTCGGGTCCTCATGGAGCTCCTGCTGGATGGCGACCAGCTCGGCCTCCGTGCGATCGGCCTGCGAGACGCAGAGCATCCCGCCCCACACCTCGCGGAGGGCGGCTTCGGCAGCGGGGAGATCGTGCGTCACGGCGACGTTGACGATCGTGAGCTCTGGGTCGTTGAGCAGCCACTCGACCTCCGGGTCCGACAGGTCCCGCTCGGAGGCGGGGTTCCGGCTCTGGTCCATCCAGGCGACCCCGTACCCCTCCAACGTCGACGCCCGCTCGAACGCGGCCTGCATCGCCTCCGGCGACACGAGCGACTCGTCGACGACCCGCCACCCGCCTTCCGGCTCCGGGCAGGGAGTCGCGAAGTCCGGCGCGGACGGTTCCAGCTCGCGAGGCGGGTCGTAGTCCGCGGCCGGCGTCACCTCGCTCACGGCGAACTCATCGGCTTCGGCATCGTACGCGCCGGTCACAACGAAGTCCCCCCACCTGACGCCACTCCGCTCCTCGAAGGCGCCGTCGTGCTCGCCCCAATCCCACCCGACGAGCGCCGGTCCGCCGCACTGGGGCGGCAGCGATTCCGCGACACCGCCCAGGCACAGCTCCGCTCCGTCGCCGTCGTCGAGAACCGTGACGGGGTGACCGGTAGTGAGCAGGCCGTCCACCGACGGTGCAGCGTCCGCCGACGGCACGGCGGACGCCGACGGCGGGGTGGTGGGGGCAGTGGATCCGCTCGGCCCGCCGGCTGGCGTCGCGCATCCGCTCAGCGCAGCCATGACGACGGCTGCCGTCACGTCAGCGGCGGCGAGAGGACTCCGACGTGCGCTCATAGGGCGAGTGTCGCAGACGAAGTGGGCTCACGCGGCGTCCTCTCGCAGGGGACCGACGAATCGATGTCGGGCCGTGATGAACGTCGCGTTGCGCGCGACGTCGATGAGCTCGAGGTCGAAGCGGCGGGGGAGGAGCGGGCGACCGGCGCCCAGGGTGACGGGCGCGATCGAGGTGACGATCTCGTCCAGCAGGCCCTCGTCGGCGAACTGCCCCGCGAGGTCGCCGCCGCCGACGACCCACAGATCCTTGCCTGCCGCGGCCGCGGCCATCCGCTCGTACACCGGTCGCACCGGCCCCGACGCGAAGCGGACGTCCGGCTCGCCCTCGGGGAGCGGGAGGTCGCGCGAGGTCATGACCCAGGTGGGCATGGCGTAGGCCCAGCCGTCGCGGTCGTGGCGGAGGATCCACTCGTAGGTGGTCGAGCCCATCACCACGGCGCCGATGCCTGCGATGAACCGGCCGTAGTCGTTCGGGCCGCCCTCGTCGATCGGCTGCCGAAGGAGCCAGTCGAGCGAGTCCTGCGGATCTGCGAGGAAGCCGTCGAGGGTGCACGCGGTGTAGTAGATCAAGCGAGTCATGGTGCTCCTTCACGTCGTCGTGGTGACCCCATTGTGATCGGCACCACGGACATCCGCTCGTGCCGCTCCCTCCGCTACGGTCGGGGCATGGCGGAGCGCGTGACGACGCAATGGCGGATCGGCGCCGTCATCCCCGGACTCGCGCTCGGCGTGCTGGCGGCGGCCGTGGGCCTGCTGCCGTGGCTCGTCACCGGCGCGCGGCTTCCGCTGCAGAACCTGTGGGCGACGCAGGTGCTGCCGGAGGACATGCCGATCGCGCTGCTGCCGCTGAGCCAGTACTACGCGACGCGGCTCCTGGTGCTGCTCATCGTGGGCGGGGCGCTCGCCGGATTCGCCACCCGCCTCGTTCCTCGGGAGACGACTCCCCTCCCGGTGGCGACCGGCCTGCTCCTCGGGCAGGCGGCCGCGACCATCCAGACCGCCGTCGTGGTGGTCCAGGGGCACGCCCTCGGCGCGCCGACTGCAAACCCACGGGCCGCCCTCTACGTGTACGGCATGCTCACGGGCGCGGTGGTCGCGGTGGCGCTCGCTCAGGCGGTCTTCTGGCTGTCCTCGCACACGGCTCGAGGGCCCGCGGCCCTGGGCCTCGGATTGGCGGCGGTGCCCGCGGGGTCCTGGGGCGTGGACCTCGTCGCGACATCGACAGACGCGCTGGCCGCGCCGGACCTCGCACTCGGCGTGGTCGCGCGGTGGCTCCCCGCCGTCATCGCCGGCGTCGCCATCGGATGGTGCGGCATCCGTCCGCGGCGCCGGATGGCGGTGTGGGCGGTGGTGCTCGCCGGGCTGTGGCTCATCCCCGCGCTTCTCACCGCCGTGCAGTACGGGCTCGGCATGCGCGTGCTGGCGGGCGACCTCGGGGAGATGGCGCGCGCCTCGCTCGACGTGTTCCCGCTCGTCGTCGCACAGTCCTGGCCGCCCGTGCTCGTCGCCCTGGTGCTGGGAGCTCTCGTCACGCTCTGGCGCGCGCGACGAGAGCGACGTCTCCTCGCCTAACCGGAACGCACCGGCGGAGGCAACCCCGTGCGTCCTGCCGCGCTCGCCGCATACCGTGAACGCGTGACAGACATGCAGATCGAGGTGCGGGACATCCGGGTGGACGACGCCGGCGAGGTGATGACGCTGCAGCGCGCGGCGTTCGTCTCCGAGGCGCAGATCTACGGCAGCGCCGACATGCCGCCGCTGACACAGACCCTCGACGAGGTGAAGTGGGAGCTGCAGGACGGCAACGTCGGCTGCGTGGCGCTGACCGGTGAGCGGATGGTCGGGGCGCTGCGGGCGCGGATCGACGGCGACCTGCTCCTGGTCGGCCGGATCGCCATCGCCCCCGACATGCAGGGGCACGGCATCGGCTCCCTGCTGCTCGACGCGGTGGAGGAGCGCGGCGCCCGGGCGGGAGCGCGGGAGGCGGAGCTCTTCACGGGATCGCTGAGCGAGGCGAACCTCCGCCTCTACGAGCGGCAGGGATACCGCGAGACCGAGCGCGTCGAGGAGGAGGGCGGCACGCAGCAGGTCTTCATGCGGAAGCCGATCGCGCAGGCATGATCCTCGCTCACTTCCGCAGCGCCAGCAGCGCCACCAGGTCGTAGGCGACGTGGGAGGCGGCGATCGAGGTGATCTCGGCATGGTCGTAGGCGGGGGCAGGGGTGACGCGGGCACACTGCAGACGCGACGTCCTCGCCTCGTCAACCCGTGACATCCGCTCGCCTCACGCGGCACACTCGGAGGCATGAATCCCCTTCCCTGGGTGCTGCACGTCGACATGGACCAGTTCATCGCGGCGGTGGAGGTGCTCCGGCATCCCGAGCTCGCGGGAAAGCCGGTGATCGTCGGCGGGAACGGCGACCCCACCGAGCGGGCCGTCGTGTCGACGGCGTCATACGAGGCGCGGGCCTTCGGGATCGGCTCGGGCATGCCGATGAAGATCGCCGCGAGGAAAGCACCTGATGACGCGGTCTTCCTGCCGGTAGATCATGCGACGTACGACGCCGTCTCGGCAGAGGTCATGGGCGCGCTCCGAGCGCTGCCGGGGGTGGTGCTGGAGGTGCTCGGATGGGACGAGTGCTTTCTCGGGGTGACGACCGACGACCCGGAGTCGGTCGCGCGCTCGGCGCAGGCGGCTGTGCTCGAGGCGACCGGTCTGCACTGCTCGGTGGGGATCGGCGACAACAAGGTGCGCGCGAAGATCGCCACCGAGTTCGGGAAGCCGCGCGGCATGTTCCGACTCACCGCCGAGAACTGGTTCGAGGTGATGGGGGAGCGGGGGACCCGCGAGCTGTGGGGAGTGGGCCCGAAGGTGCAGAAGCGCTTGGCCGAGCACGGGATCCACACCGTGCGGGAACTGGCCGACGGCGACGAGGCCGAACTGGTCGCGGAGTTCGGACCGAAGATGGGGGTCTGGTACCACCAGCTGGGCTCCGGCCTCGGCCCCGAGGTCGTCGACGATGCGCCGTGGATCGCGCGCAGTCACAGCCGCGAGACGACGTATCAGCAGAACCTGACGACGCCCGACCAGGTGGAGGCTGCCATCCGCTCGCTTGCGGAGGAGGCATTCGGCGACTGCGAGGCGGAGGGGCGCGCGGTGGTGCGTGTGAATCTCAAGGTCCGCTACGCGCCATTCGTGACGCGGACGCTGGGGCGGAAGCTCCCCGCGCCGACGCTCGATCGCGATGCCGTGGTCGCCGCGGCCGTCGCGCTCGGCGAGAGCCTCGATCAGGACCGCGAGGTGCGCCTGCTCGGGGTGCGCGCGGAGATGGAGATGCCGGAGGGTGGCGATCGGGTCGAGCGCACGCCGGTGCGGGGGAGGATCTGACGCGCTGGCGCTCTCGCTGACCTCACCGCGTCAGTGGGCGCGCCGATAGTGCTCGTAGATCACGCCGGAGTCGAAGCCGCGCGTCTCGATCAGCTCGAGCCGCAGCGGCTGCACGAGGGAGGGGAGCAGGGGAGGCCCACCGCCGACGATCACGGGGTGCCGGAAGATCCGGTATTCGTCGATGAGATCGCGCTCGATCGCTTGAGCGGCGAGATCCGCGCCGCCGATCTCCACGTTCTTCGACGTGGAGCGCATGAGGTCGGCGACCTCCTCGGCGAGCGGCCGCTCGGCGAGGCGCGCGTTGCCTTCCACACGATCGAGCGTGTGGCTGAAGACGACCTTCGGGAGCGCGGTCCACACAGCCGCGAAGTCCTCGGCGTCGGGGGAGTCGCGCATTGCCGGATCGGTCTCCCACACCCGCATGGCCTCGTAGAGACGGCGCCCGAGAAGCGTCGCTCCCAGTCCGCGGACTCGCTCCAGGTGGAAGCGGAAGAGGTCTTCACTGGGGGCCGACCATGCGAAGACTCCGTGGCGGTCGGAAATGTACCCGTCGACGGAGACGCCCATCGAGTAAAGGAGCATGCTCGAAGCGTCTCACCGCGGGGGTGAGCGGACAAGGGCCTGTGCGGGATGCTGGACCTGAGACCATCCGGCGCACACATTCCCTCGTCACGCAGCGAGCGGGAGGGGATGGCGAGAGGCGACTCGGGCCATCCTTGAAATGCGAACTGACATAATGTGCATTATCGGCTTTTCGACGCGCGGCTTGGAAGTGGTGCTCAGGACGGCATCGACCGCCCGACCAGCCCCGCCAGGCGTTGCAGTTCGCGCACGTGCGCCCGGAACGCCTCGCGGCCCGCGGGTGTCAGCGAGAGCCAGGTGCGCTGACGCGACGCACTCGTCTTCTTGATGACCTTCACATAGCCGGCGTCCTCGAGCGCCTTCGCGTGCTTGGACAGCACCGAGTCCGAGACGCCGATGCGATCGCGCAGGTACGAGAACTCGGCGTCGTCGACCGGCGCCAGCAGTCCGCAGAGCTCCAGACGAGCTGGCGCATGGATCAGTGGCTCGAGTCCACTCATGCCGCACCTTCGGAACGGACCTCGCGACGCCACACGGCCATCCAGGCGAAGCCGAGCGCGGCGACGACGAGTGCAGCCACGAAACCCGCCCAGAGGCTGCCCCAGATCGACGGCGCGAGATACGACCACGCGAGGCATGCGACGAGCACCAACCCCGTCGCAGCCGCCACCCAGCGCGCTCGGCGCGGGCTGTAGCCGGAGACCCACCACCCGTGCTCGCGTCGCCACCAGGTGATGAACGCGGGAATCGACAGGAGGAACGCGAGGGTGACGAGGATCCCCCAGGGCTGGTCCATACCCTGGGCCGTGATCAGCACGCCTGCCGCGACGCCGAGCGCGACGTGATACCAGCCCTCGCCCCGCTTCCCCACCGCGTAGTCATCCCGGACGGACGCGAGGCGCCCCAGCTGCGACGCCGCGTCCACTCCCTCATCGCTTTCCATAGTGGAAACCGTATCACTGACTTTCCAATCTGGAAAGCATTGGCGCATGGGAGCTCCGAGACCGCCTCTCCGCTCTGATACTGCGTCTGAGCGCACGTCGAAGCCTCACGAGACCGCCTCTCCGCTCCGAGACTGCACGCTCGCGCGCGCGCCCTGCGCCGCCGCTCCGAGACTGCACGTGGCGCACGCAGGCTCGGAGCGGCGACGCAGTCGGCGAGCGGCGACTCAGCCGGCGAGCGGCGAGGCGGTCTGGGAGCGCCCCGACGGTCACTCCCCGACGTAGCGCGCCAGGTGCTGCCCGGTCAGTGTGGACGTCGCCGCGACCAGGTCGGCCGGCGTGCCCTCGAAGACGACGCGCCCGCCGTCGTGCCCCGCACCCGGCCCGAGGTCGATGATCCAGTCCGCGTGCGCCATGACCGCCTGATGATGCTCGATGACGACAACGGTCTTCCCCGCGTCGACGAGCCGATCCAGTAGGCCCAGCAGGTTCTCGACATCCGCCAGATGGAGGCCCGTCGTCGGCTCGTCGAGGACGTACACCTCCCCCTTCTCCCCCATCTCGTTCGCCAGCTTGATGCGCTGACGCTCGCCGCCCGAGAGCGTGGTGAGCGGTTGGCCGAGCGTGAGGTATCCGAGCCCGACATCCTCCAGCCGGGTCAGGATGGCCGCTGCCGCGGGGATCTTGGACTCGCCCTCCGAGAAGAACCGGCGCGCCTCCGCGACGGGCAGGTCGAGCACCTCCGCGATATCGCGTCCGCCGAGCTTGTAGTCGAGGACGGCCGCCTGGAATCGGCGCCCGCCGCAGTCCTCGCACGGCGTCTCCACCGTCTCCATGAACCCGAGCTCGGTGACGATGACGCCCGCACCCTTGCAGGATGGGCAGGCACCCTCCGAGTTCGCGCTGAAGAGCGCGGGCTTCACCCCGTTCGCCTTCGCGAACGCCTTGCGGATGGGCTCCAGCAGGCCGGTGTAGGTCGCCGGATTGCTGCGGCGAGAACCGCGGATGGCCCCCTGATCGATCGAGACGACGCCGTCGCGTCGCGCGACGGAGCCGTGGATGAGCGAGCTCTTCCCCGAGCCCGCGACGCCGGTCACGACCGTGAGGACGCCGAGGGGGATGTCGACGTCCACGTCCTGGAGGTTGTTCTCGTTCGCGCCGCGCACTTCGATGTACCCGGACGCCTCCCGCACGGTGGGCTTCAGAGACGCGCGGTACCCGAGGTGGCGGCCGGTCACGGTGTCGCTGGCCGCGAGCCCCTCGACCGTCCCTTCGAAGCAGATCGTCCCGCCGCCGGTTCCCGCTCCCGGCCCGAGGTCGACGACGCGGTCGGCGATCGCGATCGTCTCCGGCTTGTGCTCGACGACGAGCACGGTGTTGCCCTTGTCGCGCAGCTGCAGGAGGAGCGTGTTCATGCGCTCGATGTCGTGCGGGTGGAGCCCGATGGTCGGCTCGTCGAAGACGTACGTCACATCGGTGAGCGAGGAGCCGAGGTGCCGCAGCATCTTGATCCGCTGCGCCTCTCCCCCGGACAGCGTTCCCGACGGGCGGTCGAGGCTCAGGTAGCCGAGCCCGAGCGTCACGAACGCGTCGAGGTTGGCGCCCAGTGCGCCGAGCAGCGGTCCGGCTCCGGGCCTGTCCAGACCGCGCACCCAGGCGGCGAGGTCGGTGACCTGCATACGGCACGCATCCGCGATGCTCACGCCGTCGATCTTCGACGAGCGCGCGCCCTCGGTGAGGCGCGTTCCGTCGCACTCGGGGCAGCGCGTGAAGGTGGCCGCTCGCGTCACGAACGCGCGGATGTGCGGCTGCAGCGCATCGACATCCTTCGAGAACATCGCCTTCGTGATCTTCGGGATGAGCCCCTCGTAGGTCATGTTGATCCCGCTGATCTTGACCTTCGTGACCTCGCCGTAGAGGAAGAGATGCCGCTGCTTCTCCGTGAACTCGGCGATCGGCTTGTCGGCCGGGTAGAAGCCCGACTGGGAGAAGCCCTTCACCATCCAGCCGTCGGCCGTGTACCCGGGCACGAGGATCGCGCCCTCGTCGAGCGACTTCGTCTCGTCGATGACTTGAGCGAGATCGACGTCGGACACCGTGCCCCGCCCCTCGCAGCGCGGGCACATGCCGCCGAGGTAGATCGCGTCCTTCACGATCTTCTTCTCGCCGTTCGGCCCGGTCATCACGCCGCTGGCCTTCTGCGTGGGGATGTTGAACGAGAAGGCCGTCGCTCCGCCGATGTAGGGCTCGCCGAGCCGGCTGAACAGGATCCGCAGCATCGCGTTCGCGTCGGTGACGGTGCCCACGGTGGATCGCGGGTTCGCGCCGAGGCGCTCCTGGTCGACGAGGATGGCCGTGGTCAGGCCCTCGAGGACGTCGACGTCGGGGCGCGGCACGGAGGGCATGAACCCCTGGACGAACGCGCTGTACGTCTCGTCGATGAGGCGCCGCGACTCTGCCGCGATGGTGTCGAAGACGAGCGAGCTCTTGCCCGACCCGGACACCCCCGTGAACACGGTGAGGCGCCGCTTCGGGATGTCGACGCTGACGTCCTTCAGGTTGTTCTCCCGCGCGCCCTGCACGCGGATGACGTCGTGGGTGTCGGCGACGTGGGCGTCGTTCACGGCCATGGTCTCTCCCGGGATCGAGGGGCTTCAGCGGCGCTGCTGCAGACGGATGAGATTGCCCGACGGGTCGCGCAGCGCCGCGTCGCGCACGCCGTAGGGCTGGTCCATCGGCTCCTGAACGATATCGACTCCGAGCGCCTCGAGGCGGGCGAATTCCGCATCGACGTCGGGGGTGGCGAGCAGGAGGCTCGCGAAGGTCCCCTTCGCCATCATCTCCAGGATGGTCTCGCGCTCCTCGGCGGTGATCCCGGTCTCGGCCGCGGGGGGATAGAGCACGATGTTCGTGTCGGGCTGGTCTGCCGGGCCGACGGTGAGCCAGCGCAGGCCCTGGTAGCCGACGTCGTTCCTCACCTCGAACCCGAGCGCGTCGCGGTAGAAGACCAGCGCCGCCTCCGGATCCGTCTGCGGCAGGAAGCTGGAGTGAATGGTGATGCTCATGGCGTTCACGGTATCCGCGGGTCGGATGGCCGCGCTTCTCGATTCCTGACCGGTCGCGTCACGTGCTTGGACACGAGGGTCGGCAGGCCGGCGAGGTCCCCCTGCGCCCGACGGCGGTACTCGCTCGGCGGCATTCCGACGAGCTCTGTGAAGCGCGTGCTGAAGGTGCCGAGGGATCCGAAGCGGACCGCGAAGCACGCCTCCGTGACGGAGGTGTCGCCGCCTCGGAGAAGCGACATCGCCCGTTCGATGCGCCGCGTCGAGAGGTAGGCGTACGGCGATTCGCCATACGCGAGGCGGAACTGCCGGCTGAGGTGCCCGGCCGACATGTTCACGCCGCGGGCGAGCGCCGTCACGTCGAGCGGTCGCGCGTATTCACGGTCCATCCGGTCCCGCACGCGCCGGAGCAGGACGAGTTCGCGCAGACGCGCGTCTCGATCGGACGCCGTCACGGTCGCGGTGCCGAGCCCTTCGGGGCCGGCGGCTCCCACTGCTCCAGTGCCGTCAGAAGCGCGTCGATGTCGTCCGACACGATGAGCGTCTCTCGGAACGGCTCGCGCACGAATCCCTCCGACGTCATGTGGTCGATCGCCGCGATGAGCGGCGACCAGAACCCGTCGACGTCCAGGAGAGCGACGGGCTTCCGATGGATTCCGAGCTGCAGCCAGGTCCATGCCTCGAAGAGCTCCTCCAGGGTCCCCGCTCCCCCGGGCAGCGCCACGAAGGCGTCGCCGAGCTCGGCCATCCGCAGCTTCCGCGCGTGCATGTCGGGCACGATCTCGAGCGACGTCAGCTCGTTGTCGGCCACCTCGGTCGCAAGGAGGTGCTGCGGGATCACCCCGACGACCTCTCCCCCGGCCGCCATCCCGGCGTCGGCGACGACCCCCATCAGACCGACGCGTCCGCCTCCGTAGACGAGACCCGCTCCGCGCTCGGCGACGGCCCGGCCGAAGGCCCGGGCGGCCTCGGCGAATTCGGGGCGCGCCCCCATCGACGAACCGAGGAACACCGTGACACGGGAGATGCGGCTCATGACGCGAGCCTATCCATCCGATCGGGGCATGCCGGCGCCGACGGTAGCGTGGAGGGGTGACTACCCGTGCCGGCGAGAGCCGCAGTGCCTCGGCCCGCACGTCGGCCTCGCGGGGCGCCGCATGATCGATGTGCTCACCGGCTTCTCCGTGGTGGCGGCCGCGATCCTCGCGGGATACGTCATCGGACGCATCGACCTGCTCGGCCCGAACGCGCGCTACGTGCTGAGCCGTCTGAGCTTCTTCGTGCTCAATCCGTTCCTGCTCTTCAGCGTCCTCGCCGACGCCGATCTCGAGGTGCTGTTCTCCTCTCTGCTGCCGGTCTCCGCGCTCGCGGCGGCGGTGATCTTCGCGGCCTACGCGCTCATCGCCCGCCTGGCGTGGCGACGCAGCTGGGGCGCGGCGACGGTCGGCGCACTCGGCGCGGGCTATGTCAACGGCAACAACATCGGCATCCCGATCGCGATATACGTCCTCGGCAATGCCGCGCTCGCGGCGCCGATCCTGCTGATGCAGCTGCTGGTCTTCACTCCGGTGGCACTCGCCGTGCTGGAGGCCTCGACGTCGAGCGAGGTGCGACCGTGGCGGATCCTCCGTCGCACCCTCCGCAACCCGATGATCGTGGGCGCCGCGCTGGGCGTTCTCGTGGCGCTGTTCGATGTCGACCTGCCGCCGATCGTGATGGAGCCGATCTCGCTCCTCGCCGGCGGCGCGGTGCCGGTGCTGCTCATCAGCTTCGGCTTGTCGCTCTACGGTCAGCGCGTGCTCACCGAGCGCGGCACACGGCGCGACGTGATCACCGCGACGGCGATGAAGCTGGTGATCATGCCGCTCGTGGCATGGGCGATCGGCCGCTTCGCCTTCGGGCTCGAGGATGAGCCGCTGCTCGCGGTCGTCGTGCTGGCCGCCCTGCCGGCCGCGCAGAACGTCTTCAACTACGCCCAGCGCTACGACACGGGCGAGATCGTCGCGCGAGACACCGTGTTCCTCACAACGCTCGGATGTCTGCCGGTGCTGTTCGCGAGCGCGTTCCTGCTCGGCTGAACGCGCGCCATTCGCGCCGGTCGCGCCTCCGCCTTCCGACCGGCGGCGCGACCGCGAGGAATCAGTCCGTGCCGCGGAAGCCCGTGGTGTCGCCGACGATGCGCTCGTTGTCGGCGGGGATCGGATCGACGATCGCCTGGGCGATCTCCGCGGCGAACTCCGACACGTTGTAGAGGCGTCCGGCCTCCTCGCGGCGCTGCGCGATGGCACCGGGGTTCACGCGCTCGAGGAGCGTGGCGGTGATCGTGCCCTCGATCATGTCACCGGAGACGACGACGAACTCGACGCCACGCGATGTGAGCGCGGGGATGCGCTCGCGCAGAGCGTCCTCGCCCGCGCGCTTCGACAGGGCGACCGGCTCGTACGCGTCCATGGTCGGGGTCGTGCGGATGAAGTGCGCCTGGTGGCTCGTGACGAACACGACGCGTCCGCCGCGGGGCATGATCGGCAGCGCCGTCTCCAGCACGCTCACCTGCGCGTCGCGGTTGAGGCGCAGCGCGTAGTCCTCACCCAGGTCGGCCTCCATGCCCCCGGAAGCATTCAGCAGGAGGACGTCGAGCGAGCCGAACTCCTCCTTGACGGCCTCGATCATGCCGGCGACCGAGCCCGGGTCGGTGAGGTCGGCGCCGACGACGAGGGCCTCCACGCCGAGCTCGCGCACCTCGCGGGCGAGCTTCTCCGCGCGCGGCGCCTTGTTGCGGAAGTTGATGACCACGTTGGCGCCGGCCTGCGCGGCGTAGCGCACGGTGTCGGCGCCGATGCCGCGTGACGATCCGGTCACGAGCACCGTCTTGCCGGCGAGGGACTGCGGGGCGAGGGGCTGCGACACGAGGACTCCGAAGCGTTGGGGATGGAACGCTCCGACCCTACCAAGAGCGCCCTCTCCCCCGCGGATCCGCGCCCTGGCGGCGTCGGACCTGCGTGATAGGTTCCGAGCAGGACCGCCCCGAGGAGGCCGCATGGAAGCGATCGAGCAGTACGCGTGGGTCGTCTGGCTCGCGCTCATCGCCATCTTCCTCGTCGTCGAGATGGTCTCCGGCGAGCTGACGTTCCTCATGCTCGGCATCGGCGCGATCTTCGGGATCGGCTCGGGTCTGCTCGGGGCGCCGCTGTGGCTGCAGGTGATCGTCGCCGCGGCCGCCGCGGTCGCGCTCCTGGTGTTCTTGAGGCCGCCGCTGCTGCGCCGGCTGAACAGGAGCGCCGATCCGAAGACCTTCAACGTCGACGCCCTCGTCGGGCTGCCCGGCGTCGTCACCGAGACCGTGACGTCGATGTCCGGTCGCGTGAAGCTCGCCAACGGGGACTCGTGGTCCGCGCGCGTGCACGGCGAGCGGTCCCTCGCGCCGCAGACCCCCATCGCCGTCGAGTCGATCCAGGGCGCGACCGCATTCGTCGTCATCCGCACACTGGAGGAGAGCTGACATGAACGACAGCAGCAGCACGATCTCGACGGTTCTCACCTGGATCCTGGTGGCGGCCGTCGTCCTGGTCGTCGTCACCATCCTGATCCGGGCCATCCGGATCGTCCCGCAGAGCGACTCGGTCATCGTCGAGCGCCTCGGCAAGTACCACCGGACGCTCTTCGGCGGGCCGCACCTCATCGTGCCGTTCATCGACCGGGCGCGCACGCGCGTCGATCTGCGCGAGCAGGTCGTGTCGTTCCCGCCGCAGCAGGTCATCACGGAGGACAACCTCTCGGTCGCCGTCGACACGGTGGTCTACTTCCGCGTGACCGACCCACGCGCGGCGACCTACGAGATCGCGAACTACCTCGGCGCGGTCGAGCAGCTGACGATCACCACCCTCCGCAACGTCGTGGGCAGCCTGAACCTCGAGGAGGCGCTCGTCAGCCGCGACGTCATCAACGGCAAGCTCAGCGCCGTGCTCGACGAGGCCACCGGGCAGTGGGGCATCAAGGTCAGCCGCGTCGAGCTGAAGGCGATCGACCCGCCCGTGACCCTGCAGGACGCGATGGAGAAGCAGATGCGCGCGGAGCGCGACCGCCGCGCGGCCATCCTGCAGGCCGAGGGGCAGAAGCAGTCGCAGGTGCTCGTCGCCGAGGGCGCCCGGCAGGCCGCGATCCTGCAGGCCGAGGGCGAGAAGCAGGCGCAGGTGCTGCGTGCGCAGGGCGAGTCGCAGGCGATCGAGACGGTGTTCGGGGCCATCCACGCCGGCAACCCCGACGAGAAGCTGCTCGCGTACCAGTACCTGCAGACGCTGCCCAAGATCGCCGAGGGCGAGGCCAGCAAGCTCTGGATCATCCCGAGCGAGCTGACGGAGGCGCTGAAGGGGATCTCCGGCGGATTCGCCGGCAGGATCCCCGGCCTCGGGGACGTCACCCCGCCGCGTCCGTGACGCATCCCTACCTCGCCGGGGCGCGCCATCCGCGGGTGCTCGCTCATCGCGGTCTCGTGACCGCGGACATGGCCGCCGACGGCATCGTCGACAACACCGTCGCCGCGATCGCCGCCGCGCACGCGGCGGGCGTGGAGTACGTGGAGACGGACTGCCATCTGACGGCGGACGGGGTCGTCGTGCTCTTCCACGATGCGACGCTGGAGCGCGTGACCGGCGATCCGCGTGCGGTGGCCGACGTCACGGCACGCGAGCTCGAGGAGCTGCTCGCCGGGCGCGGGGGCCTCGCCGTGCTGCGCGACGTCATGCGCGACTTTCCGAAGACGCGGTTCAACGTCGATGTGAAGGCCGCGGGCGCGGCGGACCCCGCAGGACGGATCCTCGCCGATCACGCGGACCGCGTCCTGCTCACCAGCTTCTCGGCTGAGCGGCGCGCGGCTGCGCTCGCGGCGGCCGCCCTCGCGCGACCCGCCACGAGCGCCGATGCCACGATGATCCGCCAGCTCGTCGTCGCCGCCCGCGTCGGCGCACGCGGGCGCGCCCGTCGCCTGCTGTCGACGATCGACGCGCTGCAGATCCCCGAGCGCCGGAACGGGGTGCCCATCCTCACGCGCAGGCTCGTGCGCTGGGCGCACGAGGCGGGCGTCGAGGTGCACGTGTGGGGCGTCGACGACATCCCTCGGATGCAGGGGCTCGTGGCGCGTGGAGTGGACGGAATCGTGACGGATCGCGCCGACGTCGCGCGCACCGCCCTGGCGCGCTGAGCGTCGCCTGGGAATACCGCATCCGGCGCCATCCGTTCGGATGATCCGCACAGCCGGAAGCGTTACAAATGGTGACCGACGAGAGGACTTCACCATGGCAGATCGCAGCCTTCGTGGTATCCGACTCGGCGCCCAGTCTCTTCAGAGCGAAGAGGGCGTCGTGTTCATGGAGCGCAAGGAGCAGACCTACGTCTGCGGCGCCTGCGGGCGGGAGACGACACTCACGTTCGCCGCTGACGCCGAGGCTCCCGAGACGTGGGAGTGCCGCACGTGCGGCGGGGAGGCGCTGCTCAAGCTCGACAAGGGCACCGTCGAGGTAGACCGCTCGGGCGAGAAGGCCGCTCGCACCCACTGGGACATGCTGCTCGAGCGTCGCTCGATCGAAGAGCTCGAGGAGCTCCTCGCGGAGCGCCTCGCCTTCATCCGGGATCGCCGCGGCGCGGGGCAGGACCCCACCCGTGTGAAGAGCGCCTGACACACACGCCTTGCAGACGCCGGCCCTTCGGGGTCGGCGTCTTCTGCGTGTCGGGAGCGGTCCCACGCGGCGGATAGGCTTTGCTCATGGCGAAGACTGTGGACCGTGCTGTCGGAATCGACATCGGAGGGACCGGCATGAAGGCCGGCATCGTAGACCTCTCCGAGGGCACCATGCTGAGTGATCGTGTGCGGATCGACACCCCCGAGGGTGCCCACCCGGCGGATGTTCTGCGCACCGCACATGACCTTCTCGAGCTGCTCGGCGCCGACGCCGAGGGCCTGCCCCTGGGCGTCTGCTTCCCGGCGATCGTGAAGGGCGGCCGCACCCTGTCGGCGGCGAACATCTCGCACGACTGGATCGGCTTCGAGGCCGAGAAGTTCTTCGAGGATGGCCTGGGCCGGCAGATCCACTTCGTCAACGACGCCGACGCGGCCGGTCTGGCCGAAGCGCGCTTCGGCGCGGCGAAGGGTCGCGACGGACTCACGATCCTCACGACCCTGGGGACCGGCATCGGCTCGGCATTCATCTACGACGGCGTGCTCATCCCCAACACCGAGCTCGGGCACCTCATCTGGGAGGGCGAGTCGATCGAGCGCTTCGCCGCCGCCACGGCCCGTGAGCGCAACGACCTGTCGTGGGAGGAATGGGGCCACCGCCTCCAGAAGTTCTACGCGCACGTCGAGTTCCTCTTCTCCCCCGACCTGTTCGTCGTCGGCGGCGGCGTCTCGAAGAACCCCGAGAAGTTCATGCCGTACATCACCACGCGCGCGGAGATGGTGACCGCCGTGCATCGCAACAACGCCGGCATCATCGGCGCCGCGTCGCTCGCGCAGGTCTGACGGGAAGCGAAGAGGCTCCCGGCGGAAGCCGGGAGCCTCTTCTCGTGCTCAGGGCGAATGGGCCGGCCTGTACGCCGGGTTCTGTCCCGGGGCTCGCGCCCCATCGACGGCCATCTCTCTCGGCGACACGTTGCCGTGCCGCTCCAGCGACCTACCCGAGGACTCGGCGGGCCGCGTCAACATCCTCTGTCTGGTCTTGCTCCGGGCGAGGTTTACCTGGCGGGTCATGTCGCCATGACCCCCGGTGGTCTCTTACACCGCCGTTTCACCCTTACCGGGACGGATCCCGGCGGTCTGTTCTCTGTGGCACTGTCTCGCGGATCACTCCGGGTGGGTGTTACCCACCGCCCTGCCCTGTGGAGCCCGGACGTTCCTCGGCGCGGTGCGGCGAACCGCCCGCGACGCGACCGTCCAGCCGACCCATTCGCGCTCCCAGTCTACGGGAGCGCGTCGTCGTCACTTCGCCGCTGACCGCTCGATGTGCACATCCAGTGGGAAGTCGATAGGGAATTCCCCGAACAGCAGACGTCCCGCCGAGTCGGCGGCCGCGCGGATGGCCGTGGCCACGTCTTCCGCGTACGCCTCGGGCGTGTGCACGAGCACCTCGTCATGCAGGAAGAAGGCCAGGTGCGGTCGACGGGCGAACGCGGGCCCGGAGGCCGCCGCGGCCTCCCCCTCGCTCACGGCGCCGAGAGCGGTGAGTCGCAGGCGCAGATCGGCGAGCCAGGCCAGCGACCACTCGGCCGCGCTGCCCTGCACGATGAAGTTCCGTGTGAACCGCCCCCGATCGCGCGCGGTCCGGCGTGCTCCCGCGACGAGCGCTGCGGAGGCTTCCGCGCCGCTGGCCTCCGACTGCAGCTGTCGCCACGCCTCCTCCGGCGCGGGTGAGGTGCGACCGAGCCAGGTCCGCACCACTCCCCCGTCCTCGCCCGTCCGCGCGGCCGCGTCGACGAGCTCCATGGCATCGGGGAAGACCTTCCGCAGCCGGGGGACGAGGCGCCCGGCATCGCCCTGCGTCGCGCCGTACATCGCTCCGAGCACGGCGCTCTTCGCCTCGGCCCGGGTGGACACGGCACCGCTCGCGACGACGCCCTCATAGAGGTCCGCGCCCGCCGCGGCCCTGGCCATCCGCTCGTCGCGCGCCATCGCCGCGAGCACGCGGGGTTCGAGCTGCGCGACGTCGGCGGACACGATGCGCCAGCCCGGATCCGCTCGGACGGCCTCACGCAGGGAGCGCGGGATCTGCAGCGCTCCCCCACCCGACGAGGCCCAGCGCCCGGTGACGACGCCGCCGGGGATGTACACCGGACGGAATCGGCCCTCGTGCACCCACTCGTCGAGCCATCCCCATCCGTTCGCGGCGAGGAGGCGAGCCATGCGCTTGTACTCGAGCAGCGGGGCGACGACGGGATGGTCGTGCTGGCGGAGCTCCCACTTGCTCGTCGAATCGACGAAGACGCCGACGCTGCGCAACGCGCGCAGCAGCTTGGGCGGCGAGTCGAGGCTGGCGCGCGGGTCGCCGAGCGCCTCGCGCACCTGCGCCGCGGCCTCGTCCATCCGCACGGGCAGCCCGCCCGCCCGGCGCGCGCCGAGAGCGGCCGTCAGCAGCTCGTCGTGACGCCGCGCGTCCCAGGGGATGCCCGCGGCCCGCATCTCCGCCGCGACCAGCGCGCCGGCGGACTCCGCCGCGAGGAGAAGGCGCATGCGCCCGGGGTCGATCGCGCGCGCCCCGAGCTCCTGCTGGGCGCGCCACTCGGCCACTGTGGCCGCGAGGTCGTCCAGCGCGCTCTCGTCCGCACGCGGGGCGACCTCGAAGAGGGCCGGCGCCGCCGCGGGCTCGGCGTCGAGCGGCGCAGCATCCCAGGGATGGGCGGGCGCGTCGGACGTCACGGCATGGTGGAGGATGCGATGGCGCAGCCGCAGGTCGTCGCAGCGCTCGACGCGCACGCCGTGCTCCAAGAGCCGCGGGTACCACGACGCGGTGTCGGACCAGACCCAGCGCGGCCGATCCCGCGCCTCGCGTTGGCTGACCCACGCGGCGAGGCCACGGCCATCCGCCGCGTCGGCCACGCGCTCGCGCACGGCGCCCTCGTCGAGGGAGACCGCGACGACGGCATCGCCCTCGCGCCCGAGGGCGACGGATGGGGTCAGAGCCCGGACTCCTCGGTGCGAACGAGGATGCACCCGCACTCGGGGCAGTTCGCGATCTGGTCGGCGGGAACCGCGCGCAGCGCCTGCAGGTCGCTCGGGGCCATCATCACGTGGCAGCCGCCGCACGCGCCGCGGGTGAAGGGCGCCGCAGCGACGATGCCGCGCTGGGCGAGCCGGTCGTACGCGGCGGTGAGCGGGGCGGGGATCCGCTCGGCGACGGCCGCGCGGTCGCGGGTGAGCGCTTCGATGTCGCGAGCCGATCCTTCGACGTGCGCCTTGCCCTCGGCGCTCAGGCGCTGCCCCTCGGCGGTCGTCTCCGCCAGCAGCGCCTGCTGCTCGGCGACGGCCGCCTCCGCCGTCTCGAGGCGCTCCATGAGCTCGAGTTCCGCGTCTTCGAGGGAGCGGAGGCGCTGCGTGAGCGCCTCGATCTCGCGCTCGAGCGCCTGGGCGTCCTTCGCGCTGGCCGATCCGTCGAGGCGCTGACGGTCACGCGAGCGGCGCTGCTCGGCGAGCGACACGTCCGACTCCAGGCGCGTCACCTCGGCCTGCAGCTCGTCGCGCGCGCCCACGCGGACGGCGAGCTCGTGGCTCTGCGCGGTGCGCTGCGCGACGAGCTCCTGCACGCGCGCGGCCTGAGGCGGGTTGCGCCGCGTCGCCTCCGCCTGACGCAGGCGGCGGTCGAGGTCGGCGAGGTCGAGGAGGAGGCGCTGGTCGGCGGGGCTGGCGTTCACCCCTCCAGCCTACGGTCGCGGGGTGCACGGCGCCTCGATGCGAGCCCCTAGAATCGACAGCTGAGGGCCTTTAGCTCAGCTGGTAGAGCGCCACGTTTACACCGTGGATGTCGTCGGTTCGATCCCGGCAGGGCCCACCGTGATGCATCCCGTGGCGGCTGACGCCGAGCAGGCGGATGATGGCCGTCATGACCGACGGATCGAGCGAGCAATGACCCCGGAGCAGACCGCACTCGTCTCGCGCGTCCGCGTCCTCCTCGGCGACGAGCCGGTCGTCCGCGAGGTGTCGATGTTCGGCGGACGATCGGTGATGGTCGCCGAGAGGATGATCGCGAGCGTCCTCGAGGACGGGGCGCTCCTCGTGCGCGTCGACGCCGACCGGCACGATGAGCTCCTGACCCGGCCGGGCGCCCTGCAGGCGGAGATGGGGCAGGGGCGCACCATGGGGCCCGGGTGGATCGAGATCGCCCCCGACGTTCTCCGCGACGACGAGCAGCTCGCCGCGTGGGTCGAGCTCGCCCTGGAGCACAACCGCAGCGCTCGCGGCTAGCCTCACGCGCTGCGAAGGTCAAGGCGATGGAACGCAGCGAGGGCCGGCTCTAGGCTGAGGGCCCCTCAGCAAAGGAGCCATCATGTCGAACCCGTTCCCCGCACAGTTCCCCCTTCCCGGCGACCGCTCCGACGACGATCTCCCCACCACCGAGACGGATGGCGAGACCGTGCTGGATCCCGACGCGAACGACGATCTCGTGGACAGCGCCGACGCCGACCGCCTCGCCGCGGGCGACGACGACGACGAGATCTGATCGTGCCGCCTCGGTGATGTGAGGATCCGGTCATGCGAGCCTTCGACCGCGACTTCATCGATGCCGCCGTGCGCACGACGCAGCTCGTGACAGTGGGCAAGACGCTCTACTCCTTCGAGCCCACGCCCGTGCAGAGCCCGATCTGGTACCCGGACCTGCGCGTCAAGCGCGACCACCGGCCCTGGGGCTGGGTCGTCGCGCAGAGCGACGGCACCTACGCCATCCACGTCTCGGAGCAGCCGGGAGACCCGCCGACGAAGGTCGGGCGCGGAGTCACCGTCGAGCAGGCGATCCGCTCCGCCCTCTGAAGCGGATGGCCCGGGGTCGGCAGACGCCGGGCCATCCGTCATGCGCGCCCCACTCTCGAGGGAAGGACTAGGCTGGCTCCGATGCGCGTGCATCGGCCCGACCGGGAGCTGCACGCCTCGCTCCGTTCCGCGGCACGATCTGCCCGCCAGACGAAAGGTCACCTGTGGCTGTTCACGACCAGGATCCGTACTCGCAGGGGGCGCACGACAGCGACCCGGAGGAGACCAGCGAGTGGCAGCAGTCGCTCGACGAGCTGGTGGATGTCAAGGGCTCCCAGCGCGGCCGCGAGGTCATGCTGAGCCTGCTCCAGCGCTCCCAGCAGCTGCGCCTCGGCGTGCCCATGGTCCCGACGACGGACTACGTCAACACCATCGCTCCCGAGGACGAGCCGGAGTTCCCCGGCGATGAGGAGCTCGAGCGCCGCTACCGCCACTGGATCCGGTGGAACGCCGCGATCACGGTGCACCGCGCGCAGCGCCCCGGCATCGGCGTCGGCGGTCACATCTCCACCTACGCCTCGGCCGCCTCGCTCTACGAAGTCGGCTTCAACCACTTCTTCCGCGGCCAGGACCACCCGTCCGGCGGCGACCAGATCTTCTACCAGGGCCACGCCTCCCCCGGCGCCTACGCCCGCGGCTTCCTCGAGGGCCGTCTGACCGAGGCGCAGCTCGACGCGTTCCGCCAGGAGAAGTCGGGAGCGCCCAACGGCATCCCCTCCTACCCGCATCCCCGCATGATGTCGGACTTCTGGCAGTTCCCGACCGTGTCGATGGGCCTCGGCCCGATCAACGCGATCTACCAGGCCATGACGAACAAGTACCTCGCGAACCGCGGGATCAAGGACGTCGCGGACTCGCACGTCTGGGCCTTCCTCGGCGACGGCGAGATGGACGAGGTCGAGTCGCGCGGCCAGCTGCAGGTCGCGGCGAACGAGGGTCTCGACAACCTCACGTTCGTGATCAACTGCAACCTCCAGCGCCTCGACGGCCCCGTCCGCGGCAACGGCAAGATCGTGCAGGAGCTCGAGAGCTTCTTCCGCGGCGCCGGCTGGAACGTCATCAAGGTCGTCTGGGGCCGAGAGTGGGATGACCTCCTCGCCCGCGACACCGACGGCGCGCTGCTGAACCTCATGAACGTCACCCCCGACGGCGACTTCCAGACCTATAAGGCCGAGTCCGGCGCCTACGTCCGGGAGAACTTCTTCGGCCGCGACCCGCGCGCTCTCGAGCTCGTCAAGGACCTGAGCGACGAGGACGTCTGGCACCTGCGTCGCGGCGGCCACGACTACCGCAAGGTCTACGCCGCGTATAAGGCGGCCATGGAGCACAAGGGCCAGCCCACGGTCATCCTGGCGAAGACGGTCAAGGGTTACGGCCTGGGCCCCCACTTCGAGGGCCGCAACGCGACCCACCAGATGAAGAAGATGACGCTGGACGACCTGAAGCTGTTCCGCGACACCATGCAGATCCCGGTGTCCGACGCGCAGCTCGAGGCCGACCCGTACCGCCCGCCGTACTACCACCCGGGTGCACAGGACGAGACGATCCAGTACATGCTGGAGCGCCGCCGTGAGCTCGGCGGGTTCCTGCCGGAGCGTCGCAGCAAGCACGTCGCGCTGAACCTCCCCGAGGACAAGGACTACGCATTCCCGAAGAAGGGCTCGGGCAACCAGGAGGTCGCCACGACGATGGCGTTCGTCCGGATGCTCAAGGACCTCATGCGGGTCAAGGGCTTCGGCAACCGCATCGTGCCGATCATCCCCGACGAGGCGCGCACGTTCGGCATGGACTCGTACTTCCCCTCGGCGAAGATCTACAACCCGCACGGCCAGAACTACACCTCGGTCGACCGCGAGCTGCTCCTGGCCTACAAGGAGAGCCCGCAGGGCCAGATCATGCACGTCGGCATCAACGAGGCGGGTGCCGCGGCGGCGTTCACCACCACCGCCACGTCGTACTCCACGCACGGCGAGCCGCTGATCCCGGTCTACATCTTCTACTCGATGTTCGGCTACCAGCGCACCGGCGACGCATTCTGGGCGGCGGGCGACCAGCTCGCGCGCGGCTTCATCATCGGCGCCACCGCCGGCCGCACCACGCTCACGGGCGAGGGGACGCAGCACGCCGACGGCCACTCGCCGCTGCTGGCGTCGACGAACCCCGCCACGCTCACCTACGACCCGGCGTTCGGGTACGAGGTCTCGCACATCGTGCAGTCGGGCATCGAGCGCATGTACGGCGGAACGCACCCCGACCCCGACGTCATGTACTACCTCACGGTGTACAACGAGCCGATGCGCCAGCCGGCCGAGCCAGCGGATGTGGACGTCGACGGCATCGTCAAGGGCATCCACCGCATCTCGGTGGGCACCGGCGACGGACCCCGCGTCCAGCTGCTCGCCTCGGGCGTCGGCGTGCCGTGGGCGCTCGAGGCTCAGGAGCTGCTGAAGAGCGACTGGGGCATCGTGGCGGATGTGTGGTCCGTCACGTCGTGGACGGAGCTGCGTCGCGACGGCCTCGCCGCCGACGAGCACAACTTCCTCCACCCCGAGGAGGAGCCGCGTCAGGCGTACCTCACGCAGAAGCTGCAGGGCGCCGAGGGTCCGTTCATCGCGACGAGCGACTTCATGCACGCCGTGCAGGACCAGATCCGCCAGTGGGTCCCCGGGCCGTACTACACGCTCGGCGCCGACGGCTACGGCTTCGCCGACACGCGTGCGGCCGCCCGTCGCTACTTCAAGATCGACGGCCCCTCGATGGTCGTCCGCGCGCTGCAGTCCCTCGCGGACCAGGGCGCGGTGGACCGCTCGGTCATCGGCCAGGCGATCGAGAAGTACCGCATCCACGATGTGACCGCCGGCGCGTCCGGCAACGCGGGCGGAGACGCCTGAACCGCGTGAGCGGAACGACAGACGGCGGGGCCCCCGGAAAGCGGGGCCCCGCCCCTGTGTTCGCGGAGAGAGTCGTGTCACCGGAGGAGAGAGCGACGATGGACAAAGCGGCGACGCTGGCGTGGCTGCGCCGCATCTCCGGCGACGTCGCGACGGCCGTGCTGCAGCGCCTCGAGGAGACGCTGCCCTGGTACACGGAGATGCCGCCGGCGCGACGCTCGGCGGTCGGGCTCGTGGCCCAGGCCGGCATCAGCTCCTTCATCGAGTGGTATGAGGACCCCACCGGCACGCCCTCCATCGCGGCCGACATCTTCGACGCCGCCCCGCGCGAGCTGCTGCGCAGCGTGAGCCTGCAGCAGACCCTGCAGCTCGTGCGCGCGACGGTGGACGTCATGGAGGAGCGCGTGAGGGGTCGCGGCGACCAGCTCCGCGAGTCGATCCTCCTCTACTCCCGTGAGGTGGCCTTCACCGCCGCCGACGTCTACGCCCGCGCGGCGGAGTCCCGCGGCCTGTGGGACGCCCGCCTCGAGGCGCTCGTCGTCGACTCCATCCTCACGGGCGAGACCGACGAGGAGCTGCCGAGCCGGATCGCCGCGCTGGGCTGGCACGGGCACGGCGAGGTGTCGGTGCTCGTGGGCACCACTCCCCCGATCTTCGACGTCGACCAGGTGCGCCGCACCGCGCGGCGCCTCGGCGTCGACGTGCTCATCGGCGTGCAGGGGTCGCGGCTCGTGCTCGTGCTCGGGCGCGCGCACGCACCAGGCCGGGAGCCCGCAGACGCCGACGGCGAGCTGTCGTTCGGCGACATCGCCGACGCGCTCGAGCCGTGCTTCGGCCCGGGGCACCTCGTCCTGGGGCCCGCGATGCCCGCGCTCGTCGACGCCAGCCGCAGCGCGCGGGCGGCCCTCGCGGGGTTCGCCGTGGCGCGTGCCTGGCGCCATGCGCCGCGGCCGGTGGAAGCCGACGACCTCCTTCCCGAGCGCGCCCTCGCGGGCGACCCGCTCGCGAAGCAGACGCTCATCGAGCGGATCTTCCGACCGCTCGAGGCGCACTCCACGGATCTCGTGACGACGCTCTGGAGCTACCTCGACAACGGCCGATCGCTCGAGGCGACCGCCCGCGAGCTGTTCGTGCACCCGAACACCGTGCGGTACCGGCTCAAGCGCGTGAGCGACGTGATCGGATGGGACGCCACGGGTCCGCGGGAGGCGCTCATCCTCCAGACCGCGTTGATCCTCGGCTCGATCGGACCGAAGGACGCCGTGCGTCGACCGGTGCGACGCCCCCGCGACGGCCGTCGCTGAGCCGGAGTTATCCGACACACATAACGGATCCGCGGAATCTTGTGACGATCCCGCCACCGAACCGATGTCGGGGTTGGCATGATTGACGGGTGATCGTCGCCGCCTTCCCCGGACAGGGGTCCCAGACGCCCGGATTCCTCAGCCCCTGGCTCGAGCTCGACGGGGTGCGCGAGCGCCTCGAGGCCGCGTCCGACGCGGCCCAGGTCGACCTCGTCGCCGCCGGCACCGAGTGGGATGCCGATCGCATCCGCGACACCCGCGTGGCGCAGCCGCTGATCGTCGCGGCCAGCGTCGTGTCCTACGAGGCCCTGCGCGCCCGCGCCGGCGAGCCCGGCGGTGTCGCCGGCCACTCGGTCGGCGAGATCGGCGCGCTCGTCGCCGCCGGCGTGCTGGGCTTCGAGGACGGCATGCGGCTCGTGGGCGAGCGCGGCCGCGCCATGGCCGAAGCTGCCGCGCAGGCGGACACCGGCATGAGTGCCGTCGTCGGCGGCGTCGAGGCCCAGGTGCTGCAGGCGATCGCCGACGCCGGCCTGGAGCCGGCGAACTTCAACGGCGGCGGGCAGATCGTGGCCGCCGGTGCGAAGGAGGGCCTCGCGGCTCTCGCCGAGAACGGCCCGCGGGGCGCGCGCGTCATCCCGCTGCAGGTCGCGGGCGCCTTCCACACCTCCTACATGGCTCCCGCCACCGGCGCGCTGCAGAGTGCGGTGGACGCGATCGCCGAGCTCGGCGACCCGACCCTGCCGCTCTGGACCAACAGCGACGGCGCGACCGTCGCGACCGGCGCGCGTGCGCTGGAGCTGATCGTCCACCAGGTGAGCCACCCGGTGCGGTGGGACCTCTGCATGACCTCGTTCGTCGACGCCGGGATCGCCGGACTCGTCGAGCTCGCTCCGGCGGGCGCTCTCACCGGCCTCGCCAAGCGCGGGCTGAAGGGCGTGCCGACCGTTGCGGTGAAGACCCCGGATGATCTCGACGCGGCAGCAGCGCTGCTCGCGTGAGTGAGGAGAAGAGCACGATGACCCCCATGCTGAAGGAAGCGACCGGAAGCGCGCACTCGCGCATCTACGCCTACGGCGCAGCGCGCGGCGAGAACGCCGTCCCCAACGACGACCTCGTCGGCCCGATCGACTCGAGCGACGAGTGGATCCGTCAGCGCACGGGCATCGTCACGCGCGTCCGCGCGGACAAGGAGACCACGGCCGTCGACCTCGCCGCCGACGCCGCGGCCGAGGCCGTCCGTCGGGCCGGCGTCGCGCCATCCGACATCGACCTCGTCATCGTCGCGACCATCAGCAACCCCCGGCAGACGCCCTCCGTCTCCGCCATCGTCGCCGACCGCGTCGGCGCGAACCCGGCGGCGGCCTACGACATCAACGCGGCGTGTGCCGGGTTCTGCTACGCCATCGCGCAGGCCGACGCGCTCATCCGCTCGGGCGGCGCGCGCTACGCCCTCGTCATCGGCACGGAGAAGCTCAGCGACATCGTCGACCCCACCGACCGCTCGATCTCGTTCCTGCTCGGAGACGGCGCGGGAGCGGCCCTCCTCGGCCCGAGCGAGACGCCCGGCGTGTCGCAGACGCTGTGGGGCTCGGACGGCTCGAAGTCCGAGGCCGTTCGCATGAACGCGACGCTCACGCAGTTCCGCGACGGCGAGGCCGAGTGGCCGACGCTTCGCCAGGAGGGTCAGACCGTCTTCCGCTGGGCCGTGTGGGAGATGGCCAAGGTCGCGAAGCAGACCCTCGAGGCGGCGGGCATCGAGCCGGCCGACCTCGCGGCGTTCATCCCCCACCAGGCCAACATGCGCATCGTCGACGAGTTCGCGAAGCAGCTGGGCCTCCCCGACACCGTCGCCATCGCGCGTGACATCGCTGACACCGGCAACACGTCCGCGGCGTCCATCCCGCTCGCCGCGCATCGTCTGCTGGAGGAGAACCCGGAGCTCTCCGGCGGTCTCGCCCTGCAGATCGGCTTCGGCGCCGGTCTCGTGTTCGCGGCGCAGGTCGTCGTCCTTCCCTGACGCCTCCACGGATCCGGCCCGCCGCGCCTCTAGACTGTTGGGCGGTTCCCGACCTGTTGTGATCAACCAAACCGCGAAAGAGAGATAACCATGGCATACACGAACGACGAGGTCCTCGCGGGCCTGGCCGAGCTCATCACGGACGAGACCGGCATCGACGCTTCCGAGGTCGCCCTCGAGAAGTCCTTCACCGACGACCTCGACATCGACTCGATCTCGATGATGACGATCGTCGTCAACGCCGAGGAGAAGTTCGGCGTCACGATCCCGGACGAGGAAGTCAAGAACCTCAAGACGGTGAAGGACGCCGTCGACTTCATCACCGCCAACCAGTGATGCTCTCGGGCGTCACGCCGGGCGGTCACGCCGTCTCGGCGTGACGCCCGCATTGCCTTTCACCGAACACAGGGGAACCACGTCATGACCAAGCGCATCGTCATCACCGGCCTCGGCGCGACCTCCGCCATCGGCGGCACCGTCGAGGACAACTGGCGCAATCTGCTCGCCGGCGTCTCCGGCGCCCGTCCGCTCGAGCACGACTGGGTGGAGAAGTACCAGCTCCCGGTGACGTTCGCTGCCGAGGCCATCGTGCGTCCGGAGGAGGTCCTCCCCCGGCACGAGGCCAAGCGCCTCGACCCGTCCACGCAGTTCGCGCTGATCGCCGCTCGCGAGGCCTGGGCCGACGCGGGTGAGCCCGACGTCGCTCCCGAGCGCCTCGGCGTCGACTTCGCCACCGGCATCGGCGGCGTCTGGACCCTGCTCGACGCGTGGGACACGCTGCGCGAGAAGGGCCCGCGCCGCGTCATGCCGCTGACGGTCCCGATGCTCATGCCCAACGCCGCCGCCGGCAACCTCTCACTCCAGTTCAACGCCCGCGCATACGCCCGCACCGTGGTGAGCGCGTGCGCCTCGAGCACGGAGTCGATCTACAACGCGTACGAGCACCTGCAGCAGGGCCTCGCCGACGTGGTCATCGCCGGTGGAGCCGAGTCGGCCATCCACCCCATCACGGTCGCCTCGTTCGCATCCGCGCAGGCGCTGTCGCGTCGGAACGACGACCCCGCGCACGCATCGCGTCCGGGCAGCGTAGACCGCGACGGCTTCGTCATGGGCGAGGGCGCCGCCGTCCTCATCCTCGAGACCGAGGAGCACGCGAAGGCCCGCGGCGCGAAGATCTACGGCTACCTCGTAGGCGGCGGCGTGACCGCCGACTCGTACCACATCACGGGCAACGACCCCGAGGGATGGGGCGCCGCCCGCGCCGTCGAGCAGGCGCTCGAGGTCGCCGGAGCGAGCCCCGACGACGTGACGCACATCAACGCGCACGCCACCTCCACGCCGGTCGGCGACCCGAACGAGTACGTCGCCCTCAAGCGCGTGTTCGGCGACCGCATCGACGAGATCCCCGTGTCGGCCACCAAGGCGTCGACGGGCCACCTGCTCGGCGGCACCGGAGCGCTCGAGGCCGTGTACACCGTCCTCGCGCTGCGCGACCGGGTCGCCCCGCCCACGATCAACATGACCGAGCAGGACCCCGAGGTGCCGTTCCGCCTCTCCGGCGAGCCGCAGCCGCTCGGCGATGGCCCGCAGCTCGCGATCAGCAACTCGTTCGGCTTCGGCGGCCACAACGCGGTCGTCGCGATCGCGTCCTACGAGGGCTGAGCCCGGCCACCCCGCACGGCAAGACGCCCCAGGAGTTCTCTCCTGGGGCGTCTGCCGTTCTGGGGCGCTTCGCGCGCGAGCCTGTTCAGCCCACCTGGTGGAGCCAGACCACCGGGGCGTCGTCGCTCGCGGTGCGGAACGCCTCGAGCTCCTGATCCCACGCGCTGCCGAGCGCGACGTCGAGCTCACGGCGCAACTCGAACGGGTCGGCGCCGGCGATTTCCATGGCGTACCGGATGCGGTCCTCGGGCACGACTACGTTTCCCGCGCTGTCGATCTGCGCGTAGTGGATGCCGAGGTCGGGCGTGTGCATCCAACGGCCGCCGTCGCTGCGGGGCGTCGGGTCCTCCGTCACTTCGAACCGCAGGTGCTCCCATCCGCGGATGGCCGTGGCGAGTGCCGCGCCGCTGCCGGCGTAGCCCTCCCAGTAGTACTCGGTGCGACGAGCCCCGGGCAGCACCGGCTGGTCCTGCCACTCGAAGTTCACGGCCCGGCCGAGGGATCGGCCGACCGCCCACTCCAGGTGCGGACACAGTGCTCGTGGCGCCGAGTGGATGTAGACCACTCCGCGCGCGATGGGTGTCGCCATGATCTTCTCCGTTCGTCAGGTGCGTCTTCCCCTACGACCTGACCGGGCGGATCCGGCGATTTCTGTTCGGTTCTCCCTGCATTATCACCCGCGCTCTCGCGAAATGACAAGCGTGCGACCTCGGGCGACACGCCGGGGGCGGGGTCAGGCGGGTGCGCGGCGGCGTGCCGTCCGGACGGTGCCGAATTTCGGATGTCAGGGGCTGGTGTGCGCGTGTCGGCCTGCGCCGTCCACACCAGCCCCGCGGATCCGAAACCCGGCACCCGGTCAGAGCCTCAGACCGCCGCCGGCACCTCGCTCGCTAGAGCCACAGGCACCGGCACGACCGCGGCGAACCGTCCGCCTGACTCCACCGGCACGGACTCGAGTCCGGGCAGGTCGACCGTGGCCTCGACGCCCGTCGGCACCCGGATCTCATACGCCACGCCCTCGTCCGTCACACGCCATGACGCCTCGATGAGCCCGTAGGCGGAGTCGAACGCGACGCGCGCGCTCGTGAGCCCTCCGCCGACCCGCGGGGCCCAGCGCACGGAACGGTATCCGGGGCCCGTCGGCGTGAGGCCGCCGATCACCCGGTGCATCCAGTCCGCCACGCTGCCGAGCGCGTAGTGGTTGAAGCTCGTCATCTCGCCCGGGTTGATGCTGCCGTCGGGGAGCATCGAATCCCAGCGCTCCCAGATCGTCGTGCCGCCCATCCGCACCGCGTACATCCAGGAGGGGCATGTGTCCTCGAGAAGCAGCGCGTACGCGCGGTCGATCTCGCCGACTTGGGTGAGGGCGTCGGTCACCACCGGGGTGCCGGCGAACCCGGTCGCGATGTGGTTGCCCGACTCGGCGACCAGCTCGGCGAGCCGCTCCCCCGCCCGCTCGGTTTCCGCGGCCGAGAGGAGGCCGAAGCGGATGGCCAGGGCGTAGGCCGTCTGCGCATCGCTCGTGAGGCGCCCATCCGGCAGCACGTACTCGGACCGGAATGCGTCGCGTGCCTCATCGGCGATGCGCGCGTAGCGGATGGCGTCGCCGGCATGACCCAAGAGCAGCGCCGTGTCGGCCAGGCGCCGCGTCGTGAATGCGAAGTAGGCGGAGGCGACGAGGTACTTGTCGGTGAGCCCCGCGGCCGGATCCTCCGGCGGTGCGGCAGGATCGAGCCAGTCGCCCAACTGATGGCCCTGCTGCCAGAGGCGCCGCTGACCGGATTCCCGGACCATCCGCTCGACCCACGCCCGACCGCTGACGTACTGACGCTCCAGAATGCCGCGGTCGCCGAAGCGCTCGTACAGCGTCCACGGGGTGAGCACCGACACGTCCCCCCACACTGCTCCGGTCCGGATCGGCGTCCAGCTCGGACCGCCCGGGATGACCGGCACGAACCACGGGATGGTGCCGTCCGGCAGCTGCTCGAGGGCGACGTCGGCGAGCCAGCTCTCCAGGAAGCCGGCGGAGTCGTAGAGGAACGACGCGGTGGGCGCGAAGACCTGGATGTCGCCGGTCCAGCCGAGGCGCTCGTCGCGCTGCGGGCAGTCGGTCGGAACGCTGACGAAGTTGCCGCGCATCCCCCACCGCACGTTCTCGTGCAGTCGGTTCAGGTCCGTCGACGACGTCTCGAACCAGCCGGTGCGGCGCATGTCGTTGTGGAGGACGCGCGCCACGACGTCCTCGGCCGTGAGCGACTCCAGCCCGACGATGGTCGCGTATCGGAAGCCGTGGAAGGTGAAGCGCGGCTCCCACTCCCGCGGCCCACGTCCATCCAGCACCACGACATCCTGCGCGTCCGCGAGGCGAAGCGGCCGCGTCCCGAGCTCGCCGTGCTCGAGCACCTCCGCGTGCCTCAGCTCGACCACCTGACCGGCCGGGCCATCCACCCGCAGACGCAGGCGCCCGACGAGATTCTGGCCGAAATCGACGAGGAAGCCCTCGCCGTGCCGCGCGATCGAGACGGGGCGGATGTCCTCGGTCACCCGGACCGGCGGGGCGACGGGTGCGACGAGGGTGGCGGCATCGCGCTCTCCGACGCGGACGGGTGCCCATTCCCCCGTGCTGGCGCCCGGCGACGACCAGCCGTCGACCTCGTCTCGCATGTCGTACTTCTCGCCGTCGTAGAGCCCAGACACGAGGATCGGCCCGCGCGCGGCCTCCCACTCGCGGTCGGTCGCCACGACCGTGCGGCTGCCGTCCTCGTGCGAGAGCTCCAGCTGCGCGATGAGCGAGAGGTCCGTGCCGTAGAGGTCGCGGTAGCCGCCGTTGAAGCCGAGACGCCCGCGGTACCACCCGTCGCCGAGCCAGGCGCCGATGACGTTCTCGCCCCGGACGATATGCTCCGTGACGTCGAACGTCCAGTAGGTCAGCCGTTCGTCGTACTTCGTCCATCCCGGCGAGAGCTCGTGGTCCCCGACGCGACGCCCATTGATCTCGGCCTCGTACAGCCCGTGCGCGGTGACATAGAGCCGCGCGGATCGAACAGGACTCGTGACGACGAAGGAGCGGCGAACGAGCGAGGGGCGCCGCTCCGTGTCGGGCTCCTCCGGCCACGCGGCGCCCACGGGCGTCGCGACCCACTCGGAGGCGTCGAGCAGACCCGCCTCGACCGCCGTCGCCGGCCCCCACGACGACCACGCGCCATCCGCACCGCGCACGCGCACCCGCACCTCGGCCCGCTCGCGCGAGCGGAGCGGCTCGAACGGCCAGGCGACCAGCACCTGATCGGGCCCGTTCCCGGTCGCCACGACCGTCTGGCCGTCCTCTCGGGTGAGCGACAGCTGCCATCCGGCCTGCCGCCAGCCGGACTCGGCCTGGGTCTTCCAGGAGACGCGGGGGGTCGAGACGCCGATGCCGAGCGGCTCGTCGAGGTGTTCGAAGCGGGGTGCGGTGACCTGCACGCTGGTCCTTTCGTGGTGCGTCATCCCTTGACCGCTCCGGCCGTCAGGCCCTTCTGGATGCGCTGATTGAGGATGAGATAGATGATGAGCAGAGCGAAGACGTTGATGCTCACGGCGGCGAACAGCGGGCCGTACTGCGTGGTGCCGAACTGGCCGTTGAAGTTCAGCAGCCCGACCTGCAGCGTGCGGAGATCGCCGGAGTTCGCGAACGTCAGCGCGATGAGCAGGTCGTTCCAGAAGAAGAAGAACTGCACGAGGCCGACGGTGAACAGGCCGTTCTTCATCATCGGCAGCGCGACGGAGAAGAACTGGCGGTAGATGCTCGCGCCGTCGAGGGTGGCGGCTTCGAAGACCTCGCGCGGGATGGCCCGGAAATATGTCGCCATGAGGAAGACCGTCAGCGGCAGTCCGGTGGCGGTGTAGGTGATGAGCAGCGGCCAGAGCGTTCCCGTGATTCCCACCTGGAAGTACACGCTGAACAGCGGCAGCAGGATCATCTGCGTGGGCACCATGATGCCGGCGAGGAAGATGATGAGCACCCCGCCGCGGTTCTTCCACACGAGCACCTCGAGCGCGAACGCGGCGGCGGTGCCGAGCAGCAGCATCAGGAAGAGCGACGGCAGCACCGTGATCGCGCTGTTGAACAGCGACGTGCCGAGGCCGGCGGTGTTCCAGGCGACCGCGTAGTTGTCGAAGTTCCACTGCTCAGGCAGCGCCCACGTCGGCGACTCGAGGAACTCGCGCTGCGACTTGAACGAGCCGAGCAGCAGCCAGACGAGGGGGTAGCCGACGACGATGAGGAGGAGCGCGACGGCGATCCAGATCGGCAGTCGGCGGATGGCGCGGGTCGCGCGTCGAGAGGAGAAGGCCAGGGAGGTCATGCTGCGCCCTTCTTCGCGCCGCGGGCGGTGCCGCGGAAGATGAACACGGTGACGATGAGGCAGATGACGGTCAGCAGCATCGCGATCGTGGAGCCGTAGCCGTAGTTGCCGTAGGTGAACGAGTTGTCGAACATCGAGATGGTCAGCGGGCTCGTCGAGGTGCCGGGACCGCCGTTGGTCAGCGCCAGCACGCTGTCGAAGACCTTGAGCGTGCCGTTGATCGAGAAGATGATCGACGAGATGAGGACCGGTGCCGAGAGCGGCACGACGATGTGGCGGAGGAGCCCCCATCCGCTCGCGCCGTCGAGACGCGCCGATTCGAGGACGTCCTCGGGGATGTCGATGAGACCCGCGTACAGCAGCACGCCGTAGAAGCCCATCGAGCGCCAGATGTCCATGATGGCGATGACGACGAATGCGCTGCCGCCGTCGCCGAACCAGTCGACGGGGACGCCGCCGAAGCCGCTGACGACCGAGTTGACGAGACCCTCGGTCGGGGCGATGGAGAACAGCTGCTGGAAGAGCAGCGCGACGGCGACCGTCGGCATCACGACGGGGAAGAAGACCAGGGTGCGGACGATGCCGGAGGCGCGCTTCAGCGCGAAGACGTAGAGCAGGGCGAGGGCGTACCCCAGCAGCACCTGCCCGACCGTGATGACGACGGCGTACTTCAGCGTGAAGAGGAGCGCGCTGTGCACCTCGGAGTCGCCGAGCAGTCGCGCGAAGTTGTCGAGGCCGACGAAATGGAAGCCGACGATCGCGTTGCCCTCGAAGACCGTGTATCCGAGCGACCAGAGCACCGGCACCAGCATGACGAGCGAGTAGATGAGAAGGGCGGGGCCGAGAAGGATGGCGATGGCGCGCTTGTCGCCGAGGACGTTCTGCATGTGGTTCTCCCGTGAAGAAGGGGCGGCGGCCGAGCCGCCGCCCCTCGAGTCGGATCAGCCCAGGTCGGCCTGGACCATCGACATGAACTCCTCGGCGGAGATGCTCCCCGTCACCAGCGGAGCGGCGTTGCGCTGGCTGGTGGTGGTCGCCTCGGCGGAGAAGAGCGCCTCGAACCAGAGCACGGTGGTCTCGGTCTCGGCGACCTTCTCCTGCACCAGCTGCGTGAGCTCCGGAACGTCGCTGACCTCTTCGTTCAGGGCGAAGCCGGAGACGCGGTTCTCCTGCGAGAGCGCGGTGGAGCCGTAGTTCTCGACGATGCACGTCAGCCAGGCCTCGGTGTCGTCGTTGACGGCGTTCGCGTTCATCGTCACCGGAAGGCCGACGTTGGCAGCGAGCTGCGAGCGGTCGCCGGCGCCGCCTTCGACGGCGGGGAACGGCATGAAGCCGACGTTCTCAGCGCCGATCTGGTTCTGCTCGGGGTCGTTGAGCTGCGTCAGGTACCAGCTGCCGGTGTAGAACATGGCGGCGGAGCCGTTGAGGAACTGGTTCTCGGAGGTCGCCATGTCGATGGAGCCGACGCCCTGGCCGAAGTAGCCGGCGGCGCCCAGGTCGGCGACGGCCTGCGCGGCCGCCACGTACTCCGGATCGGTGAGCGACGCCTCGCCGTCCGCGACCTTCTGCAGCGCGTCGGGGCCGAGATCGCGGAAGAGGTAGCTCGAGATGAGGCGCGTGAGGGGCCATCCCTGCTCGCCGCTGGCGGAGAACGGCTGCACGCCGGCGGCATTCAGCGTCTCGGCGGCCGCGACAAGGTCCTCCCACGTCTGCGGCTCCTCGATGCCGTTGTCGGCGAAGATCTGCTTGTTGTACCAGATGCCCTCGACGTTGTATTCGAAGGGGAGCACGCGGAAGCCGCCGTAGAGGTTCTCGATCGTGGAGATGGCCGCCGGCTCGATGTTGTCGATGACGTCGAGGTCGGTGAGCAGCTTGTCGAAATCGGCGACGTTGCCCGACTCGGCGAGCGTCTGCGTCAGCGCGGGCGCGTTGCCCGCCGAGAACAGCACGGGAAGGTCGCCCTGGCCCGCCTTCAGCTGCAGCTGCTGGTCGAGGTTGCTCTGCGGAACGGTCTCCACCTTCAGCGGCAGGGCCCCGTTCTCGGCGGAGCACGCACCGCCGGCGAGCGTGTCGAGCACGGCGGGGATCTCGGTGTTCTCCACGTTGACGAGCAGCGACATGTCGCCGCTGCTCGCGGCGCCGCCTCCTCCTCCCCCGCCGCCGCAGGCGGTGACGGCCAGCGCGGAGGCGCCCGCGACGGAGACGAGTGCCGCGCGGGTCCAGGTGCGGGCTGTGTTGAGCTTCATGGTTCTCCTCTTTGAAAGCCGCTGAGCGACGCCGTTCGATTGAAGCGTTTGAATCGTATGATTGAAGCGTTTGAATTGCAAGTAGTCTTTCGATGTCGAGGAAGTGGGGGCCGGATGAGCAGCGTCGCGACACAGCCGGATCGAATGCGTCCCGTGATGGCGGACGTGGCTCAGCGTGCCGGCGTGTCGGTCGCGACCGTCTCCAATGTCCTCAACCGACCGCATCTCGTCGCGGACCTCACGCGCGAGCGCGTGCTCCGCGCCATCGAGGAGCTCGGCTTCGTGCGGAACCGCGCCGCTCGCTCGCTCGTCACCGGACGCGCGGACACGGTCGGCTTCGTGATCGTCGACCTCGCGAACACGTTCTTCGTGGACCTGGCGCGAGGCGTCGAGGAGCAGCTCGATCAGCAGGGCATGCGCCTGCTCCTCGCGAACAGCGACGTGGACCTCGCGAAGCAGAACGAGTACATCGAGCTCTTCGAGGAGACGAAGGTGTCGGGCGTGCTGCTGGCGCCGCTCGATGCGCCGCTCGACGTGGCCCGCGCCGCCCGTGCGCGCGGGCTTCCGATCGTGCACGTGAACTGGCCCGGCGACGACGAGTCGTGCGGCGTCGTCGTCGACGAGGAGCTCGGCGGATACCTCGCCGCCCAGCACCTGCTGGAACGCGGACGCCGCCGCCTCGCATTCGCGGGCGGGCCGTTCTCGCTCTCAGCGGTGGCCCAGCGCCGCACGGGTGCCACCCGCGCGGTGGCCGAGGTCCCGGGTGCGTCGCTCGAGACCATCGAGACGCGCCGGATCACGACTCGGGGCGGGCGGGAACTCGGCGACCTCCTGGCCGCGCGCGCACCATCCGAGCGACCCGACGGACTGGTGTCCGCGTCCGATGCACTCGCATCCGGCGCCATCCATGCGATGCTCCTCGCGGGCATCCGCGTGCCCGAGGACATCGCCGTGGTCGGCTACGACAACAACCACTACGCGCACGACAGTCCGGTGCCGATCACGAGCGTGGCGCAGCCCGGTCATGAGATGGGGATGATCGCCGCGAGCATCCTCCTCGAGGAGATGCAGGACGCCGGCGACCACGCTCACCGCACGCTCACGCTGCGGCCGACGCTCCACGAACGCGCGAGCTCGGCCGCCGGCTGACGGAACCGGGCGGGCGGGCGTCCGTTCGCGTCCGTTCGCGTGAACGCGCGCGTTCCGGATTTCGGGTGGCCGGGGCTGGCGTGCGCGTGTCGACCTCAGCCGTCGACACCAGCCCCACCGCCCCGAAATCCGACACGGCAGCGCCGTCTGCACCATTAGAGTGATCCGCATGACCGATGCCGTGAATCCGCTGCTCCCCACGGTGGCCGACACCCTCTGGTCGAGCACGGTGGTGGTGCTGCTTGCGCTGCTCGTGACGTCGCTGATCTCGCTGGCGCGCGCGGTGCGCCTGCTGCCGGCGTCCGAGTTCGCGCTGTGGGCCATCCTCGCGGTTCTCGTTCCGCTCTTCGGCCCGATCGCCTGGATGGCCGTGGGGCGGCCGCGGGCGACCCGGCGGAAGACGACGGCGAGCTGATCCGCAGCACGCACTGTGCCCGGGTACGACGGAGCCCCGCCGCCGTTTCCGGAAGCGGGGCTCCTGTGGGGTTCGAGCGGATCAGACCTCGGCGAGCAGTCGGAAGACCTTCGAGGCGGCCAGGATCTCCTCCTCGGTCACCTCGCCCATCCCGTCGCGCAGGCGAGCGGCGTATTCAGCGCGGAGCCGGCTCAGCTGAGCGGATGCTCGCGGTGTCGCCGTGAGCACCCGGAGGCGCCCGTCGCGCTCATCCGCGCGTGACTCGAGCAGGCCGAAGTCCTCGAGCATCCTCACCTGGCGGCTGATGACCGACTTGTCCATCTCGAATCGCTCCGCGAGCTGGTGGGCGTTCGCCGTCCCAGCTCGGTCGATGAAGCTGAGCAGCTTGTACCCCGCCACCTGCAGTTCCGGATGGAGTCGGGCGGCCGACTCCTTCCAGAGCGAACGCGCACGCACGAAGATCAGATTGAGGTCGCCCTGCAGATCCGCCACGGTGCCTGCCATGCTCGTGCCCGCTTCGGTGCCGATCATCTCAGCGCCCGCGCTTCCGATCCTCGCGCTCGAGCACCGTCGTCGAGCCCGTGGAAGGCGCCGCGACGTCGCCGTTCACGACGCGAAGCGTGCCGGTGCTCGCGCCGATCTCGGCCTCGGAGACCTCGATCGCGGACTCCTCCGCCTGCTCGCGCAGCTGGTCGCCGGCGCTCTTCGTCGACAGCGGCTTGTTCTTGATGAACGCGATCGCGATGATCGAGATCACGGCGAGCGGGATGGCGATGATGAACGCATCCGCGATTCCGTGACCGTAGGCGCCCTCGACGATCGCGCGGATCGTGTCGGGCAGCTCGGCCACCTTCGGCACGTCGCCCGAGGCGAGGCTCTGCAGCGCGGTGCCCTCGGCCTCCGTCGTCGGCGTGAAGTCGCCGAGTCCGTCGGAGATGTAGTTGCCGACGCTCGTCGACAGCATCGAGCCCATGATCGTGACGCCGATGGTTCCCGCGATCGTGCGGAAAAAGTTCACGTTCGACGACGCGGCGCCGAGCTGACGCGGGTCGGTGTCGTTCTGCACGATGAGCGTGAGGTTCTGCATGACCATGCCGAGCCCGGCACCGAGCACGAACATGTACACGGCGACGAGGATGAACGGCGTGTCATAGCGCAGCGTCGACATCAGGCTCACACCGATGGTGGTGAGCACCGAACCGGTGAGCATCCAGCCCTTCCACTTGCCGTAGCGGCTCACGAGCTGGCCGATGATGATCGACGCGCCCATCTGGCCCACGATCATCGGGATGGTCATAAGGCCGGACTCGGTCGGGGTGGCGCCGCGAGCGAGCTGGAAGTACTGAGCGAGGAACACCGACGTGGCGAACATCGAGACGCCGATGGCGATCGATGCGATCACCGACAGCGTGAAGGTGCGGTTGCGGAACAGCGTCATCGGGACGATCGGCTCCCTGACGAAGAACTCGACCGCGACGAAGCCGGCGATGGCGACACCCGCAACCGCCGCGAGGGTGATGCTCGTGGCGGAGTCCCAGTCGAACTCGCTGCCGCCCATCGAGACCCAGATGAGGAGCGTCGACACGCCCACCGCGAGGAGCACGATGCCGAAGTAGTCGATCGACACCTTCGCGCCCTGCGGCTTCGGCAGGTGCAGCGTGAACTGCAGCAGCACGAGCGCGACGAGCGCGAACGGGACGCCCACGAAGAAGTTGGAGCGCCATCCCCACACGTCGGTGAGGAGGCCGCCGAGCAGCGGGCCGCCGATGGTGCCCAGCGCCATGATGCCGCCGACGACACCCATGTACTTGCCGCGCTCGCGGGGCGAGATGATGAGGGCGACCGCGATCATCACGAGCGACATCAGGCCGCCAACGCCGACGCCCTGCAGCACGCGGACGGCGATCAGCATGTTCGTGTCGGTCGAGAAGCCGGCGATGACGGTTCCGGCGGTGAACAGCACGAGCGAGATCTGGATGAGGATCTTGCGGTCGACGAGGTCGGCGAGCTTGCCCCAGATCGGGGTCGACACGGCCGTCGCCAGGAGGCTCGCGGTGATGACCCACGTGTACTGCGACTGCGTGCCGCCGAGGTCGGCGATGATGACCGGCATCGATGTCGAGACGACGGTGCCCGAGAGCACGGCGACGAACATGCCGACGATGAGACCGGAGAGTGCGGTGAAGACTTCGCGAGCGGAGCGCTTGGCTTCCGCTGGCGGTTGTGACGAGTTACGCAAGTCGAGACGCTCCCAGGTAAAAGTTGATAGACCTCAACTATACACGGGTAGTTGAGATTGAGCAACTAACCGCGGGGATGGCCGTCGTCGCGCGCTCCTGCGGGTCACGTCCCGCAGAAGGTGCGGTACCTCCCGAAGCTCTCCGGAGCGGGTTCGGCGTAGCGCTCCAGCCCCGCGCGCTCGATGTGCGGCCGAGTCACGGCGTCGAGCAGCTTCGTCAGCGGCTCGAGGTCGCCGTCGCCAGCGGCCGCCAGCGCCTCCTCGACCAGATGATTGCGAGGGATGTAGATCGGGTTCACGCCGTCCATCGCGTCGGCATCGGGCGCGAGCGCCAGCCAGCGCTCCGCCCACGCGTCGAAGCCGGCCAGGTCGATGAAGATCTCGCGCGCGGGTTCACGGTGCCCCCGCGCGGCGTCGGCGAGCCGACGGAAGAACGAGGTGAAGTCGACGCGGCTCCCCTGCATCAGCGCCAGCAGGTCCTCCAGCAGCGGGACGGCGACGCCATCGTCGAGGTCGTCGCGGAGGCCGAGCTTCGCGAGGAAGCCGGACGTCCAGGCCGCGCTGTACTGCGGCACGAAGGTGTTGAGCGCCTCCTGGGCGAGCGCGATCCCCTGCTCGCGATCGTCATGGATGGCAGGCAGCAGCGACTCGGCGAACCTCGCGAGGTTCCACCCGGCCATCGCCGGCTGGTTGCGATAGGCGTAGCGGCCGGCGAGGTCGATGGAGCTGTACACCGCCGCGGGGTCGTATGCATCGACGAACGCGCAGGGCCCGTAGTCGATCGTCTCCCCCGAGATCGTCATGTTGTCGGTGTTCATCACCCCGTGCACGAAGCCGACGTGCATCCACCGGGCGATGAGCGATGCCTGCGCCGAGAGCACAGCCTGGAGGAGTGCGAGCGCCGGGTTCTCCGCCTGCCGCAGTTCCGGATGGTGCCGGTCGAGCGCATGGTCGATGAGCCGGCGGAGGAGCTCGAGGTCTCCCCGCGCCGACGCGTACTGGAAGCTCCCGACGCGCAGGTGGCTGCTCGCCACGCGCGCGAGCACGGCGCCCGGCAGCACGGTCTCGCGGTACACCTTCTGCCCCGTCGCGACCACGGCGAGCGAACGCGTGGTCGGGACGCCGAGCGCGTGCATCGCCTCGCTGACGACGTACTCGCGCAGCATCGGACCAAGTGCGGCCATCCCGTCGCCGTTGCGCGAGAAGGGCGTCGGGCCCGACCCCTTGAGATGGATGTCGCGGAGCCGGCCATCCGCATCCGCGACGTCCCCGAGAAGGAGGGCGCGGCCATCCCCCAGCCGCGGCGAGTAGCCGCCGAACTGGTGCCCGGCATACGCCTGGGCGACCGAGGTGGCGCCGTCGACGTCGAGCGCGCCGGTCAGGAACCGCATCCCGTCCTCGCTGCGGAGGAACGCCGGGTCGAGGCCGAGTTCGGCGGCGAGCGGCTCGTTGAGCACGACCAGCCGTCGATCGGGGAAGTCCTCGGCCCGCCAGGGCAGCGCCATCTCGGGCATCTCGCGGGCGAAGCGGTCGCCCAGGGCCACCGGTGCGTGCAGTGTGCCGCTCATGCACCCACGATACGTCCGGGTGCGGGCGGAGGGGCGGGGATCACCGCGGGCAGGCGCCGGCAGTCAGTAGGGCGGGTCGGACTTGAACCGACGATCGTTGGGTTATGAGCCCACTGCCTTAACCAGCTTGGCCACCGCCCCGTAGGGTTCGAGCCTATCGCGGCTCGGGCGAGGGCCCTGTCTCGTCGCCGTCGCGCGGGATGCGGCGCGTGAGGAGGTCATCCGGGTCCTGCGCCGAGCGGAGATCGTCGAGGCCCGAGGTCGGCGCAGCGGCCGCAGCCGCAGGCGCGCCGCCGCTCGAACCGCGCGGAATGCGCAGCTCCTGGCTCTCGCTCAGCACCTGCGGGTGATGACGCGCGAGCAGGATCACGCCGAGTGAGGCGACGGCGCCCATGACGACGAACACGACGATCGCCCACAGCGGGGCGTTCGCGGCCTCGCCGAGCACGATCGCGCCGATCAGCACGGCGACGATCGGGTCGATCACGGTGAGTCCGGCGATGACGAGGTCGGGAGGGCCCGATGCGTACGCCGTCTGCACGAAGTACCCGCCCGCGGCCGCCGCCGCGATGAGGGCCACCACGCACAGTGCGACGGTCCAGTCGAGGTCGCCCGCCTGGATCCGCTTGATGACGATCTTCGCCAGCGTCGCGACGAACCCGTAGAGGACGCCGGCGGCGGTGATGTAGAAGAGCGCGCCGATGTGCCGTCGCAGGATGAGCCATGCTCCCCCGAGCAGGATGATCACGACGAGCAGGATGGCCAGGACGACGAGGAGCTCGAAGTCGCTGATGCTGCGCTCGGTCGCGAAGAGCGCCGCGACGAGCACGAAGATGAGGATGCCGCCGAGACAGAGCCCGATCGCGGTGAGCGAATTGCGGGTGGGTGTGTGCCCGGTGATCTGCGCGTTCAGCAGCGTGGTGATGACGAGCGAGATCGCGCCGAGCGGCTGCACGACGATGAGGGGCGCCACCGCGAGCGCGCTCAGCTGGCAGACGATCGCCATCCCGAGCAGGAGCGTCCCGGCGATCCACGACGGCCTCGTCAGCAGCCGCAGGAGGTGCGAGAGGCCGAGCCCCGCGCGCCCCTCGGATCCCGCCAGCGCCTCGACCTTCTTCACGCCGCGGCTCTGATACTGCGCGCCGATCGACATGAACACGGCGCCGGCGATCGCGAGCGGGATCCCGAGCAGCAGCCCCGGGTTCTCCAGAGCGCCCACGAGCTGCTCTCCGACGCCCGCCGCGGCCATGGTCTCCGATGCTCCCCAGGTCACGTCCAGAGACTACCGCCAGGACGCGCCGACTACCCTGAAGGGATGGCTGTTCTCCCGATCCGCATCTGGGGCGATCCCGTCCTGCACTCCCCCGCATCGCCCGTCGAGGACATCACCGACGACATCCGCACGCTCGTGCGCGACATGTACGAGACGATGGACGCCGCTCCCGGGGTCGGTCTCGCCGCCCCGCAGGTCGGCGTGCCGCTGCGCATCTACACGTACACGTACGAGGACGACGACGGGAATCCGTGGCGCGGCGAGATCCTCAACCCCGAGCTCTGGATGGTCCCCACCGAGCCGGGAGACCCGGATGAGGACCTCGAGTCGGAGGGATGCCTTTCGTTCCCCGGCGAGCGGTTCCCGCTGCGTCGCTCCGACCGAGTCGTCGTGACCGGCATGGATCTCGAGGGCGCCCCCGTACGCATCGAGGTCGACGGATGGCGCGCGCGGATCATGCAGCACGAGTTCGACCACCTCGACGGCGTCGTCTACGTCGACCGGCTCTCCGACCGCGACTGGAAGACCGCGCAGAAGATCTCGAAGAAGCGCGGCTGGGGCCGTCCGGGCGTCAGCTGGATGCCCGGCGTCGACGACCTCGACGCGTGACCCGTGCCCGCCCCACCCCGCACACAGGAGATGCACCCATGACTCGCACGAACCCGGGCCGCGGCCTCCTCGTCGCCGGCGCCGCCGTCGCCCTCGCCTGCTCGCTGGCCGGATGCTCGAGCCTGGCGAACGCCCTCAACGGCGATGCTGCGTCCGACGACGAGACCCGGGAGGCGGCCGAGGGCGGCACGGTCGACGCGTTCTCCGTCGAGATCGGCGACTGCATCGCCAACCCCGGCGACGGCGAGATCACCGAGATCGAGGTCGTCCCCTGCGACGAGCCGCACGACGGCGAGGTCTACGACGAGGTGCGGATGGCCGATGGCGAGTGGCCGGGCGCGGGTGCGGTGGGAGACGCCGCCGAGGAGGGGTGCGTCGCGAAGTTCGAGGACTTCATCGGCATCCCCTACGACGGCGAGCCCGAGTCGTCGGTGTACGTGCAGTTCCTCACCCCGGTCGAGGAGACCTGGAACGAGCTCGAGGACCGCCTCATCTCCTGCGTCGTGTACATCCCCGGCGAGAAGATCACCGGCACGCTGAAGGACTCGCGCCGCTGACACGGCCATAGAGGTCGTGCGCGCGCCTGGCAAGGCCGCGCCGGATGGCCCTGGCCGGCTCTAGCGTGGACGCATGGCCTCTTCAGACGGATCCATCGCGCATCAGCCGACGCCGATCGAGGACTACGCCCTCGTCGGCGACATGCACTCGGCCGCCCTGATCTCGCGTGGGGGCAGCATCGACTGGCTGTGCCTGCCGCGCTTCGACTCCGAGTCGCTGTTCGCCGCGCTCCTCGACAGCGAGAAGGCGGGGCGATGGTCGCTGGCACCCGATGATGACGGCGCCGTCTCGGAGCGCGAGTACCTGCGCGACACCTTCGTGCTGCGCACGCTGTGGCGCACCGACGCGGGCGAGGCCGAGGTGCTGGACTTCATGCCGCTCGGCGACAACCGCCCGAACCTCGTGCGCCGCATCCGCGGCATCAGCGGCTCGGTCCGCTTCGCGGAGCGCTATGCCGTGCGCTTCGACTACGGAGCGGCCGTGCCGTGGGTGCGGCAGATCGAATACGGCGACCATCCGGCCATCCTCGCCACCGCCGGCCCCGGAACGGTCATCCGCCGCGGGCCGCGCGTGCACGCCGAGGGCCTCGAGCACGTCGCGGAGTACGACGTCGCCGAGGGCGAGACCGTCGACCTCGTGCTCACCTGGTATCCGTCGCACCGTCGACCCCCGAAGCCCCTCGACGTCGACGCCGCGATCGAGCAGACCGTGACGTGGTGGCGCGACTGGGCCGACCGCAGCGACCCGCCATCGCCCTACGACCAGGCCGTGCGACGGTCGCTTCTCGTGCTGCGCGCGCTCACCGACGAGGACACCGGCGGCATCTCCGCGGCGGCGACGACGAGCCTCCCGGAGACCGACGGGGGCGAGCGCAACTGGGACTACCGCTACGTATGGCTGCGCGACGCCGCGCTCACGATCGCCGTGCTCCTCACCCACGGATACCGGGAGGAAGCCGAGGAGTGGCGCGGATGGCTGCTGCGTGCGATCGCGGGCGACCCCGCCGACGTGCAGATCATGTACGGCATCGGCGGGGAGCGCCGTCTGGCCGAGTTCGAGCTGCCGGAGCTCGCCGGCTACGGCGGCGCGCGCCCGGTGCGCGTGGGCAACGGCGCGTACGAGCAGACGCAGTGGGACGTGTTCGGCGAGGTCATGGTCGCCCTGCACGGCGCGCGGCTCGCGGGCCTCGCGGAGACGGCGGCCTCCTGGCCGCTGCAGCACGCTCTGCTCGACTTCCTCGCCGAGAACTGGCAGCGCCCCGACCACGGCATCTGGGAGATCCGCGGCGAGCAGAAGCACTTCACGCACTCCCGCGCGATGGTGTGGGCGGCGTTCGACCGCGGGGCGCGGGGCGTGCGCGAGTTCGGACTCGACGGCGACGCCGAGCTCTGGCAGGATCTCGCCGACCGCCTGCGCGAGGAGATCCTCTCCCAGGGGTTCGACGAGAAGCGCGGCGCGTTCCGACAGCACTACGACACCGACGAAGTCGACGCCGCGCTGCTGCAGCTGCCGCAGATCGGCTTCATCGCGCCCGACGACGAGCGGATGACGGGTACGGTCGCGGCGATGGAGGAGGACCTCATGCAGGACGGCCTCCTGCTGCGGTACCGCACATCATCCGGCGTCGACGGGCTCAGCGGCGAGGAGCACCCGTTCCTCGCCTGCTCGTTCTGGCTCGTCGAGCAGTACGCCGCGTCGGGGCGCCTGCGCGATGCGGAGGAGCTCATGGAGCGTGGGCTCGCCGCCGCGAACGACGTCGGTCTCCTCGCCGAGGAGTACGACCCCGCGCGCAGCCGGCAGGTGGGCAACACGCCACAGGCGCTCTCGCACCTCGCGCTCGTCCGCGCCGCCGACGCGATCGCGGCGGCACGGCACGGGCGCGAGGAGGAGGCGCCCGGCGTGCGCGGCGAAGACGAGGCGAAGGCGGCCGACGGCGCTCCCCCGGCGCAGACGGCGGATGGCACGGAGGCGACCCCCGAGGAGGCGCGCGACGACGCGGGAGCCGACCTGCCGGAGCGGGACCCCGAGGAGTGACCGGTCAGCGGTCGGCGGCGCCCCAGCCCTCGGGCCCCGTGCTGCCGGCCGCGTAGTCCTCGAGCGGCACGTCGCCGGCGCGCCAGGCGGCGAGGACGGGCTCGACGATGCGCCAGCACTCCTCGGCGACGTCTCCGCGCACCGACAGCAGCGGATCGCCGTCGAGGATCCCCTCGAGCACCTGTCCGTACGGCAGGAGGTCGCCGGGATCCTTGTCGGTCGTCAGCGAGCTCTGCTCGATGGCGAACGGGTCGCCGCTGCCGTTCATGGTGAGCGCGAGCGTCACCTCGCCGGACTTGAGGTTCATGGCGATGCTGTCGCTGCGTGGGTCGCCCGAGAAGCCGGGGATGTGCGGGGCCGGCCGGAGGTGGAGCGTCACCGTCGTGATCTTCTTCGCCAGCGCCTTGCCCGACCGCAGCGTGAACGGCACGCCGCGCCAGCGCGGGGTCTGCACCTCGCAGGTCAGTTGAGCGAGCGTCTCCGTCTCGCGTGACGGGTCCACGCCCTTCTCGTCGACGTACGACGGGAGCTCCCGTTCCCCCACGGTGCCGGCGGTGTATCGGGCCCGCTTCGACGACGCGACCGGGTCGCCATCCCACACCCGCGTGTTGCGCAGCACCTGCGCGATCGCGGAGCGCAGCTCGACGTGGTCGAGCTTCGGCATCGGCTCCATCGCGACGAGCGCCAGCACCTCGAGCAGGTGGCTCTGCAGCATGTCGACGAGAGCTCCGGCGTTGTCGTAGTAGCCGCCGCGCCCCTCGAGGCCCAGCGTCTCGTCGTAGACGATCTCCACGCGCTCGACATCGCCCGCGCGCCACGCGGCGTCCATCACGCGGTTCGCGAAGCGCAGGCCGAGCAGGTTCAGCACCATCGACATCCCGAGGAAATGGTCGATGCGGTGGATCTGCTCTTCGGGTACGAGCAGGGTGAGCTGACGATTGAGACGGCGCGCGGTCTCGAGGTCGACGCCGAAGGGCTTCTCCAGCGCGAGGCGCGTGCCCTCGGGCAGGTCGACCTCGCGCAGCGCCTCGCACACGCGGGCGGTGACCGCCGGCGGCAGCGCGAAGTAGATGACGGGCGTGTGCGCGCACGCGTCGAGCAGGCGCCGCAGCTCGTCGGGCTTCGTGACATCGGCCTGGATGTACGACGTCTCCCCCAGCTTGGCGGGGTCGCCGTCGACCGTCGCGAAGCTCGACGCGACGATCTCCTGCCATTCCTCGCCGGATCGGTCGTCGAGCCCCGAGCCGATGACCTGCACGTCGTACTCGCGCCGGTTGAGCAGGCTTGCGAGGCCCGGAAGCAGCAGGCGCTTGGTGAGGTCGCCGCCCGCGCCGAGGATGAGGATGCTCGTGCTCGTCTTCGCCATGCCCCGACGGTATCGACGGGGAGGCGGCCCGGTCGAGGGCTTGCGTCGGGGCCGGGGCGGGACCATGATCCCGCCCCGAGGACGGATCAGACGAGCTCGTCGACCAGCTGCGCGATCCGCGCGCGGATGTCGTCGCGGATCGGACGCACGGCCTCGAGGCCCTGGCCTGCCGGGTCCTCGAGCTTCCAATCCTCGTAGCGCTTGCCGGGGAAGAACGGGCACGCATCGCCGCAGCCCATGGTGATGACGACGTCGGACGCCTGGACCGCCTCGGTGGTGAGGATCTTCGGCGTCTCCGCCGTGATGTCGACGCCGAGCTCGGCCATCGCCTCGACGGCGACGGGGTTGATCTGCTCGGCGGGCATGGAGCCGGCCGAGCGCACCTCGACGCGGTCGCCCGCGAGGTGACGGAGGAATCCAGCGGCCATCTGCGAGCGGCCGGCGTTGTGGACGCACACGAAGAGGACGGAGGGCTTGGTCATGCGGTGGCTCCTGAATCAGAGGCGGGAAGGAGGGTATCGAGCAGGTGGGCGACGCGGCGGGCGATGTCGTCTCGGATGGCCGTGGCGCCGGCTTCCGACGCGAGCGCCGGGTCGCCGACGACCCAGTCCTCGTATCGGACGCCGGGGATGATCGGGCAGACGTCGCCGCATCCCATCGTCACGACGACGTCGGCGGCGCGCACCGCGTCGTCGGTGAGGGGCTTGGGGAAGGGGTCGGGGTCAGCACCCGCGATCTCCGCGAGGAGCGGGCGCACCGTGGGGTGGATGTCGGCCGCCGGGTTCGATCCGGCGGAGCGAGCGATGACCCGCCCATCCGCCTCGCGGTTGAGGATCGCGGCGGCGAGCTGCGAGCGACCGGCGTTCGCCACGCAGACGAACAGCACCTGCGGCACGCCGGTGGCGCGGTCCCGCGCGATGTCGCTCAGGCGCTGACGGGCGAAGCGCTCGGTGAGCGGCAGCAGATGGCTCGTCAGGCGTGCCGAGCGGGCGAGGGATGTGTACGACTCCCGGACGATCGACGTGACGAGGTCGTCGCTGAGCGACGGATGGGCCGCTGTCAGCTCCCCCGCGAGGCGCGCGAGGGCGTCGTCGACGTTCTCGAGCCCGCCGTACTCGACGGGCGCGGGGTCGACCGCGACCGGGGCGAACGACTCCAGCAGCGCCGTGACGGCGGGGCGCAGCCGCGTCGCGACCCGATACCAGACCCACGTGCCGCGACGCTCGGCGGTGAGCATGCCCACGTCGCGCAGCACCTTGAGGTGATGCGAGACCGTCGGCTGGGAGACGTCGGCGAGTGCGGCGAGATCGCACACGCAGGACTCGCCGCGCGGGTCGGAGGCGATGGCCGAGAGCATCCGCAGCCGGAGCGGATCGGCCAGGGCTTTGAGCGTCGGCGCGAGCGCCGCCGCGGCGTGCTCGCCGATCGCGTGCGTGGGGACCGGCGAGCAGGTCTCGACGGGGATGGTGGCGGTGCTCATGCGGGCGTCCTCTCCGTTTCGAGTTCGACGGGCTGGCGGGGCTCGACGCCGAACCACGCGCGAGCCGCCCAGAGGGAGACGTACACGAGACCGACGAGGACGGGGACCTCGATGAGCGGGCCCACGACGCCCGCGAGCGCCTGGCCCGAGGTGGCGCCGAACGTGCCGATGGCGACGGCGATCGCGAGCTCGAAGTTGTTGCCGGCCGCGGTGAAGGCGAGCGTCGACGAGCGCGCGTAGCCGAGGCCGAGGGCGCGGCCGGTGAGCAGCCCGCCCAGCCACATGATCGCGAAGTAGGCCAGCAGCGGCAGCGCGATCCGCACGACGTCCCACGGGCGGTCGATCACCTGCTCCCCCTGCAGCGCGAACAGCAGCACGATCGTGAAGAGGAGGCCGTAGAGCGCCCACGGACCGATCCTCGGAAGGAAGCGCTCCTCGTACCACTGCCGTCCGCGGCGGCGCTCCCCCAGCCACCGCGACGCGAAGCCCGCGGCGAGGGGCACGCCGAGGAAGACGAGGACGTTGAGGGCGATCTCCCCCACGGAGACGTCGAGGCCCTCTCCGCCCAGCCCGAGCCATCCGGGGAGCACCTCGAGGTAGAACCAGCCGAGGAGCGAGAAGGCGACGACTTGGAAGACGGAGTTGATCGCGACGAGGACGGCCGCGGCCTCGCGGTCGCCGCACGCGAGGTCGTTCCAGATGACGACCATGGCGATGCAGCGGGCGAGCCCGACGATGATCAGTCCGCTGCGATACTCGGGGACGTCGGCGAGGAAGATCCAGGCCAGCGCGAACATGAGGGCGGGCCCGACGATCCAGTTGAGCAGGAGGGAGGAGACGAGCAGCTTCCGGTCTCCGGTGATCGCGGCGACGCGGTCGTACCGGACCTTCGCCAGCACGGGGTACATCATGACCAGCAGACCCAGCGCGATGGGCAGCGAGATCCCGCCGACCTCGAGGTGCTCGAGCGCCCCGCCGACAGCCGGCAGGAAGTGGCCGATCAGGAGTCCGGCGACCATCGCGAGGCCGATCCACACCGGGAGGCCGCGATCGAGTGCGGAGAGGCGGGGTCGCGCGGCGCGTTCGAGCTGTATCGACACGCTTCTATATTGACGGGGTTCTATGCTCTCTGCAACTCCGCCGCTTCGTTACTGTGCTCCCATGGACGAGACGCGAAGTGCCATCGGGAGCGATCACCTGCTCGAGGAGGCGCGTGTCGACGCTGACGTCTTTGCGTTGCGCCCCGATTACCGCGCGCTGCTGATCGTCGCCGAGGGGATCGAGCCGGGCCCGAGCGATGCGGAGAGCGAGCGACTCCTGTCCGAGGCCGAGGCGTCCGCACGGAAGGCGCTCGAGAGCAGGCCCGTCGAGGAGCTGCCGCACGTCGCCGCGTGGCGCGAGGCGTACCGCGCGTTCGGTGCGAAGCCGCAGCGCACGCGGAACAGCCTCGAGGCGCTCACCCGCCGTGCGGAGTCCGGGCTGCCGCGCGTGAATCGTCTCACCGACATCTACAACGCGATCTCGGTGCTGCATCAGATTCCGCTCGGCGGCGAGGACGCGGACCGCTACGCCGGCGCCCCGCGGCTGCTGCGCGCGTCGGGCGACGAGCGGTTCGACACCGTCGCAGGCGGCGAGCCCGTCGAGGAGCACCCCGAGCTCGGCGAGGTGGTGTGGACCGACGACGCCGGCGTCACCTGCCGGCGGTGGAACTGGCGACAGGGGCGCCGCACGCAGCTCACGAACGAGACAACGTCCGCGCTCTTCATCCTCGACGTCCTCGCGCCGGTCGACGACGATGCCCTCGCTCGCGCCTCGGAGCAGCTGCTGTCGCACCTGACGCGGCTCGGGCCATCCGTTCACACCGCGCAGCGGTTGATCGCGGCAGACTGAGCTCGGGCTTGCCCTCCGCCCGTCCGCGGCGGTTGACTGGCCGGAGGACGCGAAGGTGCAGGAGCGGAGGAAGCGCGATGGCCGACGACAGCGGATCGAAGCTCACCACGGCGGAGTCCTGGCAGCGGGTGGAGTCCTCGGATCTCGCCCGGCTGGCGGTCATCCGCGCGGACGGGACCCCGGACCTGTTCCCCATCAACTACACCGTGCACGCGGGCAATGTGTACCTGCGCACGGGCTCGGGCGGGAAGCTCCGGAACCTCACGGCGCACCCGACTGTCGCGTTCGAGGTCGACGGGGTCGACGACACGCACCACTGGAGCGTGGTGATACGCGGCACCGCCACGGAGATCCAGGTCGACTCCGAGGTCGCGGCCTCCGGCGTGCGGGCTGTCTCGACCGCCGACCCGACGCACAAGCCGCACTTCGTGCGTCTGAACCCGACGAGCATCACCGGCCGCCGATTCCCGAAGGACGCGCCGCGAGCTGCCGCGCCCGAAGGCGCTCGGCACGACGCTCCCCTGCCACCGGTCCCGCCCGTCGGGCCCGGCAAGCCCCAGTCGATCCCTCACTTCCCGCCGCCGCCCAGCTCCTGACGACCGCGGGCGTCGACCGGATCCTCAGTCGAGGCTCTCTAGCCTGAGGGGAACCGACCGAGGAGAGCCGTGTTCCGACGCCCTGCAGCCCTGTTCCGCACGCTTGCGATCGCCGAGGCGATCTCGTGGACTCTCCTGATCGGAGGGATCGTGCTGCGAGCGATGACCGGCGAGCCGAGGGGCGTGTCGATCGGCGGGGCCGTGCACGGCTTCGTCTTCCTCTCCTACGGAGCGGTCGTCATCCTCGTCGCGATGAATCAGCGCTGGGGGGTCGGCCGGTTCGCGGTCGCGCTGCTCAGCGCTGTGATCCCCTACGCGAGCGTTCCCGCGGAGGTCAGGCTGCAGCGGTCGGGAGCGCTCGAGGGCGACTGGCGCACATCGGCCGGCACGGACCCGCGGGACGCGACCTGGCACGACCGCGCGCTGCGGGCGGTGCTGCGCCACCCGGTGCGCTCCGGCATCGGCGCCGTGCTGGCGGTCGCGGTGGTGTTCACCGCGCTCCTGCTGATCGGCCCGCCCGGCGGGCGGTGACATCGGGACATCGCTTCCCGGGCTCTTGACGCGAGAAACGCACCACTGAACCGGAGGGCCCCAACTTCGGTGGTGCCCAACTCGCCCAATGACGGGCGATAACACGAGAAGCGCACCACCGAACCCGAGCGCTCGAACTTCGGTGGTGCCGAACTCGCCCAATGACGGGCGATAACGCGAGAAGCGCACCACCGAACCCGAGCGCTCGAACTTCGGTGGTGCCGAACTCGCCCCATGACGGGCGATAACGCGAGAAACGCACCACCGAACGCGAGGGCCCCAACTTCGGTGGTGCCGAACTCGCCCAATGACGGGCAATAACACGAGAAGCGCACCACCGAATCCGAGGACCCGCGCTTCGGTGGTGCCGAACTCGCCGATAGGCGGGCGATAACGCGAGAAGCGCACCACCGACCCTGACGACCCGAAGCCTGCGCCCCGCATCGGGCAAAGGGAAAGGGCCCGTCCGATGGACGGGCCCTTCACACGCTCCCCGGCTTGGACTCGAACCAAGAACCTGCCGGTTAACAGCCGGCTGCTCTGCCAATTGAGCTACCGAGGATCACTCCTCTGCCCCGTCTCCGGGGCAACTCCCCTAGCTTAGCAAACCCGCGCGGGCAGACGCCAAACCGAGCCGCGCACGCGGGCGTGTCGTCACGCGACGAGGAGCGTCTCGGTGCTCTTCGTGCCGGGCGTCCACTCCAGGTGCTGCGAGTCCCCGGCCGCGACGACGTGCCCCGAGCGCAGGATCAGCCGGTCCGCCGACAGCTCGCGCGCGAGATCCGGATCGTTCGTGACGAGAAGGGCGGCCATCCCCCACTCCTGCTGCCGCCGGCGGATGGCATCGAAGATGACGTGACGCACCTCGAGACCGATGTTCGCCATCGGCTCGTCCGCGATGAGCACGCGCGGGTCGAGGACGAGCGCCCGCGCGAATGCGACGCGCTGCCGCATGCCGGCGCTCAGCTCGTAGGGGAACTTCGACGCCGCCCCGAGCGGCAGGTGCATCTCGTCGAGCAGCGCGGCGACGCGGACGGCGAGCGCGCGCTGATTGACCCGCCGATCGCGCGAGGTGATCGGCTCGGTGATGACCTCCGACACGGTGAGGCGCGAGGGCAGACCCGAGCCGCCGCCCTGCGGCACATAGCCCGAGCGGTAGGTGAGCACACGATGTGCGCGACCCGGATGGCGCACGGAGATGCCCGTGACGAACGCGTCACCGCCGCTGACCGTGATGGAGCGATCCCGCGTGCCGGCGAGCACCGACGCCAGACTCGACTTGCCCGATCCCGTGGGCCCGGCGATGCACAGCGTGCTCCCGACCGGCAGCGTCGCGGTCACGCCGTCGACCGCGCGGATGGCGTGCCCCTTCCCCGAGCGCGCGACGCTCAGATCGTCGCAGCGGATGGCGTTCTCGGTGTCGTCGGGTACGCGCATCCTCCCATCCTGCCTTGCCGGTCAGGCTTCGTCGAGCAGCTGGCGCCGGTCGATGTCGAGGTCGCGCAGGCGCATCCGCACCGCGCGCCCCTCCTCGGAGGCCGGCGCCACACGCTGCACGGCGCCGAGCAGCTCGTTCTTCTCCGCGTCGATCGCCCGCAGCACGATGCGCCGGCAGAGGTCGTTCACCGAGACGACCGCACGCTCCTCGTTGACGGCCGGGAAGTCGCGCGTGATGAGCTCGGCCGCGAGCGACCGGTACGGCTCCCGCACCATCTCGACCGCGGCCACCGACCATCCGATCTTCGACCGGTCGACGGCCTCGACCGCGACGCGCACGGCCTCGAGCGCGGGCGTGCGGAACGGCAGCGACAGCGCGCGGTGCAGCAGGTCCGGCTCCACGCGATGCCCGTACTGCAGGATGCCGGTGAGCGCGTCGCGCTCGATGGCCGTGTCCGTGCCGCGCGGCAGGGTCGCGAGAGAGACGCGGATGGCCGGGGCCGGCTGCCCGTCCGATGCCTCGGTGCGCGCTTCGGGGCGACGCTGATCGGCTCCGCCCTGGCGCGCGACGCGCTCGACCTCCCCGTGCACCTCGGTCGGGTCCATGCCGAGCCGGCGCGCGAGCACCCGCTCGTACCCGGGGCGCAGCAGCCGGTCGCGGATCTCGGCGACGATCGGCGCCGCAGACCGCAGCGCCCCGACGCGCCCCTCGACCGTGCCGAGGTCGAAGCGGGAGACCGCGCGGTCGATGACGAACTCGAACATCGGCACCTTGTGGTCGACGAGCGTCCGCACGGCGCCGTCGCCGCGCTGCAGCCGCAGGTCGCAGGGGTCGAGCCCATCGGGCGCCACCGCGACGAAGGTCTGCGCGTTGAAGCTCTTCGCGTCGGTGAACGCGCGGATGGCCGCCTTCTGCCCCGCGGCGTCGCCGTCGAACGTGAAGACGACCTCGCCGGACGCCGAGGAGTCGCCCATCACGCGGCGGAGCACCGTCACGTGCTCGCTGCCGAAGGCCGTGCCGCACGTGGCGATCGCGGTGGTCACGCCGGCGAGGTGGCAGGCCATGACGTCGGTGTAGCCCTCGACGACGACCACGCGGCGCGGATCGCCGCGGGAGATGTCGCGCTTGGCGAGGTCGAGACCGTACAGCACCTGCGACTTCTTGTAGATCGGCGTCTCGGGGGTGTTGAGGTACTTCGGGCCCTGATCGTCGTCGTAGAGCTTGCGCGCGCCGAAGCCGACGGTCTGCCCGGTCACATCGCGGATGGGCCACATCACGCGGCCGCGGAAGCGGTCGTAGATCCCGCCGCGCTGGTTCGTCGACACGAGGCCCGCCGTCGTGAGCTCCTCGCGAGTGAAGCCCTTCGCCGTCAGGGCGTTCAGCAGGTGGTCCCACCCCTTCGGCGCATAGCCCACGCCGAAGTGCGCGGCCGCTCCGGCATCGAACCCTCGCTCGCCCAGGAAGCGGCGTGCGGCCTCCGCCTCGGGCGAGACGAGCTGCGAGCGGAAGTATTCGCCGGCGGCGGCGTTTGCCGCGAACAGACGCGCGCGACCGCTCGTCTCGGGCGCGGGGCCGCCATCCTCGTAGTGGAGGGTGTAGCCGATGCGCCCGGCGAGCTTCTCCACGGCCTCCGTGAACGAGACGTGGTCCATCTCGCGCAGGAACGTGTAGACGTCGCCCGACTCGCCGCAGCCGAAGCAGTGGTAGAAGCCCACCTGCGGCCGCACGTGGAAGCTCGGGCTCTTCTCATCGTGGAACGGGCAGAGCCCCTTCATCGACCCGACGCCGGCCGACTTCAGCGCCACCCGCTCGCCGACGATGTCGGCGATGTTGGTCCGCGCCTTCACCTCGTCGACGTCGGCCTGCCGGATGCGCGGCATCAGGCCACCTGCGAGGTGCGCGCGGCCTTCGACGCTCCGTCACGGCGTCCGGGGCGCGGAGCCCAGATCCCCACCTGCGCCGGGTCCACCTCGCCGACGAGCCGGCTGTGCCAGGCGACCGCGGTCTGGTCGGTGAGCGAGGCGACCTGGTCGACGACCACCCGGGTGCGGGCGGCGTCGGTGTCGGCGGCGAGGAAGTCCGCCGCGAACGCCGGCTCGAGCGCGTCCGCGCCTGTCGACCAGAGGGCATCCGTCGACACCAGCGCGTCGGCGACGCGCTTGAGCACACGCCGCTGCTCGGCGTAGATGTTGCGGCGCTCGTCGATCGTGACGATCGTCGCGCCCATCAGGCCCTTGAGCACCGCGATCTCGACCTCGACCTCGCGCGGCACGACGACGTGGCCGTTGTAGCGCGTCAGCGACGCGGCGGGATAGGCGGCCCGCGTGGCGTCGACCGCCGCGCGGGCGAACCGGCCGATGAGGTCGCTCGTGAGGTTCTTCAGGCGCGCGAGGTCGCCGCGCGAGCGATCGAACGTGCGCATCCACATCGGCAGCCGGGTGAGACGGTAGAGCCCCTCGGCGAGCTCGTCGCGCGGGTAGTCATAGCCCACCCACTCCTGCACGCGGCCGATGAGCGGATGGTGCGCGAGCGGATCGCTGACGTGCTCGAGATCGAGGTAGCCGTTGACGACGGCGTCCTCGAAGTCGTGGACGGAGTACGCGATGTCGTCGGAGAGGTCCATGACCTCCGCCTCGATGCAGCGCTCCTTGTCGGGCGCGCCCTGGCGCAGCCACCGGAACACGTCCTCGTCCTCGGGGTACACGCCGAACTTCAGCCGGCCGCCCGGATCGAGCACGGGGTCGGCGACCGTCCACGGGTACTTGCAGGCGGCGTCGAGCGTCGCGCGGGTGAGGTTCAGCCCGTGCGAGCGCTCGTCGTCGAGCACCTTCGCCTCGAGGCGCGTGAGGATGCGCAGGCTCTGCGCGTTGCCCTCGAACCCGCCGATGCCTGCCGCCCACTCGTTGAGGGCCTTCTCGCCGTTGTGCCCGAAGGGCGGATGGCCCAGGTCGTGGCTGAGGCACGCCGCGTCGACGACGTCCTCGGCGAGACCGAGGGCGGTGCCGAGCTCGCGGCCGACCTGCGCGACCTCGAGGGAGTGCGTGAGGCGGTTGCGGGCGAAGTCCGCGGGGCTGGCCGGGCTCAGCACCTGCGTCTTCGCGGCGAGCTGACGCAGTGCCGCCGAGTGGAGGACGCGCGCACGGTCGCGGGCGAAGTCATCCCGATGCGAGCGGTGATTCTCGTGATGGAAGCGCTCGGCGTCGGCGTCGGTGTACCCGGCCGGACGCGGAACGACGATGTGCTCAGCCCCCACTGGTGTCCAGCTCCGCGTCGCGCAGCTCGCAGCTGTCGGCCTCGCCCAGATCGCGCGAGTCCAGCCATCCCTCGGGCAGGACCGGACGCTTGGGCGTGCCCGCGCGTCCGCGCTGACCCTCGGCCGCGGCGCCCGGGTACGGGGCGTCGTGGTCCAGCTCGCCGAGAAGGTCGTCGATCTCGGCCAGGCTCGACGCCGTCGCGAGACGCGCGCGCAGGTCGCCGCCCACGGGGTAGCCCTTGAAGTACCAGGCGACGTGCTTGCGGATGTCGCGGCAGCCGCGGTCCTCGTCGTCGAAGAACTCCACGAGCAGCTCGGCATGCCGGCGGAACGCCTGCGCGACGAAGCCGAGGGTGGCGTCCACTTCCACACCCTCTGCACCGAAGGCGGCGGCGAGGTCGCCAAACAGCCACGGTCGCCCGAGGCACCCGCGCCCGACGACGACGCCGTCGCACCCGGTCTCGTCCATCATCCGCAGCGCGTCGTCCGCCGACCAGATGTCGCCATTGCCGAGCACGGGGATGCTCGTCACGGCCTCCTTGAGCTTCGCGATCGCTGACCAGTCCGCCTGCCCCGAATAGAACTCGGAGGCGGTCCGCGCGTGCAGCGCGACGGCGGCCGCTCCCGCGTCCTCCGCGATCCGGCCCGCGTCGAGGTACGTGAGGTGGTCGGCGTCGATGCCCTTCCGCATCTTCACCGTGAGCGGGATGTGGCCGGCCGCCTCGACGGCCTGCTCGACGATGTCCCGGAAGAGCCCGAGCTTCCACGGCAGGGCGGAGCCGCCGCCCTTGCGGGTCACCTTCGGCACGGGGCAGCCGAAGTTGAGGTCGATGTGGTCGGCCCGGTCCTCCTCGGCGATGATGCGGGCCGCGGCGGCGATGGTCTCGGGGTCGACGCCGTAGAGCTGGATCGACCGCGGCGACTCGGACTCGTGGTGGCGGATGAGGCGCATCGTGGCGGCGTTGCGCTCGACGAGCGCGCGCGAGGTGATCATCTCGCTCACGTAGAGGCCGCCGCCGTACTCGCGGCAGAGACGCCGGAAGGCGGTGTTGGTGATGCCGGCCATCGGCGCGAGCACGACGGGCACGCCGATGTCGAGGGCGCCGATGCGCAGAGTGCGCTGAGGGTTCAGGACGGTGGTCACCTATCGATTCTCCCAGACGACGGCAGGGACGATACCGAGTGTGGATGGCCGCCGTAGGCTGAGCGCATGAGCGACCTCCCCGACGTCCGCAGCATCCCCTTCCACGACGCCGAGGGCGTCGAGCGGACCCTCGCCGACTACGGCGACGACCACGTGTTCCTCGTCGTGAACGTCGCCTCGAAGTGCGGCCTCGCGCCCCAGTACGAGCAGCTCGAGGAGCTGCAGCGCACGTACGGCGAGCGGGGCCTGACGGTCATCGGCTTCCCCTGCAACCAGTTCCTCGGACAGGAGCCGGGATCGATGGAGGAGATCCTCGACTACTGCGCGACGACGTGGGGCGTGAGCTTCCCGATCGCCGACAAGGTCGAGGTCAACGGCTCCCGCACCGTCCCGCTCTACAAGGCGCTCAAGAAGACCAAGGACGGCGTCGGGCTGTCCGGGCCGATCGCCTGGAACTTCGAGAAGTTCCTCGTGCTGCCCTCGGGCGAGGTGCGCCGGTTCCGCCCGCCGGTGAAGCCGGACTCCGCCGACATCGTCGGGGCGATCGAGGCCGCGCTCCCGCGCTGACTCAGGCCGCGTCGCCCGCGGCGGACCGGTGCTCAGCCCACACCTGGCGAGCCACCTGCGCGAACGCCTCGGGCGGCTGCGCGCCACTCACGCCGTAGCGACCATCGATGACGAAGAACGGCACGCCGTTGATGCCGTACGCGCGCGCCTGCTCCTGGTCGCGACGCACGTCCACGACGTGCCGGTCGCTCTCGAGAGCCTCGCGCGCGCCATCCGCGTCGAGACCCACCTCGGCGGCGAGGTCGACGAGGTCGTCGACGCGCCCCACGTGGCGGCCCTCGGTGAAGTAGGCCTGCAGCAGGCGCTCGGTCATCTCGAGCTGACGGCCCTGCGCCTTCGCGTGGTGGATGAGCTCGTGCGCCTTCACGGTGTTGGTGTGCTTGAGGATGTCGAAGCGGTACTCGAGTCCCGCCCCTGCGGCGACCTCGGTCACCCGCGCGAGCATCTGCTCGACCTGCTCCGCAGCCATCCCCTTGTGTCCGGCGAGGAAGTCCAGCTCGCTGCCGTCGAAGTCGACGGGCGTATCGGGCGCCAGCTCGAACGAGTGGTAGGTCACCTCGACGCGCGGCGCGTCGTCGTCTCCGGCCACCTCAGCCAGCCCCGATTCGAGATTCCGCTTGCCGATGTAGCACCAGGGGCAGGCGATATCGCTCCACACGTCGATCTTGATCGCATCCGTCACATCGTCTGCAACGGCGGCGACGGGCATCCCATTCCCGTCAGACGGTCGGAGTGTCGACCGCTCCCCCGTAGCGTCGGTCGCGGCTGTGGAAGATGCGGATGGCCTCCCACAGGTCGGCCCGGGTGAAGTCCGGCCAGAGGCGATCGAGGAACACCATCTCGGCGTACGCGGCCTCCCACAGCATGAAGTTCGACGTGCGCTGCTCGCCGCTCGAGCGGATGAACAGGTCGACATCCGGCATGTCGGGCACGTACAGCCGCTTCGCGATCGCCTTCTCGGTGATGGCGGAGGGCTTCAGCCGCCCTGCCTTCACCTCCTCGGCGAGCTCGCGCACCGCGTCGACGATCTCGTAGCGCCCGCCGTAGTTCACGCACATCGTGAAGGTCATCGTGCGGTTGCCGGCGGTGAGCTTCTCCGCCTCCTGCAGGTCCTTGATGACCGAGCCCCACAGCCGCGGCTTCCGCCCCGCCCAGCGGATGCGGACATCCCACTCGTTGAGCTGGTCGCGGTAGCGGTGCAGCACGATGCGGCTGAAGTTCATGAGGAAGCGCACCTCCTCGGGCGAGCGCTTCCAGTTCTCCGTCGAGAACGCGTACACCGAGAGGTGCTTCACGCCCGCCTGCACGGCGCCCGCGACGACATCCAGCAGCTGCTCGATCCCCTGGCGGTGCCCCTCGACGCGCGGCAGCCCCTGCCGGTTCGCCCAGCGCCCGTTGCCGTCCATCACGATCGCGACGTGCTCGGGCACCGGCCCCGCGAACCGCGGCGGCGTGAGACCCGTCCAGTCGAGGGGCTTGTACGGCACCGCGTCGCGGTGAGTGTAGGGCTTCGGGGTCATCGGCTCTCTCGCAGGGTCGTCAACGGTGCTTCTCGACGTGGCTGAACGAGCGGATGGCCCGCTCGAGATGGAACTGCGCGTATGCGGCGACGAGGCCGGACGCGGCGGAGAGGTCGCGACTCGGTGTCGCATCGACGCGCTCCCAGTCGCCCTGCAGCAGGGCCGCGAGAAGCGACAGACCGGAGCGCCCGATCCGCGGGCTGCCGGCCGGCGCGCACGCCTCGCAGACGCTGCCGCCGAGCTGTCCGACGAAGCGGTCGTGCGGGCCGGGCGCCCCGCAGCGCGCGCAGTCCTCGAACGAGAGCGCCCATCCGGACAGGGCCATGGCGCGCAGGAGATAGGAGTCCATGATCGCCTGCGGGGCGTGCTCGCCCCGCGACAGCGCGCGCAGCGCACCGACGAGCAGGAAGAACTGCTGGGACGTCGACTCCGCTTCGTTCACGCGGTCGGCCGCCTCGACCATGGCGCTGGCGGCCGTGTACCGCTCGTAGTCGGCGACGATGTCGGCGCCGTACGAGCCCAGCGAGTCGGCCTGCTGCACGATGTCGAGGTTGCGCCCGATGTAGAACTGCGCGTCGACGACCATGAACGGCTCGAGCCGGGCGCCGAACTTCGACGACGTGCGCCGCACGCCCTTGGCGACCGCGCGCACGCGGCCGTGCTGCTTCGTCAGCAGCGTGACGATCCGGTCGGCTTCGCCCAGCTTGTGGGTTCGCAGCACGACGGCTTCGTCTCGATAGGTGGGCACCGTTCGATTATCGAGCCTGTGCGGGAGGATGGACGCGTGACCGAGCCGCTCTTCGTCATCCCCCTGTGGGCCGATCTCCTCGCCGTCGGGCTCGGCGGCATCCAGGGGGCACTGTTCGCGTCGGGCTTCCGCGGCCGCGCACGGCTGGACTTCCTCGGCGTGGCCATCATCGGCACCATGATCGGGATGGGCGGCGGCATCATCCGCGACATCCTCCTGGGCACGACGCCGGCCACTCTCCAGAACAACTGGTACCTCGTCACCGCCGTCGGCGCGTCGCTCGTGGGCATGCTGCTCGCGGGCATCTTCGACCGGCTGAACCGCGCGATCGTCATGCTCGACGCCGTCGTCATCGGGATGTTCGGCGCCTTCGGCACCGCGAAGGCCCTCGCGAACGGCATCCCGATCATCCCGGCGATCTTCATCGGAGCGTGCGCGGCGGTCGGCGGCAGCGTCGTCCGCGACATCGCGATGGGACTCCCCGTCGCGATCATGCATGTCGGCTCGCTCTACGCGGTGGCGGCCGTCGTCGGCAACACCGCCCTCGCGCTGTCGTTCGCGTTCGGCATGCCGATCGCCGCCGCCGCCGCGCTCGGCATCGCGCTCACGACCGTGATCCGCGTGCTCGCGGTGGTGTTCGACCTGTCGCTCCCCGAGCAGCGGCGGCTCAACCGACGCCGCGTCGCCCTGGAGACGCGGGAGATCCCGATCGTCTCCGCGTCGGACCTGCCTTCCGCGCCGGACCTCGGGCAGACCGGCGCGATCATCCTCCCCGACGACATCACCAAGCCGCGCGACGAAGACGGCTGAGCCCCGGCCATCCGCTCGGGATGGCCGGGGCTCAGCGGAACCGGACGGGCGTCAGACGCCGACGAGCTCCGACTGGCGGGCGCGGATCGAGCGGTTGACGGCGGAAACGATCGCCTTCAGCGACGCCGTGGAGATGTCGCTGTCGATGCCGACGCCCCACAGGCGCTCGCCGTCGACCTGCAGCTCGACGTACGCGGCGGCCTGCGCCTCGGCGGACGCGCTCATCGCGTGCTCGACGTAGTCGTAGAGCGTGATGTCGATCCCCTGTGCGCGCACGATCTCGAGGAACGCGGCGATCGGGCCGTTGCCCGATGCGGATGCCTCGACCGTGTCGTCGCCGTCGCGCAGGGTGACCGACAGCGTGCCCTCGCCACCGGCGTCGCGGTTCGAGCGGGTGCCGATCAGCTCGAAGCGCCCCCAGCGCTGCTCGTCGACGCGCGCGGGCAGGTACTCGTCCTGGAAGATCTCCCAGATCTGCTCGCTGGTGACCTCGCCGCCCTCGGCGTCGGTCTTCGCCTGCACGACGCCGGAGAACTCGATCTGCAGCTTGCGGGGCAGGTCGATCGCGTGGTCGGCCTTCAGCAGGTACGCGACGCCGCCCTTGCCCGACTGCGAGTTCACGCGGATGACGGCCTCGTACGAGCGACCGAGGTCCTTCGGGTCGACGGGCAGGTACGGCACCGCCCACTCGACCTCGTCGACGGTGACGCCCTGCGCCTTCGCGCGCGCCTCCATCGCCTCGAAGCCCTTCTTGATGGCGTCCTGGTGCGAGCCGCTGAACGCGGTGAACACGAGGTCGCCGGCCCACGGGCTGCGCTCGGGCACCGGCAGCTGGTTGCAGTACTCGACGGTGCGCTTGACCTGGTCGATGTCGCCGAAGTCGATCTGCGGGTCGATGCCCTGCGTGAACATGTTGATGCCCAGCGCGACGAGGTCGACGTTGCCGGTGCGCTCGCCGTTGCCGAAGAGGCACCCCTCGATGCGGTCGGCGCCGGCCAGGTACCCCAGCTCGGCGGCCGCGACGGCGGTGCCGCGGTCGTTGTGCGGGTGCAGCGACAGGATGACGTTCTCGCGGTTGTCGAGGTGACGGCTCATCCACTCGATCGAGTCGGCGTAGACGTTGGGCGTCGCCATCTCGACCGTCGCGGGCAGGTTCAGGATGATCTTGCGCTCGGGCGTCGGCACGAGCACCGTCATCACCTGGTTGCAGATCTCGACGGCAAACTCGAGCTCGGTGCCCGTGTACGACTCGGGCGAGTACTCGTAGTAGACCGTCGTCTCGGGGACGGTCTGCTCGTACTGCTTGCACCAGCGAGCGCCCTCGAGCGCGATGTCGATGATGCCCTGCTTGTCGGTGCGGAAGACGACCTCGCGCTGCAGCACGCTCGTGGAGTTGTACAGGTGCACGATCGCCTGCTTGGCGCCCTTGATCGCCTCGTACGTGCGGGCGATGAGGTGCTCGCGCGCCTGCGTCAGCACCTGGATGGTGACGTCGTCGGGGATCAGGTCCTCTTCGATGAGCTGGCGCACGAAGTCGAAGTCGGTCTGGCTCGCCGACGGGAAGCCGACCTCGATCTCCTTGTAGCCCATCTTCACGAGCAGGTCGAACATGACGCGCTTGCGCTCGGGACTCATCGGGTCGATGAGGGCCTGGTTGCCGTCGCGCAGGTCGACCGCGCACCAGCGCGGCGCCTGCTCGATGCGGCGGGATGGCCAGGTGCGGTCGGGCAGGTCGACGACGATCTGCTCGTGGAACGGGCGGTACCGGTGGACCGGCAGGGCGCTGGGCTTCTGGTTGTTCTTCATGGGGTGCTTCTTCCGGGTCTGCGAACGAGATCGGGCCGTCGAAGAGCTCCGCGACGAGTGGCCCTAGATCGAGGTCTCGTCGCGGCAGCTAAGAAGAAGCAGACCGCCACAGCGCATGTCTCTACGGTAGCACGCAGAATGCGCGGTCTCAGCCCCGCTCATCCGTGCTGAATCACGCACGATGCGAATATCCCCATCAGCCGACGACGCAGGATGCTCAGAAGCCGAGGCGGCGCAGCTGCTTCGGGTCGCGCTGCCACTCCTTCGCCACGCGCACGTGCAGGGAGAGGTAGATGCGGGTGCCGACGAGCGGCTCCAGCTGCGCACGGGCGCGGGAGCCGACGTCGCGCAGCCGCGACCCCTTGTGGCCGATGATGATCGCCTTCTGGCTGTCGCGCTCGACGACGAGGTCGGCCCAGATGTCGGTGAGCTCGGGGTTGTCCTCGCGCGGAGCCATGTCGGAGATGGTCACGGCGATGGAGTGCGGCAGCTCGTCGCGGACGCCCTCGAGCGCGGCCTCGCGGATGATCTCCGCGACGCGGTCCTCGAGCGACTCGTCAGTGACGACGTCGTCCGGGTAGAGCGCGGGCCCCTCCGGCATGAGCGCGAGCAGCTCGTCGGTGAGCACGTCGAGGCGCTCGCCCGTGACCGACGAGAGCGGGATGACCGCGGCCCAGTCCTCGCGCAGGGCGTCGACCTCGAGCAGGCGCTCCATGATCTCGTCGTGCGAGGACGCGTCGGTCTTCGTGACGATCGCGACCTTCTTCGCGCGTCCGTAGCCGTCGAGCGACTCCGCGATGCGGCGATCGCCCGGGCCGACCTTCTCGCCGGCCGGCACGCAGAACGCGATGACGTCGACGTCGCCGAGCACGGACTCGACGAGGTCGTTGAGGCGCTGCCCGAGGAGCGTGCGGGGGCGGTGGATGCCGGGGGTGTCGACGACGATCAACTGGCCGCCCGGTCGGTTGAGGATGCCGCGGATCGCGCGCCGCGTCGTCTGCGGCTTCTCGCTGGTGATCGCGACCTTCTCGCCGACGAGCGCGTTCATGAGCGTCGACTTGCCCACGTTCGGCCGCCCCACGAAGGTCACGAAGCCGCTGCGGCTCTCGGGGGATTCAGTCATCGTGCTCGTCCTTCCTCGCGGCGTCGTCGCCGAGGCGCGCGCCGTTCCTCTTCGCGGTCGGCTTCCTGCCGCCGCTCCTCCGGCCGTCGACGGCGACCTCGCCGGTCGTCGGCAGCAGGATGTCCTCGGTGCGCGGCTGACGCCCCCGCACCTCGTCCACGGTCCGCAGCGCCGCGCCGCGGTCGACGAAGACCGTCGCGATCCCCCGCCCGCGGCCGCGGGACGTCCCACCCGTGAGCACGAGCCCCTCGACCTCGACGGTGTCGCCCGGCTGCGGGACGCGGCCCAGCTGCTTGCCGAGGAGACCGCCGATGGAGTCGACGTCTTCGTCCTCGAGGGTGATGCCGAAGAGCTCGGCCACCTCGTCGAGGCCGAGGCTCGCGCTCACGCGGAAGGTGCCATCCGCCAGCTCGACGATCTCCTTCGAGGGCGTGTCGTACTCGTCGGAGATGTCGCCAACGAGCTCCTCGATGAGGTCCTCGAGCGTGACGAGGCCGGCGACCCCGCCGTACTCGTCGACGACGATGCACACGTGCACCGCGTCGCGCTTCATCTGCTGCAGCAGCGTCTCCGCGCGCATCTGCTCGGGCACGAACACCGCGGGGCGCGCGAGCGCGCGGGCGGTGGCGCCGTCGGTCCAGGTGGCGCCCTCGCGGAACGCGTGCAGCACGAGGTCCTTGAGGTACAGCACGCCGACGACATCGTCGATCTCGTCGTCGACGACCGGCAGCCGCGACATCCCCCGCTGCAGGAAGATCGTCATCGCCTCGCGGGCGGTCGCGTCGGCCTCCACCGTCACCATCTCGGTGCGCGGCACCATCACCACGCGCACGACCTGGTCGGTGAAGTCGAACACCGAGTGGATGAGGTCGCGGTCGTCGGCCTCGATGAGGTCGTTCGAGGCGGCCTCGTCGACCATGCTCAGCAGCTGGTCCTCCGACTCGAAGCTGCGGCGCCCGGCGCCGGGGGTGATGGCGTTTCCGACGACGACGAGGGCGCGCACGAGCGGGCCGAGCACGATGCGGATGCCGCGGACGAGCGGCGCGAACCAGCGCAGCAGGGCCGGCGCGTGACGACGCCCGGCGGACCGGGGGCTCGAGGCCACCGCCACGAACGACAGCCCCGTCATCACCACGACGGTGGCGAGCACCGCCCACCACACGCTCTCGAAGAGCACGGTGAACGCCACGGTCGCGAGAACGGCCGCACCGGTCTCGGCGAGCACGCGGAGGAAGCCGATCGCGTTGGCGTGGCTGTCGGGATCGTCGGCGAGGTGCGCGAGCGAACGCGCGCTGCGCCCCTCGGTGGCGAGGTCGACGAGGTCCGCGCGCGAGCTGACCGACAGTGCGGCATCGAGTGCCGACATGAGCCCCCCGATCGCGACGAAGACGACGGCGCCGATCAGCAGCAGCGTGGGGATCATGTGCGCGGTCGTCGGCGTTCCTCGGCGGCGAAGCTCGCCATCAGGCGGTCCTGCAGGCCGAACATCACCCGGTGCTCCTCGGGCTCGGCGTGGTCGTAGCCGAGGAGGTGCAGCAGTCCGTGGGTGGTGAGCAGGATGAGCTCGTCCATGAGGGGGTGCCCGGCCTTCTCGGCCTGGCTCTCGGCGACCTGCGGGCACAGCACGATGTCGCCGAGGAGGCCGGCGGGCGTGGGCATGTCGTCGGTGCCGGGGCGCAGCTCGTCCATCGGGAAGCTCAGCACATCCGTCGGGCCCGGCTCGTCCATCCACTGCACGTGGAGCGCCTCCATCGCGCCCTCGTCGACGAGCACGATCGCCACCTCGGCGTCGGGGCTCACATGGAGCTGCGCGAGGTTGTGCTGCGTCAGGCGCAGCAGCACGCTCTCGTCGATCTCGATGGCGGACTCGTTGTTGATGTCGATCATCGGATCCCTCGCTTGGGCTTGTGGTCGCGCGGGCCGCCGGTGCGCGTGGCACCGCGGCGCTCGGCGCGGTTGACGAACTCGCGGGCCTCGTCGAGCTCCGCCCGGTGGGCCGCGCGCTTCTCGTCGTACTCGCTGTACGCGTCGACGATGCGTCCGACGAGCGTGTGCCGCACGACGTCGTCGCTCGTCAGGCGTGCGAAGTGGATGTCGTCGACGTGATCGAGGATGCGCGTGACGAGGCGCAGGCCCGACGTGCCGCCCGGCAGGTCCACCTGCGTGATGTCGCCGGTCACGACCATCCGCGTGCCGAAGCCCAGGCGCGTGAGGAACATCTTCATCTGCTCGGGCGTGGTGTTCTGCGCCTCGTCGAGCACGACGAAGGAGTCGTTCAGCGTGCGGCCGCGCATGTAGGCCAGCGGGGCGACCTCGATCGTGCCGCTCGCCATGAGCTTGGGGACCAGCTCGGGGTCCATCATCTCGTTGAGCGCGTCGTACAGCGGGCGCAGGTACGGGTCGATCTTGTCCGTCAGCGTGCCGGGGAGGAAGCCGAGCCGCTCCCCCGCCTCGACGGCCGGGCGCGTGAGGATGATGCGGTTCACCTCGCGGCGCTGCAGCGCCTGCACGGCCTTCGCCATCGCGAGGTAGGTCTTGCCGGTGCCGGCGGGGCCGATGCCGAACACGATGGTGTTCTCGTCGATCGCGTCGACGTACTGCTTCTGGCCGAGCGTCTTCGGGCGGATGACCTTGCCTCGGGTCGAGAGGATGGCCTCGCCGAGGACCTCGCTCGGGCGCGGACCGCCCTGCTCGAGGATGCGGTTGGACGTGGCGACATCGGCGGGGCCGAGGTCGTGCCCGCCGCGCGTCATCTGCAGCAGCTCGTCGACGAGCGCGCGCGCCGCACGCACGTCGGCGGGTGCGCCGCGCAGGGTGATCTCGTTGCCGCGGACATGCACGTCGACCGCCGGGTGCTCGCTCTCGACCATGCGCAGGAGTCGATCCTGCGGGCCGAGCAGCTGCACCATCGCGACGCCGTCGGCGTGGATGGTCTCGGTGACGACGTCGGCGGAGGGGCCGGAGCCCGTGGGGTCAGTGGCCAATGAGGCTCTTCTCCTGGAGTTCGCCGGCGAGCACGTGCGCATGCACGTGGAACACGGTCTGGCCCGCGTCTGCGCCGGTATTGAAGATCAGTCGGAACTGCCCGCCCGCGCGCTCGTCGGCGACCCGCTGGGCCGTCGCGATCATCTCGGCGAGGAGGGCGGGGTCGCCGGCGGCGAGCTCGGCAACGTCGCGGTACTCCTGCGTCTTGGGGATGACGAGGAGGTGCACGGGCGCCTGCGGACTGATGTCCTCGATCACGAACACCCGCTCGGTCTGGGCGACGATCGTGCCCGGGATGTCCCCCTGCAGGATGCGCGTGAAGATCGACGGCTCGCTCATGCCGTCGATTCTACCGACCGGCTCACCAGCGCCGGAGCTTCGCGTTGAGAATCGCGAGGGCGGCGGGGCCCGCCGTCGAGGTGCGGAGGATGGTCGTGCCGAGCCGGACGCGCTCCGCCCCCGCGGCCGCGAGGCGGTCGATCTCGTCCGGCGCGATGCCGCCCTCGGGGCCGACGACGAGCACGAGGTCGCGCGCGTCGTCGATCTCGATCGCCGTCAGCGCGACGGGCGCCGTGGGGTCGAGCACGAGCATCCGCGCGGTCTCTGCGCGAGCGGTCAGCTGCGCGAGGTCGGCGATCGGCGACACCTCGGCGATCCACGCGCGGTGCGCCTGCTTGGCGGCCTCGCGCACGATCGTCGACCAGCGCGCGCGGCCCTTCTCGGCCTTCGGACCCTGCCAGCGCGAGACGCTGCGCGACGCCTGCCACGGCACGACCTCGTCGATGCCGAGCTCGGTGGCCGCCTGCACGGCCAGCTCGTCGCGGCCGCCCTTCGCGAGCGCCTGCACGAGCACGAGGCGAGGCGTCGCGGCCGGAACGTCCTCGCGCGCGGCGACGCGCACGACGACCCGCTGCGGGGAGACCTCCGCGCAGGATCCGACGACCCACGCGCCACGGCCATCCGTCACCGTCACGTCCTCGCCGACGCGCACGCGGCGGACCGAGGCGGCGTGGTGCGCCTCGGCGCCGGTGAGCACGATGTCCTCGCCGGGAGCGACCTCTCCCGCCCGCTCGTCATAGAAGTGCAGCGCCATCGGCTCAGCCGCGGAAGCGGTCGCGCAGCTTCGAGAACAGGCCCTGGTGGAACTCGGCCAGGCGCGGCTCCGGAGCCTTGGTGCGGCGCGCGAGCTCCTCGAGCAGCTGACGCGTCTTGTGGTCGACCTTCGTGGGCGTCACGACCTGCACGCCCACGCGGAGGTCACCCCGACGCGAGGTGCGGAGCCCGGTGATGCCGCGCTCCTTCACCGTGAGGATCTCGCCCGACTGGATGCCCGCGCGGACCTCGACCTCGACCTCGCCGTCCAGGGCGTCGATCGACGTCGTGGTGCCGAGGATGGCGTCGGTCATCGAGACCTCGAGAGTCGCGAGGAGGTCGTCGCCGTCGCGGCTGAAGACGGGGTGCGGTGCCACCGTGACCTCCACGTACAGGTCGCCGTTGGGGCCGCCGGCCGGGCCGACCTCTCCGGAGCCGGGGAGCTGCAGGCGCAGCCCGGTCTCGACGCCTGCGGGGATGTCGAGCGAGACGGTGCGCCGGGAGCGGACGCGCCCCTGGCCGCTGCAGGTCGGGCACGGGTGCGGGATGACGGTCCCGTAGCCCTGGCACGCGCCGCAGGGTTGCATGGTGACCATGTTGCCGAGGAGGCTGCGCACCTGGCGCTGCACGTGGCCGGTGCCGCCGCAGATGTCGCAGGTCTGCGGGCTCGTCCCGGGCTGGCAGCACGATCCGTGGCAGGTCTCGCACAGCACCGCGGTGTCGACCTCGATGTCGCGATGCGTGCCGAAAACCACGTCGCCGAGCTCGAGCGTCACGCGCACCAGCGCGTCCTGTCCGCGCTCGCGCCGCGACCGCGGACGTCCGCCGCGGCCGCCGCCACCGCCGGCGCCCCCGCCGAAGAAGGTCTCGAAGATGTCGCCGAAGCCGCCGAAGCCCGCGCCGCCGCCGAACGGCGAGTCGTCGCCGCCCATGTCGTAGCGGCGTCGCTGCTCGGGGTCGCTCAGCACGTCGTAGGCGTGCGTGACGGCCTTGAAGTCCTCGGCCGCCTGCGGCTCCGGATTCACGTCGGGGTGCAGACGACGCGCCAGCTTGCGGTACGCCTTCTTGATGTCCTCCTGCGAGGCGTCGCGCGCCACGCCGAGGGTCTCGTAATGATCAGCCACTTCAGCCTTCCTGCGGGCGTCGTGCGCCCGTGCTCCGGTCGTCAGGGCGGCGCGTCAGCGCCGGCCCTCGTCTTCGTCCAGCAGCCTCGTGAGGTAGCGGGCGACCGCCCGTGCCGCCGTGAGGTTGCGGGGGTAGTCCATGCGCGTCGGGCCCATGATGCCGATGCGGGCGGCGCCGACGGCCGAGTCGTACTGGCTCGCGACGATCGACGCCTCCGAGAGGCCGAAGGCCGCGTTCTCGCGCCCGATGCTCGTCGCGAGCCCGTGCTCGTCGGCGACCATCTCGCTCATCAGCCGCAGCAGCGTCACCTGCTCCTCGATGGCCTCGAGAAGCGGATGGATGCTGCCGCGGAAGTCCTGCTCGCGACGGGCGAGCGTCGCTGATCCCGCCATGACGAGGCGGTTCTGCCGGAACTCGTCGAGTTCCTCGGCCGCCGCCTTCGCGACGTCCCGCAACGCCACGTCCACGGGAGTCGCCGGCGCGGGGGCGAGTTCGACCGCGCGCGCGAGCTGGTCGGCGGCGTCGCCCACCGAGCGGCCGGCGAGCAGCGGCACGAGACGTGCGGCGACGCCATCCAGCGCCTCCTGGTCGAGCTCGACGGTCAGCTGCGTGATGCGCTGCGAGACCCGGCCGGTGTCGGTCACCATGATCACGAGCACGCGCCGCGGGTCGAGCTGCACGAGCTGGACGTGCGTGATGCTCGCGCGCGCGAACGAGGGGTACTGCACGAGCGCGACCTGGCCGGTGAGCTGCGTGAGGAGCCGCACCGTGCGCGCGAGGAGGTCGTCGAGGTCGGACGGCTCCCCGAGGAACGACGTGATCGCCGAGCGCTGCGCGGACGACAGCGGCCGCAGCTCGGCGAGATGGTCGACGAAGACGCGATAGCCCTTGTCCGTCGGCACCCGGCCCGACGAGGTGTGCGGCTGGGCGATGAGCTCCTCGTCCTCGAGGAGGGCCATGTCGTTGCGGATGGTCGCGGCCGAGACCCCGAAGGAGTGGCGTTCGACGATGGAGCGGCTCCCGACGGGCTCGTGCGTGTCGACGTAGTCCTGCACGATCGCCCGGAGGACCTGCAGCCCGCGGTCGCTGACCATGTGCGCACCCCTCTCCCTGGCACTCGATGCGTCCGAGTGCCAGTCTACCGACCTCTTTCGGCGAACGGGGTGAGCGCGCCGGGCGTCAGTCGGTGAGCGCGCGCACGACGGCGTCGGCGAGGAGCCGCCCGCGCAGCGTCAGCACGATGCGCCCGCGGATGGCCGCAGCCGGCTCGACGAGGCCGTCCGCGATCAGCCCCGCCACGGCGCCTCGAGCGGACGCCGGCAGCGCGTCGACGGCGAGCCCCTCGCGGATGCGGCTCTGCAGCAGCACCCGCTCCAGCAGCGTCGCCTCCGCGTCCGGTCGCTCCCGTCCTGCCGCCGGCGACTCGCCCAGGGCGAGCCGCTGGGCGTACGCGGCCGGGTGCTTGACGTTCCACCAGCGGAGGCCTGCGACGTGACTGTGCGCACCGGGCCCGAACCCCCACCAGTCGGTGCCGCGCCAGTACGCGAGGTTGTGGCGCGAGCGGTGCGCCTCCCCCTGCGACCAGTTCGACACCTCGTACCAGTCGTACCCCGCCTCGCCGAGCAGGGCGTCCGCCAGCTCGTACATGTCGGCCTGCAGGTCGTCGTCGGGAGCCGGCACCTCGCCGCGCCGGATCTGACGGGCGAGCTTGGTGCCGTCCTCGATGATGAGCGCGTAGGCGGAGATGTGATCGGGCGCGAGCGCGAGGGCGGCGTCGAGCGAGGCGCGCCAGTCGTCGAGGGTCTCCCCCGGCGCCCCGTAGATGAGGTCGACGCTCACGTCGAGTCCGGCTGCCCGACCGGCGGCGACGGCGGTCGCGACGTTGTCGGGCGAGTGCGTGCGGTCGAGCGCGGCGAGGACGCGCGGCACGGCCGACTGCATGCCCACGGACATCCGCGTCACGCCCGCGCGCGCGAGCTCCTCGGCGACCGCCGGCGACACGGTGTCGGGATTCGCCTCGACGGTGATCTCGGCGTCGGACGCGATGCCGAAGGCGTCGCGGATGCCGTCGAGCATGCGCGCGAGGTCGCCGGCGGGCAGCAGCGTGGGCGTTCCCCCGCCGAAGAAGACGGTCTGCGCGGGGCGCAGCGCGCGGGCGTCGGCGAGCACGCCGCGGGCGAGCGCGATCTCCTGCAGGAGGACGTCGGCGTACTCGTCCTGCCGCGCGCCGCGCAGCTCGCTCGACGTGTAGGTGTTGAAGTCGCAGTACCCGCAGCGCACACGGCAGAACGGCACGTGCAGGTAGATGCCGAGGTCGGCCGACGGGTCGACCGGGAGGTCACGCGGAAGTGCGCCGTCGGCGGGTGCGGGATCGCCGAGCGGAAGTGCTCCGGCCATCAGGCGCCGGTGCGGAACAGCGGCGAGATGGCGCGCAGGTAGGCGGCGAACAGCGCCTTGCGGCGGCGGCGCACGAGCCCCTTGAAGAGGCGGTTCCAGAACGTGACGGGCCGGTCGAACGCGCGCACGTCGAACCACACCTCGTCGTTCTCGCGCCACTCGATCATGAACGACTCCTCGCCGCTCACCACCGAGCCGCCGACCGTGCCGAGGGCGAAGCCCACGCGACGCGCCTCCTCGATCACGAAGATCACCCGCAGCTCGGCGTCGGCGCGGAAGCGCGCGACCTTGCCGCGCACGGTCACGGTCGTGCCGGCGCCGACGTACGGCGTGCCCTCGGCGTCGAAGCGCTGATCGGCATCCGACCGGCTCGGCGCGACGGCGTTGCCGGAGTCGTCGAAGCTGACCCCCGTGTACGTCGGTCCCGGAGCGGGCCGCACATCGGCGAGCTCGAGGCCGGCGCCCTTCAGCGGCGCCCAGGCCAGCAGCGCGTCGACGGCCGTGCGGAATCGCTCCTCGCCGCTGCCGATCCGCCACTGTGCGGCCGCCGGAATGCTGCGCTCCGGCGGGTACTGCAGCAGGTCGGGCGCCTGCGTCGCCCCGACCGCCGCATAGTCGACCGTCTCGTCTCGGAAGGTCTCCCGGCGCATGTCGTCCACCCTAACCGCAGCCCCTGGCAAAGCCCCCGGCTACTTCCCGGACTTCGTCTCGACGTCACCCGACAGCGCGGCGATGAACGCCTCCTGGGGCACCTCGACGCGGCCGACCATCTTCATGCGCTTCTTGCCCTCCTTCTGCTTCTCGAGCAGCTTGCGCTTGCGGGAGATGTCGCCGCCGTAGCATTTCGCGAGCACGTCCTTGCGCATCGCGCGGATGTTCTCGCGCGCGATGATGCGGGCGCCGATCGCGGCCTGGATGGGGACCTCGAACTGCTGACGCGGGATGAGCTTGCGCAGACGCTCCGTCATCGTCGTCCCGTACGCATAGGCCTTCTCGCGGTGCACGATCGCGCTGAACGCGTCGACGCGGTCGCCCTGGAGGAGGATGTCGACCTTCACGAGGTCCGCCTCCTGCTGCCCCGCCGGCTCGTAGTCGAAGCTCGCGTAGCCCTGCGTGCGGCTCTTCAGCTGGTCGAAGAAGTCGAAGACGATCTCGCCGAGGGGCATCGTGTACTTCAGCTCGACGCGCTCCTCGGACAGGTAGTCCATGCCGAGCAGGGTGCCGCGGCGAGTCTGGCACAGCTCCATGACGGTGCCGACGTACTCCTTCGGCGCGAGGATCGACGCCTTGACCATCGGCTCGGCGACCGAGCCGATCTTGCCCTCGGGGTACTCGCTCGGGTTCGTGACGATGAGCGTCTCGCCCGTCTCCGTCGTCACCTCGTAGACGACGCTCGGCGCAGTGGTGATCAGGTCGAGGCCGAACTCGCGCGAGAGGCGCTCGGTGATGATCTCGAGGTGCAGCAGTCCGAGGAAGCCGCAGCGGAAGCCGAAGCCGAGGGCGACGGATGTCTCGGGCTCGTAGGCGAGGGACGCGTCCGACAGCTTCAGCTTGTCGAGCGCCTCGCGCAGGTCGGTGTAGTCGCTGGCGTCGATCGGGTACAGGCCCGAGAACACCATCGGCTTCGGGTCGGTGTATCCGGGAAGCGCCTGCGAGGCGGGAGTGCGCTGGTTGGTGACGGTGTCGCCGACCTTCGACTGGCGCACGTCCTTCACGCCGGTGATGAGATAGCCGACCTCGCCCACCGAGAGGCCGTTCGACGGCGTGGGCTCGGGGCTCGAGACGCCGATCTCCAGCAGCTCGTGCGTGGCGCGCGTCGACATCATCTGGATGCGCTCGCGCGGCGAGAGGCGACCGTCGACCATCCGGACGTACGTCACCACGCCGCGGTACGCGTCGTAGACCGAGTCGAAGATCATGGCGCGAGCCGGGGCATCGGGGTCGCCCTGGGGCGCGGGGATCTCCGCCACGAGGCGGTCGAGCAGCTCCTCGACGCCCTGCCCCGTCTTGCCCGACACCCGCAGCACGTCGGCGGGGTCGCCGCCGATGAGATCGGCGAGCTCCTTCGCGAAGCGGTCGGGGTCGGCGGCGGGCAGGTCGATCTTATTGAGCACCGGGATGATCGTCAGATCGTTCTCGAGTGCGAGGTACAGGTTGGCGAGTGTCTGCGCCTCGATCCCCTGCGCGGCGTCCACGAGCAGCACGGCGCCCTCGCAGGCGGCGAGCGAGCGGGACACCTCGTAGGTGAAGTCCACGTGACCGGGCGTGTCGATCATGTTCAGCGCGAAGGTGTCGCCCTCGTGCTGCCACGGCAGCCGCACGGCCTGGCTCTTCACCGTGATGCCGCGCTCGCGCTCGATGTCCATGCGGTCGAGGTACTGCGCGCGCATGTCGCGGTCGGACACCGCGCCGGTGAGCTGCAGCATGCGGTCGGCGAGCGTCGACTTGCCGTGATCGATGTGAGCGATGATGCAGAAGTTGCGGATGCGCTCAGGCGGTGTCGCGGCAGGCGGGAGCGGAGTCGTGGCACGAGGGGACATATCCGTCTGATTCTACGGGCCGCGGCGCGCCCGCCGTGCCCCTTCTCTCGCGCGCCGCGCCGCGCCGTGCTCCCGTGCGCCGCGCCGTGCTCCCGTGCACCGCGCCGCGGTCCTTCCGCGCAGCGCGCCGCCGTCCTCCCGCAAGGTGCTGGCCACTGTCCGTTCACCCGACGACGATTGCCTGGAAGACGCGGGGCCGACCCGCGCCTCCCGCACTCCGAAGGAGACGAACGTGCACCATCCCTCTTCCCCGCGCGGCGTCCGCCGCGCGATCTGTCTGGCGTCGACGGCCTGCATCGCCGCGGCCCTCCTCGCGCCGACGGCCGCACAGGCGGCGGTGGCCCCCGGCGCCGGCGTGCTCATCAACGAGATCTACGGCGGGGGCGGCAACAGCGGCGCCGCCTTCAGCCGCGACTTCGTCGAGATCGTCAACACGACGTCGCAGCCGCAGAGCCTCGCCGGCTGGAGCGTGCAGTACGCGTCGGCCACGGGTTCGAGCTGGCAGGTGACGCCGCTCGGCGACCTCACGCTGGCCGCCGACGCCGCTCTGGTCGTCGGGCAGGCGTACGGCTCGAACACCGCCCTGCCCGACGTCGCCGCAGACGTCGAGGGCTCGACGGCGCTCAGCGGCTCGCAGGGCAAGGTCGCCCTCGTGTCCGACGACACCGCCCTCTCCGGCTCGTCCGGGCTCGCGACCGCGGACCGGGTCGTCGACTACGTCGGCTGGGGCGGCGCCAACGACTTCGCGGGCTCCCCGGCGCCCGCGACGACCAACGCCACCGCGATCACGCGCACCGACGGAGCCAACACGGCCGACAACGGCGCCGACTTCGTCACCGCGGCGCCCACGCCGGTGGGCGGAGACGGCGGCGCGACGCCGGAGCCGACGCCCGAGCCGACGCCCGAGCCCGGGGAGCCGGTGGCGATCGCCGAGATCCAGGGCACGGGCGACCGCTCGCCGCTGGTCGGCGCGACGGTCAGCACGACCGGCGTCGTGACCGCGCGCTACCCCTCCGGCGGGCTGGACGGCTACGTCGTGCAGACGCCCGGCACCGGCGGCGATCTCGATCCCGCCGCGCACACCGCCTCCGACGCGCTCTTCGTCTACTCGACGGCGACCGTCGACGACGTGGCGATCGGCGACACCGTGGAGGTGACCGGCGAGGTCGTCGAGTACTACGGCCTCACCGAGCTGTCGGTGCGCGCGGGCGGCGCGCGCGTCGTCGCCGACGCCGAGCCGGTCGCCCCCGCAGCGGTCGGCTGGCCGGAGACCGACGAGGAGCGGGAGCGGCTGGAGTCGATGCTCGTCGCGCCGACCGGACACTTCACGGTCGCCGACACGTACGCCACGAACTCCTACGGCGAGGTCGTGCTGGCCGCCGGGGACGCGCCCCTGCGCCAGCCCACCGACGTCGCGCGCCCCGGGAGCGCGGAGGCGCAGGCGGTCGCGGCGGACAACGCCGCCCGCCGCGTGAGCCTGGATGACGGCTCCTCGGCGAGCTTCAGCGCGAACCGCGACCTCACCCCCGCCTACATCTCGCTCGTCGAGCCCATCCGCGTCGGCGCATCGGCGACGTTCACGGAGCCCCACATCGTCGACTTCCGCAACAGCGCGTGGAAGCTCAACCCCACCGAGCCGCTGGTGGCAGACGGGTCGGGTGCCGACGGCGTCGTGTTCGACAACACGCGGACATCCGCACCCGAGGAGGTCGGGGGCGACGTGAGCGTCGCGTCGTTCAACGTGCTCAACTACTTCACCACCCTCGGCGTCGACGACGCGCGCTGCGTGCCGTACCGCGACCGCGCCGGCGACGGCGTGACCGTCGACGAGGGCTGCGATCAGCGCGGCGCCTGGGATGCCGAGGACTTCGAGCGCCAGGAGGCGCGCATCGTCGCGGCGATCGACGCCCTCGACGCGAACGTGGTGGGGCTCATGGAGATCGAGAACTCCGCACGTCTCGGCGAGGAGCCGGACGAGGCCCTGGCGACCCTCGTCGCCGCGCTCAACGAGGCCGCGGGCACCGAGAAGTGGGCGTACGTCGCGTCGCCGGCGGACCTGCCCGACGCGAGCGAGCAGGACGTCATCACCTCCGCGCTCATCTACCAGCCGGCGGCCGTCTCGCCGGTCGGCGTCGCGACCGCTCTCGACACCGGCGATGCCGAGGTGGACGCGTTCCAGAACGCCCGCGAGCCGATCGCGCAGACGTTCGCCGCTCCCGGCGGGGAGCCGTTCACCGTGGTGGTGAACCACTTCAAGTCGAAGGGCTCCGTCGGGCCGTGGCCGGGAGATGTCGACGCCGGCGACGGCCAGGGCACGTCCAACCAGTCGCGGGTGCTGCAGGCGCAGGCGCTCGCCGAGTGGATGGCGACGGACCCCACGGGGACCGGCGCCGAGGCGCAGCTGCTCGTGGGCGACTTCAACTCCTACACGCAGGAGGACCCGATGCAGGTGCTCTACGAGGCCGGCTACGTCGACGCGGAGACCGCGTTCGGGTCATCGGAGAGCAGCTACGTGTTCCAGGCGCTGTCGGGCTCGCTCGACCATGTGCTTCTGAACGCCGCAGCCGCCGAGCTCGCGACCGGCGCCGACATCTGGTCGATCAACAGCGGCGAGGCCGTCGCGCTGGAGTACAGCCGCTACAACAGCCACGGCACGCTCTTCTACGAGCCGACTCCCTACCGCTCCAGCGACCACGACCCCGTGATCGTCGGGCTCGACACGGTCGACGAGGCCGCATCGGTGGAGACGAGCACCACGCTGCGCACCACTCCTCCCGGGCAGGCCAAGAAGGGCGCGCCGAATCTCCTCACCGCGACCGTGACCGCCGCCGGCGACGCCGAGCCCGTCGGCACCGTCGCGTTCCACAGCGAGAGCCGCGTGCTCGGCGAGGTGCAGCTCGACGACGGCACGGCGGTGCTCGAGGTGCCGGCGGACCTTCCGCGCGGAAACCACCGCGTCAGCGCCGTGTTCGTCCCCGCCGGCGGCGGCTTCCTGCCGTCGGAGAGCAAGGAGCGCATGCTGGTCCTGCGCTGACACGAACCCGGTCCGGGTCCCGCCGCGTGACAGCGCGCGCGGGACCCGGACCGCTCGCCACGCGCGGGCGTGAACACCGCCGATGGGAGCGACCAGGGGTAGAGTCGACGCTCAACGTGTGCGATGAATGCGCTACCAGCGTGCTCAGCGCAGTCCGACGAAGGAAACCCCCGACTTTGATCCGTTACATGCTCCGCCGCATCCTGGGGTGGCTGCTCATCATCGCCGTCGCGACGAATCTGACCTACTTCCTGGCGTGGCTCTACCTCGACCCGCGCAGCAACTACGTCGGCCGCCGCCCGCCGCTCTCCGAGCAGCAGATCGTCGCCCTCCTGGAGCCCCGCAACCTCAGCGACACCGTGCCGCTCTTCCAGCGCTGGTGGACCTGGCTCTCCGGCATCCTCACCCGCTGGGACTGGGGCCTCAGCCCCACCGGCGGATCGGTGAACGACGAGGTCGCCTACCGCATGTGGATCTCCGCGGAGCTCGTGCTGGGGGCGACCATCCTCACCGCGATCGTCGGCATCGCCATCGGCGTCTACACCGCCTCGCGCCAGTACAAGCTCGCCGATCGGATCGGCCAGGCGACGTCGATCGTCACCATGAACATCCCCGTCGTCGTGGCGGCGCTCGGCATCGTGCTCATCGCGATCTCGATCAACCAGGCCGTGGGCACCCGGGTGTTCTACGTCACAGGATCGGCCAGCGTGGGCGTCGAGGGCTTCCTCCCCGTCCTCGTCGACGTCGTCCAGCACCTGACTCTCCCGACACTGGGCCTCGTGCTGACCGGCTACGCGGCGTACCACTTCCTCCAGCGCTCGCTGCTCCTCGACAACATCAGCGCGGACTACGTCCGCACCGCCCGCGCGAAGGGGCTGACGAAGGCGCAGGCCATCCGCCGCCATGCGCTGCGCACGTCTCTCATCCCGGTGACCACGCAGGTGGCGTTCAACATCCCCGCCGCCTTCACCGGGGCCATCCTCACCGAGTCGATCTTCGGATGGAGCGGCATGGGCCAGTACTTCGCCCAGACCATCTCGACGAACGACATCCACGGCACGGTCGCCACCGCGGCATTCGGCGCCTTCATGACATTCATCGGTGCGATGCTCGCGGACGTCGCGGTCGTCGCCCTCGACCCCCGAGTGCGGGTGAGCTGACATGACGATCACAGATATGCGCGATCCTCTCGAGCACGGAGACAACCCGCCCCCCGCGGTCTCCGAGGTGAGCGGCGGACGCAGCAAGCCGCTGCGGAAGTCCTCGCTGTACGTCCGGCGCTTCATGCGCAACCGCCCCGCCGTCGCCGGCATCGTGATCTTCATCCTGCTGGTGCTGTTCGCGGTCATCGGGCCGCTGTTCCAGAAGTACGACCACATCGAGCTCGACTTCCTCGCCCTCAGCGACGCGCCGAACGCCGACCACTGGTTCGGCACGAACAACTCGGGCAACGACCTCTACGCCATGGTGGTCGTGGGCCTGCAGCGCTCCATGATGATCGCCGTGGGCGTCTCGGTGGGGACGACCGTCATCTCCGCGCTCGTGGGCGCCGCCGCGGCCTATTTCGGCGGCTGGTTCGAGAAGACCGCGCTCGCGGTCATCCACTTCCTCATGGCGGTGCCGACCTTCCTCATCATCGCGATGATCTCCAACGACTCCGGCGGCGACTGGCGCGTGATCACCATCGTGCTGATCCTGACGAACTGGTTCATCGCGGCCCGCACGATCTGGACGCTGTCGCTGTCGATCCGCGAGCGGGAGTACATCCAGGCCGCGCGCTACATGGGCGTCAGCGGCTTCCGCATCGTGCTGCGCCACATGATCCCGAACATCGGGTCGCTCCTCGTCATCAACTTCACGCTCGGCGTCGTCAGCGCGGTGATGCTCGAGACCGGCCTGTCGTTCCTCGGCTTCGGCGTGAAGCTGCCCGACGTCTCACTCGGGTCGCTCATCGGCACCGGCTCCGGCATCATCACCAGCGCGCCGTGGATGTTCTTCTTCCCCGCCGGCGCCCTCACCCTGCTCACGGTCTCGATGGCGCTCGTCGCCGACGGCCTGCGCGACGCCCTCGACCCGACTTCGGCGGCTGGAGGCCGCGCATGACCGCACCTGTTCTCTCCGTCCGCGACCTGCGGGTCAGCTTCGCCTCCGAGGCCGGAAGGGTCGACGCCGTCCGCGGCGTCTCCTTCGACCTCCTCCCCGGCCGCTCTCTCGGCATCGTCGGCGAGTCGGGATCCGGCAAGTCCGTCACCTCGCTGGCGATCATGGGCCTCCTCGCCGAGACCGCCCACGTCACCGGCTCGATCTCGTTCGAGGGGCAGGAGCTGCTGGGCAGGACGGACAAGCAGATGTCGGCCATCCGCGGCAACGGCCTGGCAATGATCTTCCAGGATCCGCTGACCTCGCTCACGCCTGTGTACACGATCGGCGACCAGCTCGTCGAGGCGCTCGTCGTGCACGACTCCGGCATGAGCCGGAAGCAGGCGTGGGAGCGGGGCGTCGAGCTGCTCACCCTCGTCGGGATCACCGAGCCCGAGCGCCGTATGAAGTCGTTCCCGCACGAGTTCTCCGGCGGCATGCGGCAGCGCGTGGTGATCGCGATCGCGATGGCCAACAAGCCCAAGCTCATCATCGCCGACGAGCCGACGACCGCCCTCGACGTGACCATCCAGGCGCAGATCCTCGATCTCATCCGCACCGCCCAGCGCGAGACGGGCGCCGCGGTCATCATGATCACGCACGACATGGGCGTGGTGGCCAACATCGCCGACGATGTCCTCGTCATGTACGCGGGCAAGCCGATCGAGCAGGCGCCCGCCGTCGAACTGTTCGACGACACCCGGATGCCCTACACGATCGGCCTGCTCGGGGCCATCCCCCGGGTCGACCGCAAGCAGAAGGAGCCGCTGGTCGCCATCAAGGGCAACCCGCCGCTGCTCATCGACCTGCCCGACGCGTGCCCCTTCGCGGATCGCTGCCCCATCGTGCTCGACGCGTGCCGCGCCGGCGAGCCGGCCCTCATCCCGGTCGGCGGCCGCGACGACCATCGCGCCGCGTGCATCCGCGCCGACGAGATCCGCTCCGGCATCATCGGCGGGCGCCCCGTGTACCCGATCCCGGAGATCCCGGAGAGCGACCTCGTGCGCGTGCCGCGCGAGGAGCGCGAGACCGTGCTCGAGGTGTCGCACCTGTCGAAGACCTTCCCGATCCTCAAAGGCGTGCTCAAGCGCAAGGTCGGCGAGGTGCAGGCGGTCAAGGACATCTCCTTCGACATCAAGCAGGGCGAGACGCTCGCGATCGTCGGCGAGTCGGGCTCGGGCAAGACGACGACGCTCCTCGAGATCATGGAGTTCTCCGCACCCGAGGGCGGCGACATCCTGCTCGGCGGCACGAGCGTGCGCGACCTGAAGGGCCGCAAGCGCGAGCGGATCGCGCGCCGCGACATCCAGATCGTCTTCCAGGACCCGATGGGCGCGCTCGACCCGCGCATGACGGTCTTCGACATCATCGCCGAGCCGCTGCAGACCATCGGCGTCTCGAAGGAGCGCACGCATGAGCGCGTGGACGAGCTCATGGGGCTCGTCGGCCTGAACCCCGCGCACAGCGACCGCTTCCCGCAGGCGTTCTCGGGCGGCCAGCGCCAGCGCATCGGCATCGCCCGGGCGCTCGCCACCGAGCCGAAGCTCGTCGTGCTCGACGAGCCGGTGTCGGCGCTCGACGTCTCCATCCAGGCCGGCGTGCTGAACCTGCTCGACGAGCTGAAGACGCGCCTCGGCATCAGCTACCTCTTCGTGGCCCACGATCTGTCGGTCGTGCGGCATCTGGCGGATCGCGTGGCCGTGATGTACCGCGGCGACTTCGTCGAGTTCGGCGATGTCGACGACGTCTTCGACAGCCCGCAGCACCCGTACACGCAGGCGCTGCTGTCGGCCATCCCCATCCCCGACCCGAAGATCGAGCGCGGGCGCCAGCGGGTCGAGCTCGACCCGAGCACCTTCAGCAGCGGCGGCCAGGCGCGCGCCAGCTGACGACGTAGCCCGAGCGCGGAGCGCAGCAGCACCGCGCTCGGGTTCCTCGAGATCGCGGCACGCAGGTCACGGCTCGCTCACGTTCCGGCACGAGCGTCCGCCCCGCGATTAGCCTCGATCTCATCTCTCCCACATCCCCACGCCTGCGAAGGCGCGAAAGGAGCACCATGAAGAAGCAGCAGAAGTGGATCGGGGCCGCAGCCGCAGCCGGCACGCTGGCCCTCGTCCTCGCGGGTTGTGCCGGTGGCGGCGGCGGTGACAACGGCGGCGGCGGTTCCGACGGCGGAAACGCAGCCAAGACCGAGATCACGGGCGCGGACTACAACCCGCAGCCGCGCGAGAACCTGCAGCAGGGCGGCGAGGCGACCTTCCCGATCCCCGAGATCCCCGAGCAGCTGAACGCCAACCACTCGGACGGCACCGTCGACACGGCGACGCTGTGGGAGTGGTACAACCCGCAGACGATCCTGATGACGCCGGAGGGCGAGGCGTACGCCAACCCCAACTACCTGACCGACTGGACGACGGAGATCGTGGACGACAAGACCGTCGTCACCTACACGATCAACCCTGAGGCCACGTGGAACGACGGCAGCCCGATCACGTGGGAGGCCTACAACCAGACGTGGATCGCCAACCGCTCGCTGGATGAGGGCTACATCCCCAACACCACCGACGGCTACGAGCTGATCGAGTCCGTCGAGCAGGGCGAGGACGAGCGCCAGGCCGTCGTCACCTTCAAGCAGGTCTACCCGTGGACCGAGGGCCTCTTCTGGCATCTCGTCAACCCGGCGATCAACACCCCGGAGCTCTTCAACGAGGCGTACGTGGGCGAGGTGCACCCCGAGTGGGGCGCCGGCCCGTACAAGGTCGAGGACTTCGACGCGAACGGCGGAACCGTCACCTTCGTGCCGAACGAGAACTGGTGGGGCGACGAGCCCATGCTCGACAAGGTCACCTTCCGCGTTCTCGACGACACCGCGGAGATCAACGCGTTCCGCAACGGCGAGATCGACTGGGCGCTGACGAACACCGAGGACCGCCTCGCGCAGGTCGCCGACATGGATGGCGTCGTGACGTACCGTGCGCAGCGCACGGCGACGAACCTCCTCGAGATCAATGCGGAGCGCGAGCAGTTCGCCGACCTCGATGTGCGCAAGGCGATGTTCATGGCGATCAACCGCGACCAGATCAAGGAGGTCGTCTGGAACGGGCTGGACTACACCGAGCCCGACGCCGGCTCCTTCAACCTCTTCCCCTTCCAGGAGGGCTACGTCGACGCGCTGAGCGAGGCCGGCTGGGAGTACAACGTCGAGGAGGCCAACTCGATCCTCGACGAGGCCGGCTGGACCATGGGCGACGACGGCGTGCGCGAGAAGGACGGCGTCCGTCTCGAGGGCGTCCTTCCGCTGTTCGGCGACGACCCGGTGGTCGAGGCGCGCGGCCGCATCATCCAGACGCAGCTCGCCGAGATCGGCGCGGCGATCACCCCCGAGGTGCGCCCGTCGTCGGACTTCTCGAACGACCTCACCACGAAGAACTGGGACCTCGTCATGCTCGGCTTCTCGTCGAGCGACCCGTACGGGGTGGCGTACATGTGCCAGATCTACTGCTCGGACAGCGGTCTGAACCTCTCGTCGACCGGCACGCCGGAGATCGATGAGCGGATCGCCAACGAGGTGTCCGCGCTGCCGACGGCCGAGGAGCAGACCGAGGCCGGCCTGAAGCTGGAGTCGGAGATCATGGCCGAGACGTGGGGCATCTTCCCGCTCTACGCCGGACCGCAGATCGTGACGGCCAAGGAGGGTCTGGCGAACCTGACCCCCGAGACCTACACGGGTCTGGACCTCTTCGGCCTGCAGCCGGTGGAGAACACGGGCTGGGTCAAGGAGTAATCCTCACCCTCCCCGAGGGGCCGACGGCAGCTGCCGTCGGCCCCTTCTGCGTGGTCGATAGCATGGCGGCATGAGCGTGCAGGTGGTCCTCGTGCACGGCATCCGCACGTCGGCGACGATGTGGCGCGCGCAGGTGGCGCACCTGCAGCGGCGGGGCGTCGTGGTGCACGCGATCGACCTGCCCGGACACGGGTCGCGGATGGACGAGGACTGGTCCCTCGACGAGGCCTTCGCCACCATCGACCGCGCCATCCGCTCGGCGGCCGCCGCCGGCCCCGTGCTCCTCGTCGCGCACTCGATGGGCGGGCTGCTGTCGCTCGCGCTCCTCGCGCAGGATGACGCCCCACCGGTCGCGGCCCTCATCGCCGTGGGAGCGACCGCGCTCCCCCGCGGCGCAGGCCTCCGCCTGTATCGCCTCCTTTTGCAGGGCATGCAGCGGATGCCCGGCAACGGCATGTGGCTCGTCCAGCGCGTGCTGCGGGCGACCCTTCCCGAGGAGACGCGCCTCGACTTCGGGGCAGGAGGATACGCGCTCCGCTCCGAGGACGCGGCCCTGTCCGGCCTCGCCACCCTGGACATGCGCTCGGCTCTGCCGCGGCTGCAGACGCGCACCTGGTTCGTGAACGGCGAGTGGGATCAGCTGCGCCTGCACGAGCGCCTCTTCACGCGCCTCGTGCCGCATGCCGAGCTCATCGTCGTGCCGCGCTCCACGCACCTCGTCACGGCGATGCGGCCCGCGGTCTTCGCCGCCGTGCTCGATCTCGCGATCGCGACCGTCGAGCGAGCGGACGGCCAGGGCTGACCTGGTAGCATTGGTCCTTGGCTTGCGTGTGGGGGCACCCACACAGCCGTACGACGCCCCTCTCTCGTCACGCGGCAACTGAAGAAGCACACTCGGGTCGGCCGTCACAGGATCGCCCGAATCACTCCGAACGAAAGTCATTCGACGTGGCAAACATCAAGTCGCAGATCAAGCGCATCAAGACCAACGAGAAGGCGCGCGAGCGCAACAAGGCCGTGAAGAGCGAGCTGAAGTCGCTCGTCCGCAAGACGCGCGAGGCTGTCGCCGCCGGCGACAAGGCCGCCGCCGAGGCGACCCTGGCGAAGGCCTCGAAGAAGCTCGACAAGGCCGTGAGCAAGGGCGTCATCCACAAGAACCAGGCCGCCAACCGCAAGTCGGGCATGGCGAAGCAGGTCTCTTCGCTCTGAGCCTCATCGCTCTGGAGAAGGCCCGTCCCGCATCGCGGGGCGGGCCTTCTGCTGTGCGCGGGGGCGCGTAGTGCGGTTCGACGCGCGGGGCGCAGCGCGCGGGGGTGTCGGCGGGATGCGCGGGGCGGCCGAGCCGGCGGGACGCGCGGGGCGGCCGAGCCGGCGGGACGCGCGGGGCGGCCGAGCCGGCGGGATGCGCGGTGCGGCACTCCGCTGCTACGGCGCGGCGCTGCTCCGAGACAGCACTGTCGCTCACGGCCTGCGCCTTCGCGCCGACACAGCGTGCACCACGCGCTGTCTCGGAGCGAACGCGGTGGGTGCGCTCGTGGAGCATGCAGTCCGGGAGGATTCGCGCAGGCCGGGAGCGATGAAGCAATCTCGCCCGCAGCGCGCGGCGTCTGTCTCGGCGCGTGCGGTCTCGGCGCATGGACGCAGTCTCGGCGCGTGGGCGCGGTCTCGGCGCGTGGCCGCGGTCTCCAAGCGCGTGCGCAGTTCCCTACACGTGGTCGCAGGTCTCAGCGCGTGGGAGCACCGAACGGGGCGCGCGTGGCGATGACCGTCACCATCCGCTCGAGGGCGAAGACCGGGTCGCGCGACGCACCCTTCACCTCGGCGTCGGCGCGGGCGATCGCCTGGATGGCCAGCGCGAGGGCACGCTCGTTCCATCCGGCCTGCAGGTCTCGGCGCGCACGGTCGACCTGCCAGTCCTTCATCCCGAGGCGGGTCGCGAGCGCGCGCGAGGGCTCGCGCGAGCCGGCAACGCGCGCCATCGTCCGCAGCTTCATCGCGAACGCCGCGACCAGCGGCACCGGGTCTGCCCCGGAGTCGAGGGCGTGCCGCAGCGCGACGAGCGCCTCGCCGTAGCGCCCGGCGATGGCGGTGTCGGCCACGGCGAAGGCGTTCGTCTCCACGCGGCCGCCGTAGTAGCGCGTGACGACGTCCTCGGTGATGTCGCCCTCGACGTCGGCGACGAGCTGCTGGCACGCGGCGGCGAGCTCGGCGAGATGGCCGGTGAACGCCTGGGTCAGCGCCTGCAGGGCCTTCGGCGCGATCCGCTTCCCGGCTGCGGAGAACTCTCCTGCGGCGAAGTCGAAGCGGTCGGCATCTCGTTTCACCGCAGGACACGGCACCTCGACGCCGCGGCCGACGCCCGAGCGGATGGCGTCGAGCAGCTTCTTCCCGCGAACCGTGGCGCCGTTGTGCCGGAGGACGAGCGTGGCGCCCTCCTGCGGAGCCTCGATGTACGCGAGCGCCTCGGTGAGGAACGCGTCGCTGCATTTCTCCACGGCCGACACCCGGACCATCCGCGGCTCGCCGAAGAGTGACGGCGAGGTCACCGCGAGGAGCATGCCCGAGGTGTAGTCCGATGCGACGATGTCGGTGATCTCGAGCGACGGATCCTCGGCCTTCAGGTAGTCGCGCACACCGGCGATCGCGCGCTCAGCGCAGACCTCCTCCGGCCCGGAGACGAGCACGATCGGCGCCGGCTCCGGGCGCCGCCACGACAGCTGCGGGATGGCCGTCTTCGTCGCCTTCGCGGGGGTCTTGCGGGGTGCTGCGGCCATGGACTCAGCCTACCGGCGGCCCCTGACACCCCTCCCGGGACTACTCCCCCGCGGCCGCCCGCGCCTTCTCGAGCGCGCGGCGCGCGGCCGCCGTCGAACGCGACGCCGTGTCGGCCTCGTCGCTGAGGTCGACGAGTTCTTGTCTCAGGCGCTCCGCCTCGCTCTCGGCCTTCGCCAACTCGGCCTGCAGCGCGGCGACCCGCTCGGTTGCGCGACGGATGCCGTCGTCCGCCTTCTCTCGCCGCAATGCGACGTCGGCCTCGGTGCGTTCCGCGCGCTGGAGCTCCCTCTCCGCCTCGCGGACCGCCGCCCGCGCGCGGCGCCGCGCATCGCCATCCGACCCCTTGTTCTCGGAAGCCGTCGCACGCTGAGGTATGGAGCCGGAAACCGCGCCGTCGAGGTCGGCGGGGAAGGCGCCGGTTGCCTCGAGAGGGCGCAGCAGCCGCCCGGATGCGACCGCCGTCGCCGCGTCGGCGTCGAACATCGCGGCATTGAACGTCTCCTGCACCGCATCGATCGCGCTCGGAGAGACACGCACGCCCCGGTCCTTCGCGATGCCGGCGGCCTGCTGCGCGAGCTGGCGCACGAGCTGGCGGCGCTGGCGTCCAAGGGCGGAGAGGGTCTGCGCGTCGAGCTCCGCCTGCGCCTCGCGCAGCGCCGCTGCCAGCTCGAGCGCCTGCGCGATCTCGTCCGGCCGGTCCTGCACGAACACGTTGACCACCCACGCGGCGAGCAGCGGTTTCCGGAGTCCGCGCACTGCGGCGGCGAGCTCTGCGTCGGCGAGATCCTTGGCGCGCGCGGTGCGAGCCGCGACGAACTCATCCGGCGGCACCGCGGCGAGTTCGACCGCGATGTCGTCGAGCGTCGCCTCCGCTGCCATCCGCTCATTCTGCCGGATGGCCGAGGCGGCCCGGGTGCCCCGCTCTCGTCAGTGATCGGGTGGGTCGAGGGTCGCGCACTGCGCTGTGGTGCTGTCGCAGTAGCCGCCGTAGGGCAGCCGGCGCTCAGTCTGCTGAGCGATGAGGACCCCCAGCACGATGACGAAGATCGCCATCGGCACGAGGCTCAGCGCGACCTTCGCGGAACCCTTCATGGCGGCCATGATCCTCTGTCGCACTCCGCTGTCGCACCCCATCGCTGTGCGGAGATCGTTCCGCTAGCGTGACCGCCATGAGCACCTCGGCCATCGCTCGCACCCGCCACTCGGCGGGATCGATGTCGCGCACTGCCACGATCGCGACGGTCAGCGCTGCCGTTCTCCTGGCGGCGTCCGTGCCTCTGCAGCTGATGGCCTCGTCTCGCCGCTGGACGCAGTGCCCGCGCTTCGTCGGCGACGAGAACGACACGAGCATGTGCGGCCTGCTCGAGGACCATCTCTTCGACTATCAGAATCCGTCCGCGCCGTGGACGGTGATCGACGGTGCCGCTCAGCTCTTCGGCGCCGGCCTGATGCTCGTCGCCGTCGCCGTATTGGTCGCCACCCTTGGCGTCGCACGCCCTCGCGGACCGCTGCTGTGGGCATCCGCCGCTGTGACCGCCGCGGCCTTCGCCTTCGGCGGCGTCCACGCTCTCGCGTCCGGTCAGCTGGGTTCTCCCTCTGCGCTCACCGGGTGGACGGCTCACGTCGCCGTCCTCGGTCAAGTGGCGTGGGTCGCATGGTGGGCGACGACCTACGTCCGCGCTCCCCTGCTCGCGCTCGCACTGCTGCCGACCGGGCTGTTCACGGCGGGCGGCGGCGTGGTTGTCTACGCCATGGCTCCGCTCTTCGTCGGCTACTCCTCGTACGACACGACTCCGTGGAGCGAGTCGATCCCCGCGTACGGGACGGGGTTGAGCGCTCTTGCGCTGTTGGTGACGCTCGTGCTGCGCAGGAGGAGCACGACTGAGCGCGAATGACGTCGCCCGCACGCCCTCGGGCGAGGACGGGTGGGCCGCTGCTCAGCGCAAGCGCACGACCTCGAAACGTGACGGCCGAGGCATGAGTCGCGCAGCTCCGCGGTCGCGCGACCGTTTGTCTGGACGCTGGTCTGGCTCATTCCGATGGTGTCGCTCGTCGTCGAGATCGTCCTGAGCGCGAAGGGGACGACGGACTTCGAGGGCGCCTGGGACGGGAACACTACGAAGTCATGAACTACGCGGTGTGGCCGGCGCGGCCCGCGCTGCTCGCCACCGGAGTGCTCGGCTTCACTGCCGCTGCGATCGCCACCGCCGTGATTCTGACTCCGCGGTCCGCAGTTGAGTAGCGGCGTCCCCGCGCTCGAGACCGGGCACGTGACCGTGTAGCGTTTGAGGCACCTTCACCGGGCAATTTTGCGGGACAGGTATACGGGAATCGGGCCGGTCAGGCAGGTATCCGAAAAGTCGGCTTCTTGACGCCAAGGAAACGCGTGTAGCGGTGAAGGACCGTCTATCGGGACACCGCCCGAAGCATAGCTACGCACGAAATGATCCTTGGGAGGGCGCATTCGCTCGGCCCTGCAGTCGCGCCGAAAGGGTACTGCCCGCGTTTCGGCGTGATTCGGTTTCGGCAAGGGGTTTCGGTGTTCAAGGTAGCGGCGTGTCGCGCTGCTGACCAGCTATGCGGGCCCGTGCGCCAGAATCGATCGTTTCCGGCGTGACGGTCCGCAACCCGGGAATCGCCAATCGTGCGAGCCGGACGCGGTTGGTCCGCCCAGCAACGGCCTCGTGCGTGGCAAAGCTCGAGGGGTCGCGCGGCCCACTACCCGCTGTACAGGTTGATGTCGGCGACGTTCGGTGGGGGCGCTGACACCCCCACCGAACGTCTGCGGTTTACTGCGGTGTGGTCCACTTCTGGCTTGCGCCGGTGTGACATGACCAGAGGTGAACTCGAGTGCCGTTCGTGAGCGATCCGCCCACGATGTCGAGGCATTTGCCGCTAGCGGGGTTGCGGTACTGACTCTGCCCGGTGCGTTCCCAGGTCTGGCTGGCTACGGAGGAGCAATCCCACAGGTGGGCGAGTGTTCCGTCCGCGGTGCCCCCCGCGACCAGGTCGAGGCATTTGCCTAGTGCCTGCAGCTTGTTGTTTGAGTAGGTCCAGTCCATCGCGGGGACGCTTGCACAATCCCACACCTGTACCGCGGTGCCGTTGGCGGTGTTCCCACCTGCGACGTCCAAGCACTTGCTTGCCTGCGTCACGACGTTGCCGTTATCTCGCGTCGAGTCTCCGAAGTAGACGAAGCTCCAGTTCTTGAGCTGGGGGACGGTGAAGGAGACAAATTTGCCGCCCCCGTCTGTGCCCGTTGTGAAGTTCAGAGTCTGGGAACGTCCGCCGTTGTCTGGACTTGCGACGCGGATGGTGGAGGGGAACGGCTTGTCGTCCAAGTAGTACTTGACCGGCAGGTTCGTCAGCGCAGGTGCGGACGCAGCAGGCTCGCGCCAGCGATCGTCGTTGCCCTCCAGGTTGATGAGGTGCAGGATGTCCCGTCCGTCGTTTCGCATTGGCGTCGCCCAGATGGTGTCGGCGGTGCCGTCGTCGCTGACCGTGTGTCCCGTCACTTCGACTGCGTTGGGAAGCTGGCGCAGCGTGGGTCCGTAGAACAGGTTTTCGTATCCCGTGACCACGTCGTAGTAGGACCCCATCCATTTCTGGAGTTCGTTGCTCATCTGCTTGGAGTCGTCCAAGAAGTACGGAGCGACAAGCATCTGATCCCCCTGGCCCATCTCGATGTGCGTGGCCCCACTGGCCGCGAGTGCGGCGTTTGCGAGCTGCACGGAAGGGGTGTTGAAGGTTCCTAGGGTGATGCTGTCGAGGTTGATGAACCCCGTATCTGTGGACTCCACGGACACCTTGATGGTGTGATTACCAGCTGACAGGTAGGTGCCGAAGCCGGCTTCGGTGTTCCAGGCGTCCCACCCGTTGGTTGGGGACATCCGCAGCGTGCCCGTTTTCACACCGTCGACCCATACGGTTCTTGTTGCGGTGTTTCCGGTGCCGTTGGTCCAGGCGGGCACAATTCCGTACCGGCGCGACTCTGGAACGTTCACACTGAGAGTGACGCTGTCGCCGATGTCCCCGAACTGGTCAACGAATCCGGACCCCGAGTAGCCCGGGTGATTGGTGTTGGTGCCGACACCAACTCGGACTCCTGCTTCCGCCTCGTAGCGGTCGCCCGTGTTGCTTCAGTAGTTCAGGTATGCGGCGGTGACAGCTGCCTTTCCTCCGGACTGCGCACGCTGGGTGGCGAGGTAGTCCTGGACTTCGGCGTACGTCTCGTGGTTTTCCCACAGCTCGGTGTAGAGGTAGTCGCTGCTCGAGCTAGCGAGGGATGAGCCCGCGAACCCGTCGACCGCGTTAAAGCCGACAGGCTTGCCGGTCTGTTCGCGGGTGTCTGCAACGAGGTCACGGAATCCGATGGGGATGTCGACAGGGTTGCCCGCGGCATCGGTCATGCCGCCGTTCGAGGCGCCGTCTCCCCAGTTGCCGAGTTGGTCGATGTGGGTGCCGTCGAAATCGAACGTGTCGATTTGATCGGAGTACTGCGCGGTGATGTGGTCCCGCCAGTCGGTGTTGGTCGGATCCATGATCCACAAGTTGGTGTCGGGACGGTTGGGCAACATCTGGAACTTCCAGTCGGTGCCGTCTTTCGCGTACTTCAAGCGCCAGTCGGCGCTCACTCCGTTCGTAGTGAATCCCTCGAGGGCGGCGTAGCTCATGGAGTATGGCAACGCGGCCATGTTGAGCTCGTGTCCCGCGTCGATAAGTCCGGACACCGTGGAGGGGGCTATCACATCGCCGTTCCACGCGGTCCATGTGTCGACGAGCTCGCCCGAGCTGTCGCGCTCGATTGGGGCCTCGTGGCGCCACATCCAGTCGTAATACTGCAGCGCGTTGAGGTGATACTTCTCCGACAGTTCGGAAACGACTTCCTCTCGCTCGGTTGCAGTCATGCCGGCGGGGTATTCGTCGAGGTAGCCCATTCGTGGAAATCGTGTCCAGGTGCTGGAAACGTCGATCGCTGTCTGGGTCGCAGTGGTCCCCGCGTCGACGTGCACCATGTACCCGGTGAAGTCAGCGGTCGGTGGCGTGACGGTCCAGCTCACTGTTCCGGCTCCGGTGGCTTGGACAGTTCCCGTCTGTACGACGACACCGAGGTGCACCAGGGAGAACTGCACGCTGCCGGTTCCTGCGACCTCGGCGGTTACAGTGACCTGTTGACCGGGGGCGTATCGCGCCTTGTCTGTCCACGCGTCGCTTACCGTTGCGGCTGCGGCTGGTAGCGCTGGGAGCACAACCCCGGCCGCGACGAGGGTCGCGGCGGCGGTGATGCCAAGCAACCGATTTGTGAATTTCCTCACGTTCATTCTCCTGACTACGTTGTCGGGTGCCCACCCCTTGGAAGAAGGCGATCAGAGGCTGTAGACGCGGGCTTCCCACGGACGGAACTGCTGGCCGCTGGCCTGCCCGTCTGTCCAGTTGGAGAGCAAGAGACGACTCGACCAGATGGTGGGAAGTTCGTCGCTGAGGTCGACTCTGGTGTTCGTCGACGAGAGATTCGCGATCACGATCAGGGTTGCTGCTTCCAGACGGCGCTCGAATGCGAAGACCGCCCGCGAGTCCGTATCGATGCGTCGGAAGGACCCAAGAGCGACAACGGGGAGCTCGTGGCGCAGGGCGATGAGCGATCGGTAGTGCTCGAAGACAGAGCCGGGCTGTCCGTACTGCGCGTTTGCGTTGAGCCATGACGTGTTGGGGTTGACGTCGATCCAGGGCGTGCCCTCTGTAAACCCGGCGAGTGGGTGGCTGGTCCACTGCACGGGCGTGCGAGCGTTATCGCGTCCTATTCGGCGAATGTCGCGGAGCACTAGGACCTCCGAAGCGCCTGCGTCGACCTCGTGGGAGAGATGGTTGAGGCTTTCGATGTCGCGGAGCGAGGAGACGGTCGGGAATGGGTGATTCGTCATCCCGATCTCTTCGCCCTGATAGATGTACGGCGTCCCGCGCTGCATGTGAAGGATGGTGGCGAGTGCGGTCGCCGACTCCCGCCACCAGGTCTCGTCGTCACCGAACCTGCTAACGGGCCGTGGCTGGTCATGGTTGGACAGGTAGAGACTGTTCCAACCGGTCTCGGCGAGAGCGTCCTGCCAGGTTGTGAATGACTCGGCAAGGTCGCCCGGTCGCAGAGGTTGGTGCGCGAATTTCGAGCCCTCGCCGTGGTCGAGTCCCACATGCTCGAACTGGAAAACCATGTTGAGCTCGTGTCGCTCCGGGTCTGTGAACGCCTTCGCCTGCGTGGTCGTCACCCCGGGCATCTCGCCAACGGTCAGCATCCCGTCGCGTCCCGCAAACACCTCCCGGTTCATCTCCTGCAGGTACTCATGGAGGCGGGGACCGTGTGCGTAGAAGGAGAAACCATCGCCATAGCTGTCGAACGCACCAGGGGCGTCAGGGTAAGCGGGATCCTTCGAAATGAGGTTGATGACGTCCATTCGGAAGCCATCGACTCCGCGGTCCAACCAGCGACGCATCATTGCGTACACCGCCGCGCGCATGTCGTCGTTTTCCCAGTTGAGGTCAGGCTGACGGCGGTCGAAGAGGTGCAGGTAATACTGACCGGTGGTCGTATCCAGCTCCCAGGTGGATCCAGAGAAGAAGGACTTCCAGTTCGTGGGTTCGCTCCCGGGCCGTCCCGGAGTGGAGCCGGGGCGTGGATCCCGCCAGATGTACCAATCCCGCTTGGGATTGGTGATCGAGGACCGCGATTCGATGAACCACGGGTGCTGGTCGGATGTGTGGTTGACCACCAGGTCCATGACGATCTTGATGCCTCGGCGATGAGCTCCATCGAGGAGTTCGTCGAAGTCCGCAAACGTCCCGAAGACGGGGTCGATCTGCTCGTAGTCGCTGATGTCGTAGCCGTTGTCCGCCTGCGGTGAGCGGTAGATCGGTGACAGCCAGATGACGTCCACGCCGAGGCGCTGCAGGTGATCCAGGCGACCGAGGATGCCTCGCAGGTCTCCGATGCCGTCGCCGTTTGAGTCTTGGAAGCTTCGTGGGTACACCTGGTAGACGACTGCGCTTTTCCACCAGTCCTTCTTGGACCTGGAAAACACGTTGGATGAGAGCTCAGTAAGTGACATGCAGGACCTGCCAGACGTGGAGTGGAGGAAGCTCGGCGATGACGTAGTCACCCTCGATGCGAACGGGAACCTGGGTGAGACGGCCGATGCCGTCTGGGTCGGCGACGCGGATGCGGGGGGTGCGGCCCGGGATGTGTCGCATGCGAAGGGCGCCTCCGTCGACCGCGACAGGCAGCTCGCGGGCGGCATCCCACTGGGTGTCGACCTGCTGGGCGAGGTTGATGAGGTGGACGATCAGGTCTGATCCGTGCGACACCACTCGACGCCAGACGACGCCACCTCCTGGGTCAGATGCCACGGGGGCTGTGGGGTAGGTGACATCGAGGTCACCGTTGTACTCCCCCACATACGACGATGTCACCTCGTGCAGGTCGGAACTCATGAGGATCTCGTCGTGTTCGACGAGGAAGTCGTACCACCGAGCCAAGAAGGACAAGGTCTCCTCCGCGGCTTCCTGATTGCGCACGTAGTACGGGTCCACGAGCAGGTGCCCGCCCTCGCCTGCGAGCAGCTGAGTCGCACCGTGGGAGAAGAGCGTGGCCATGGTGAATGCTGTCGAGCGGTCGCCGGTCCGGGCGTCGACGCTGTCATAAATGTGCTGGTACGCGGCCAATACGATCGGTTGCCCGCCCGCGGCAGACCGCGCGCGGCGCGTGATGCGCGCGAGGGACTCGAGCGTGACGTTGGGTTCCCATGGCTCGATGTAGACGGCGTCTTGAGGGAGCGACGCGGTGCGCCACGTAGGAAAGTCGTTGACGTTGTTGAAGATGAGTCGCGCGTCGGGCAGCTCGTCACGGACCTGCGTGACCAGGGTGGCGAATGACTCCGCGACGTTCACCGCAGTGCCATCCGGTGTCGCCGCGAATTTGGGGTAGCCGTATTGATCCAGGTGGTAGCCGTCAAATCCCAGCGCGACGCTCGTCCGGCTGAGTTCGCCGCGGAAATGAGACAGCCATTCCGGCGCGGCAGGGTCGAGGATGAACAGGAAGTCGCCGAGTGCGTATGGTTCTCCGGTCGGGCGGAGGAGTGCGTGCTGCTTCCACGCCGGCCACTCTTCTGGTCCCGCCGCGTAGACGGCTGCGTATCCGATGGAGTCAGTGCCTACGTCGCGGTATGCCGCGATCAAGTTTCGGACGGTGTCCAGGCTGATGGTCTGGTCAAGGGCATCTGTGTAGCTCTCGCCCCCACCCATCAGGTCGGCATGCCGGTAGGCCCAGTCGTAGAACTGGATGCTGTTGAGGTGGAGGCGCCGGGCGAGATTTGCACAGGCAGTTGCATCCTTCCCGGGGCTGTAGCTCGCAACGAAGCCGTATCGCAGCCGTGCGCGGGGGGTGGAGGTGACCTCCACTGCCGTCCGACCGCAGAGCTCGCCATCGATTGTCAATTCGATGCCGTAGGAGCCTTCAGGCAGTGTTGGCCCATCCCAGCGAGTGACGTTCGCGACGGGGAAGCGAGAGACGATCTCTCCGAGCTTCCATACTGAGATTTCGCCCGAGTAGCTGCCGGACTCGGGCCGCTCGATATCGATGGAGATGCCCTGGCCTGGGGCATACGTCGCGCGCGTGGGCAGCAAGGTGGTGTCTGTCATGGTCATCCTTTGACGGCCCCCGAGGTGAGGCCTTGTACGAAGTGGCGCTGGAAAACGAGGTACACGACGATTACCGGGATGATGGCGATCACTGAGGCTGCGAAGACGAGGCCCCATTGGGTGGCGTTCTGCCCCTGAAAAAGCTGGATCGCGATCGGCAACGTCCGGTTATCGGGGTTGTTGATGATTGTGAGAGCCCACGCGAACTCGTCCCAGCTCGCCAAGAATGTGAAAATCGTCGCGGTTGCAAGCGCCGGTCGGGCGAGAGGGATGGCGAGTCGCCAGTAGCGAGTCCATGCGTTTGCACCGTCGATCTGCATTGCTTGATCAAGTTCTCCGGGTAACGCGGCGAAGAATCCTCGAAGGAGGAACACGTTGAGGGCGAGGGACCCCGCAACGTAGAACACGATGAGCCCCGCGAGGGAGTCGAGGAGGTTGAAGTACTTGGCCAGCACGAACTGCGGGATGATCAGCATCATCGCCGGGACCATGAGTCCTATGAGGAGAATCCGGAACACTACTTCGCGGCCCCGGAACTCGAATCGCGCGAATCCGTAAGCCATCATCGAGCTGATTAGTACGGACAGTGCCGTTGAGATGACGGCGACGATGACGGAGTTGGCGGCGTACCGCGCGAAGTCCTGAGTTGTCCACGCCTGCGCGTAGTTACTCCAGGTGAAGGGGTCTGGGATGAACTGCGGCGGTGTCGTGAGGACGAATGCTTGCGGCTTGAAGGACGTCGACAGCATGTACAGGAACGGCGTCGTCATCACTGCCGCGCCTGCGATCAGGGCAACGAGACGAAGGGCGGTGAGAGCGCGGGTGCCCTGTTGTCGGCGCCTCATGACAGTTCCTCATCGGTTCGGTCGCGGAAGACCCTCAACTGGATCACGGAGAAAACGAAGACGACGAGGGTGAGAAGGACTGCCAGGGCTGCCCCGTAGCCGAAGTCGAGGTTGGAGAACGCTTGCTGGTACATGAAGGTGAGCAGGACTTCCGTCTGGCCGCCCGGACCGCCTGCGGTCATCAGGAGAACGGACGTGAAAACGTTGAAGCCGCCGATGACGAGCATGACGATGACGAACAGCATCGCCGGCCAGATGGCGGGCACTGTGACCGCTCGGAACCGTTGCCACCAGTTCGCACCGTCAAGCGCTGCTGCTTCCTCGAGGGACTGGGGTACGCCCTGAAGGGCTGCGAGGAAGATCATCATGGACCAGCCGATGCCTTTCCACACGCCTAGCGCGCAGATGGCCACGAGCGCTGTCCACCGGTTCGAGAGCCATGAGGTGTCGGATCCGAGCACGAAGTTCACGAGTCCCTGGTCTGCGAACAGGTACTTGAACAGAAGGGAGACAACGACCCAGCTCGTCACTACCGGAAGGTAGAACAGCACGCGGAAGAGGGGCTGCGCTGGTGCCTTCGATCGCAACAGCATGGCGATCGCCAAACCGAGAACGATCTGGGGTGGCACGGTGAACAGCATGTAGATCCCGCTGTTCGCCAGACTCAACCAGAACCGGTCGTCGTTGAAGGCGCGAATGTAGTTGTCGAAGCCGACGAACTCGCTCGCAGCTCCGCGGAGGATGTTCCAGTCGTACAGGCTCATCTGGCCGGCCTGGACCATCGGGTACACGATGAATACAGCAAACAGAATCGCGCCCGGCATGATGAACAGCCACGGCGTCGCGTCGAAGCGCCGTGAACGATGGCTTGTGGGAACTGAGCGGGAGGCGACGCGCGCCTCCCGCTCAGTGGTGAGAGCTGTCACTAGTTCTGGTTCTCCGCGAGGAGCTCATCGATCTGCGCCGCAGCCGAGGCAAGAGCCGCTTCCACCGTGGTGGTTCCCTCGAAGGCGGGGACGAGTTCGGTGTTGAGGATGGTGTCCACTTCACCGGCCTGCGGGATCGGGAGTCGGGCCCGTGCGGTTTCAAGCTGGTCTGCGAATGCGCCGAAGTAGGGCACGAGTTCGGCCTGCTTCTCTGCCAGGGACGGCTTGACCGACATCTGGCCCGCCTGAGCCATCCCGAGCTGGTACTGCTCTGACTGGGTGAAGGCGACGAAATCGTACGCCGCGTCGGCATGAGCAGTGCCTTCGGTGACGACGATGCTCTCCCCGCCGACGACGCTGATTGATCCTCCGTCGCCTGCGGGCACAGGCGCATAGATTGGCTCAAAGTCGGGGTACTGCCCAGCCCAGATGTCCTGCATCCACGGACCGTCCAGAATGCTCGCGTAGGCGTTGGTCGGAAGGCCGTCGCTCGTGGACGTTGCACCCGTGTTGCCGGTGATCAGGTTGGGAATCTGCCCCGCTTGATATAGATCCACCAGAAGCTGCACACCCGACACGCTTTCCGGGCTGTCCAAGTAACCCGATGCTTTGGTCAGGTCCGAATCGGCGATGTCTCCGCCGGCGGACCAGATCCATGGCATCACATTCCACGCGCTCAGCCCACTGTCCGCGAACGCGGCAACATCCGTCCCCTCCAGAGCCTCAGCCATCTCGCGGAGGTCGTCGAAAGTTGCCGGCGGCGCCTCGATGCCAGCAGCGTCGAGTGCGGTCTTGTCGGTGACGAGGACGCGAGTGTTCGTGTTGAGCGGGAGGCCGTAGTAGTCGCCATTCCACGCCGTTGTCTCGAGCGTGCCAGGGTAGACATCGGCGGCCAGCTTTTTGAAGTCGGGCATCTCACCGCTGAGCTTGCGGTACACACCAAGCTGTGCGAACTGCGACACCCACCCGATGTCCGAGCGAATCAGATCAGGGAGCTCTCCTCCGGCCGCGCTCGTCGTCAGCTTCTGCTTGAGACCGTCGTACGGCATGTCGACGTAGTTCACCGACACCCCCGGGTTGGCTTCCTCAAACGCCGGGATCAGTTCGTTCTCCAGCACCTCCGTCTGGGCGCTGTTACCTCCATTGCCGTATGTTCCCCAGAAGGTGAGTGTGATGTCCTCGGCCGGCGCGTTCGCGGATGAACATCCGGCGAGGATGATGCCTCCAACAGCGACGAGTGCGCCGGCAGAAGCGAAACGTGTGTGCCTCATTGCAGTCTCCATTTCGGGCGGTTCCTGGACCGCCCAATTATTTGAGCATATGAAGTTAAAGAACTGCAAGTACCTGCTGTATCGTCTGCTTCGACAACATTTGCTTCACGGACGAAGAAATCATGGTTTGGGATCCGCGCGATCGAGCAGCTCAGGAAGTTGCCCTCGAGGTGCTCCTGCATGGCCCACTCAGCCGGACGGACATCGCTCGACGACTGAACTTTGCGCCGGCTACGTTGACGCGAGCTAGCTCCGAGCTGATCGCCGGAGGACTGCTCGTGGAGTCTGGCCAGATCGTCGAGGGTCGAGGGAGGCCGTCCACGCTCCTCGACGTTGTCGCTGAATCACATCACTTCCTGGGCGTCAAGGTGTCTGTGGACACGCTGACGGCAGTGGTCGTGAACCTCCGTGGGGAATCAGTTACACCCATACGGATCGTGAGGCATGAGGGTGATCCTCAAGAGGTTGCTGACTGCGTCGTCAGCCTCACCTCATACTTCTCAACCGAGTTCGTGCTCGATGGCATCGGCATCGCGGTTGGCGGAGTGGTCGGAGACGATGACCTTATCGAGTCTGCACCGTTCTTAAAGTGGAATGCTGTTCCCCTCGCAGCCATGGTCGAAGGAGCAACCGGCCTGCGAACTGCGTGCGCGAACGATCTGGAGGCTTACACACGGGCGGTGCACTGGTTCGGAGAAGGCTCCGGACACAGCAACTTCGCCGTCCTGACCCTCGGGGTCGGTGTGGGCTACGGATGTGTCGCTAACGGTGCGCCGCTACTCGGCCCCGACTCAGGTGTTGGCCTCGTCGGCCACTGGCCCCTCGATCCCCTTGGGCCAACCTGCAGCCAAGGCCATCGCGGGTGCGCCGAATCGATGTTGACCACTCCCTTCATCGAGCGCCAGGCAGCGGAAGCTCTCGGGCAACATCAGCCTTGGCCGAGCCTTCTCGACCTGCACCACCAAGGAAACGAGGCAGTCAGAAGCATATTTGAGCGCGCCGGACTAGCCTTCGGCAAGCTAGTGGCCGCCGTGGCGAACCTCACGGCGCCCGAGCTCGTCATAGTCGGGGGCGAGGGTATTGGGCTCATCAGAGACACTCTGCCTGCTGTCCAAGCCGCAGTCCTCCAACAGCGGGATCCCCGCGCATCCCCCGTGCCGATGGTCCTCACCACCGACTCGAACGAAGAGTGGTGCCGCGGAGCCGCCGTCCCTGCACTACAGCGATTCGTTCTCAACCGAGGCCACGCATCGGCGTCGTAGGCGTCGCTGTGGGTCGGCGGAGCGGTTTGGACCCTCACACCAACCGGACCGCATGGTCAGAACTATGCCGCCCCGACACCTCCCCGAAAACCCCCGCCGAAACCGGGTTTTGACACACGTTTGCGGCGCGGATACAAGCGCTGCTTCGCGATGCGACCGAAAACGATCGTTTTCGGCTGGCTCTAACGAGGACGTTCTAGTCGGGCAAGCCGCCGCGGAAGGGCGGATGCAGCGGAGTGAAGTGGGACCCGCACTCACCTCGCTCAGATCTCCGCGCAGGTGTCCCGGTGAAGGATCCCCTATCGCGTCACCCGCTTGCAGGTGGGCCGCCTCCCGTCGGCTGGTCTTCCTGGCGAGACGGAACGTGCGTCGAGGGGGACAGAATGATGTGAGCTCAGCACCCTCGGAGCGGGCCTCGTCTGTGCGCCCAACACGACCCGCCCATCTCGCTTGTGCGGCGGGCTCGAAGATTCTGTGAAGGGTTTGGACCGGAGAGAGCAATACCTAGTGTGAGCACAGACAGTGAGATCCTCTCCCGGTCGCGGGAATCCCCTCGCGCATTCGCGGAGCTCTTCGAGCGGCACTCGGCGTCGGTTGCGGCGTTCATCCGCCGACGCGTCGGAGCCGACGCTGTCGAGGACGTCCTCAGCGAGACGTTCCTCGTGGCATTCCGACGTCGCGGGGACTTCGATACTGCGTGGAAAAGCGCCCGCCCTTGGCTGCTCGGCATCGCCTCTCGGGTGATGAAGAAGCATCGTGCGGATGAGGTTCGGCAGTGGCAGGCTGCGTCGGCTTCTGCTCATCGTGAGGACTTCTCTTACGAGGGCGGCATCGACGGGGCGACCACCCGGCTGGATGCTGCAGCGGCGGTGCGCGGCCTGGCGCCGCGGATCGCCGCCCTGTCGGCGCGAGATCGCGAGACGTTGCTGCTGTACGCATGGGGCAACCTCACGCAAGAGGAGGTGGCCGTCGCGCTCGGTGTGCCCGTCGGCACGGTCGCGTCGCGGTCGAACCGGGTGCGACGAAAGCTCGCACCCCCAGGATCGCACACCGCGGCCCGGTTGACCTGGATGGGGAAGGAGGAGACAGATGGACGTCTTGGAGCAGGTGCGTGACATGAATCCCGATGCCACTTCGGTGAGCGAAGCAGACATCAACAGCGCCCGACAGAGGCTGCTGCGAGAGATCGCGACCGTCGACCGCGTCGGTGTGCGAGCCCGCCGGCGGTGGTTCGCTGCCACCGCACTGGTGGGAGGCGTGGCCACGGCCGCGGTCGCCGTCGGCGTCCTCGCTCCCGCCCAGGTCGATCCCGCCGCCGCGGCCGTCCTCGAAGATGCGGCGGACGTGACGATCACGGCGGTCGACACCACCCTCGCCCCGGGGCAGTACCTCCGCATCGAGGAGACGAGTGAGTCGCTCCTCAGATGGGATGCCGACATGGGAGATGACGCCGGAATGCGCTTCAACAACGCCAACCGTGCAGACGCGGAAGCCGGTCTCGTCGTCCAGGACACGCGAGCCCTCTACGTCCCCGCCGATCGCGCTGGGGACTGGGTCTGGGACGCAAGCGCGGACCAGCGGGTCACGACCTCGTACGGTGACCGGGCAGACGAAGCGACAGCGGACTGGGAAGCCAACGCCGCGGAGAGCAGCGGCTATTGGCCCGACATCCAAGTGCTTCCCGGAGGAGAGTACCCGGCAGCAGAAGGCGACACACACGAGTACCTGCTGGATCAGTACCGGCCGTACTACAACGAAATGCCACGCGACCCGCACGCACTTCTCGAGTGGTACCGCGCCGATTCCGGCGACTCCGAGGTCAGCGACCAGTGGGTCGTGGACGCGATGGCAGATACCCTCGCCGCGAACCTCATGCCCGCAGACCTGCGGGCAGCCACCCTCCGGGCACTCGCGCTCGTTCCCGGCATCACCCTCGAAGAGGCCGAAGGGAACCACGCATCCCTCGAGTACCGGTCCGGGAACTGGCTGAACACCCGTCTCACGCAGGTCACGCTCGACACGTCCACGGGCATGATCACCTCCCTCGCGCAGACCAGCACAAGCAAGATCGGCGGCAACGGGATCCTCCCCGACTCCGTCCCGGACACGCGCACCCTCGTCAAGACCACCGTCGTCGACGAGGCCCCAGGACTCTGAGCGAATCCATGCTGGCCCGCTCGCCACCACGGCGAGCGGGCCAGTGCCGCTTATGTCACTGACTCTTTTCGACGACGAGACGACAGCGTCCGGTAAGGGATGGCCTAGCGGCACACATCGGCCGGCTGATGCCTCCGCGGACTTGATCTGCGAGTTCAGTACAATTTCGTGCTACGTTCGCAGTACAAGGTATGGCCGGCGTGGTGCCGTCCGAGGAGAGGTCGAGATGTTCCTCACGTTCCTGCTTGATGTGAAGCGCATGCTTCCGCTGGAAGTCGCGCTGACGTTCGGCGTGGTGCTGTTCGCGCTCTCCTGGTTGCGGCCGCGCCGTTTGGTGTCGTTGCCTAGGACGGAGTACCGAGCCCGTGTTCTCCTCGTCGTGGGGACCGCGGGAGCGGCCCTTATTGTGCTGACCGCGTCGTTGATGAGTGCCGCTGCGGCGTTCACGTATGACGCGTCCGGTTATGACGGGTGGTGGCGTCGCCCTGCTCCGCTCGCTGTCGCTGTTCTGATTGTGTTGGGCGCGGGTGTGGCGCTAGCGCGCGTGCCGTTGCCGGCACCTGGGGACCGCGCCCTCGTGCCGCGCCAGAGATGGCGGGCGTTCCTCTCCCCGGCCCTGTTGTGGGTCACGGGCGCGACGACCGTGCTGATCGCAGTGACGGCGTTGTGGCACACGGTCATCGCCGTGTCTGCTCCCAGAGATGCGTCCTTCTTCGGACAGGTCCCCGAGTACACCTCGCTCCCCATCTTCATGAACTTCAACAGTGGACTCGGCTATGTGGCCGGTGCCGGCTGGCCGAATCACCTCGCCACCCTCATCGCTCTGCCGGTCGCCTTCGTCGTTCTCTTCGCCGTGTTGCGTGCCGACGCGAACCGCCCCTTGGCGCGCAGCGCTGCCGGCACCGGGGGCGCTCGCGCCGATCGGGAGGCGACGGCGCGGATCCTCGGTCTCGTCCTGCTGGCTGGACTTCTCGCCACACTCGGGGCTGTGTGGATGCATGTGGGTGCGGTCGGTGGGTCCGCGGTGGGTCTGGATGATCAGTGGGTAACCGAGGATATGTCAATCCCGCGGCTGATGATCTACGGCGGATACAACGAGATCGCACGTCCGCTGAACCTCACCGGTTACGTCGTACAAGGAGCGGGAGTTGCGTTGGCGCTCCGCCTCATCGTCGACATGGTCCGCGCAGCCTTCGCCGCCGGTCGGACGCAGGCGGCGACGCCCAGCACTGTCGAGACGGTGCGATGACCGAGCTGACGTCCGCGCCGAAGACAGCGGACGAGATCACGGAGCTCTTCCGCGGAGCAATCCGGTCCGGACAACTGGGAGACGGAGAACGCCTACCCACCGTGCGGCAAACCGCCCGAGACCTTGCCGTCGCTCAGGCCACTGCCGCCAAGGCCTACAAGACCCTCGAGCAGGAAGGGCTCGTCGTCACTCGCACGGCCGCGGGCACACGTGTCGCTCCCGGCGCCTCGCGCGCCCCCCAGGCGGTGATCGAGCGCATCCGCGCGGTAGCCGAAGCAAGCGAGGAAGCGAACATTCCCCTCGACGACGTCATCGCTATCATGCGCACACTCTGGAGAGCCCGGTAAGGGATGGCCTATCAGGACGGTCTCTGAGTAGCATCGGCCCATGGGCATGCGCAGATACCGACTTTGGGTGGGGTGGATCCTCGGCCCGATCGCTATTGCGTTGTTCGCCCTAACCATCATCGCTGCGGCGACGGGTTTTCTGCCCTGGCCACCACTGCTCGGGGCTTCGGCGGCGGTGTCCATCGGCGGCGCGGCCCTCTTCGTGCTGGGGCCCCGCGCTATTCGGGAGCAGGAACGTGCACAGCGTTCGGAGCAAGAGCAGCGAGACCGATAGATATCCACACCTTCCAGGTCCTGAAGTGTCCCGGTGGAGGATCGCCTAAGGGGACGCACGTCCTGCGCCCGTACCGAGGCGCCGACAGGCGAACGTCTACGTCCCGCTTTGGGCCTGCGTGTCCGCCACAAGTGTGGAGAGGATGGACGCATCCGGAAGCTGACCGACGATGCGAACCGCCACCCGGTTCTCGCTGTCCAGCACGAGGGTTGAAGGAGTGGCGTTCAGAGGCGTCTGACCGGCGAATGCCTGTCGCACCTGTCCGCTGTCAGCATCGATCACGCTCGGGTAGGTGATGCCATAGGTCTCAGCGAACGCGAGAGCGGTGTCCGCCTGGTCGTAAATGTTCACGCCGATGAAACGGACTCCGTCCGCGGCGTACTCGGACCACACATCCTCAAGCAAAGGGGCCTCTGCTCGACAAGGGCCGCATCCGGCGTACCAGAAGTTGACGACCATGACCCCTTCGACGTCGTCGGAGGAGATATGCCGGCCGTGTTCGTCCACACCCTCGAACTCGACAGGATCTCCGCGATCCTCAGGAGCAATCTCTTGAATGCGTCCCTCCGTGGACACGGAAGCAGCCGAGTCTTCGCCGAAGCTCGTGGTCAGCGCGTCGTCCACGGTGCAGCTGGCAAGGAGCACGCTGACAACGGCTGCTCCTGCTGCCGCGGATGCGAGACGTGCGAAGAATCGAGCCACCACGCCTTCTTCCTCTCGATCACCGATACGGCGCCAGCGTGACGTGACGCCCTGATCAGCCGCCGCATGCGCAACCCAGCTCGTCTCTAAGTCGCAGTTCAGAAGATGTCCCGGTGAAAAATCGTCTATCGAGACGATTCCTTCAGCGCGATTTGTGCGGGCACCGAGTCGGGCGGGAGCGCGTCACCAAACCAACCGACGCGTTCCCCAGTCGGTACCAGCTCGCGTAGCCAGGGTGAAAAACGCTCCTGGCCCATACCCGACGGCTCACCGATCTCGACGATCATCGCCGACGCCAGGTCGTCGGGACTGTTGGGTTCGAAAGCTTCATGTAGCCAGCGCATGTCGAAGATGTGCCCCGAGAGGGTGAAGGCTGGCCGCTCTCGATAGATGACGATGGCGTAGCGGCCATCGACATGCGCAAGCGCTTCGATACGCAGCGGCGGCCAGCGCTTCGCCGCCCGCTCCATCGCGCGCAGGAAGAGCAGGACCGGAGGCTCGGTATCCGCGTCGCTCACCATCGAGAGCTCCCCTCGCCGCTCAAGATCGTCGAAGCATCGAGGATATCCAGCACCGCGATCCTCGAGTGTCCTGGTGAAGGATCGTCTAAGCACGCCCCACCGTCGGTTCCGTCGCGACGATCGCATGACCTCATTGTGTCGCCTTTTCAAAATGTACGAGTGGCACATGCGCGCACACCCCTCAGCGGTGTCCCGGTGAGGGATCGTCTAACGGGACAGCTCTTTGATGGCGAGTGCCACCGATTCGATGCCGTCGCTCGGGGCAAGAGTTCTGATCCATGACGGTGTTGCATCGGGTAGCCGTTCACTCTGCGGGGCACTCGCGCTGTGCGGTTCGGTCGAAGGTGGGAGCGGGGCGGGCTTCCGCTTCTCCAGGGGTGTCGGCGATGCCGTTCTTCTTGATGTCGTCGATGAGCCAGTCCATTTCGAGGATCTCGTTGCGCTGGGCTTTGCTGATCTCGGCGGCGAGTTCGCAGACGCGGATGTCCTGGATCTGGGCGCGTTCGGAGCGGGTGATTGCGAGGGAGTGATGGGGGATCATCGCGCTCATCCAGTCGGTGTCGTCGACGGTGATCTGGCTGCGGTCGAGCGCCACTCCGCCGGCGATGAGGAGGACGCTGGCGGCGACGACGGCGATGTTGGCCTTGACATTCTTGTACATGTTGAGCATCCAGGCCAGCATGACCAGCCCCATGGTGCCGCCCATGGTGAGGGCCATGAAGACTCGGCTCTCGCTGAAGCGGACGTGGCTCCATTCCCAGGAGCCGACGAACATGACCCAGTACATGACGACCATGCCAGTGAGGATCATCGCCGCGAACCGCAGGTACATCTTCCAGGGCTTGGAGTGATCGTGCTCGCCCTTTCGACCGCCGTCGGCTGCGTTCTGGCCTTCGTGCTTGGGTGCGTGCTCGTTCGAGGTCATGACGTCTCCTGGTGCGAATGGGGATGGCTGAGGTGGCGGTACTGTGGTGTCGCGGGTTCTGCCGGGACTCAGAGTGCGGCGAGCAGGTCGGTGCAGGCCTGCTCGCAGCGGCGGCAGGATTCGGCGCATACGCGGCAGTGCTCGTGCATCTCGGCGTGCTGTTCGCACTCGGCGGCGCAGGACGCGCATGCCGTGCGGCAGGCTTCGAGGAGGGCGCGGAGGGTTGCGACGTCGGGCGCGGTCTGCCGGGTGAGCACTGCGCCGGTGGTGGCGCAGATGTCGGCGCAGTCGGCGTTCTTGCGGATGCACGCGACGAGGTCGGCAACCATGTCCTCTCCCAGGCACGCGTCCGCGCACGCGGTGCACGCCTGCGCGCACTCGGTACACGCCTCGATGCAGCGCAGAAGCGTGTCCTGCGCGGCGGCGGAGCCGACCTTCGGGTGAGTGGCGAGCATCTGGTCTGCAACGGTCATGACGGTGTCCCTTCCCCGGGGGCTCTCCCCGGCGCGGGCGACGCTACGGCGGGGAGGCGGGTCACCGAAGGGGATTGATATACCCCGCGGGGGTATAGTATGAGGGCCATGCACGGGTATGCGGACAACAAGACGGCGTTGCTGAAGCGGCTGCGTCGTGCTGAGGGTCAGGTGCACGGCATCGCCCGGATGGTGGAGAGCGACGAGTACTGCATCGACATCCTCACTCAGGTGTCCGCGGCCACGAAGGCGCTGGAAGCGGTGGCACTGTCGTTGCTGGGTGATCACCTCAGCCACTGCGTCGCCGAGGCGACCGCGCAGGGTGGCCCGGTCGCGGAGGAGAAGATCCGTGAGGCGAATGCGGCGATCGCCCGGCTCGTGCGCTCCTGACCACCCCGATGAGAGGAACCCATGATGACGATCCAGCGAGTCGAACTGGGACTGAAGGAAACCGGCCCTGGCTGCAGCTGCTGCGCCGCCCCCGATAGCGCCCAGCAGGACACGGCAAGACTTGCGACAGCGCCCTTCGACGCCACACAGATCTTCGTAGAGGGGATGACGTGCGGGCACTGCGTGACCAGTGTCACGGAGGAGCTGGTCGCACTCGAGGGTGTCGAGCAGGTGAGCGTTGACCTGAACGCCGGTGGAACCTCGACGGTCACCATCCGCCACGGCAGCCCGCTGCATCTTGACGCCGTGCGGGCTGCCGTCGACGAGGCCGGGTACACGGTCGCGGACACACCGGCCTGACCCATCCGGGCGAAGTGCCGCCCACCACCGCCATCACACATCGGCACGGCAGAGGGAGGCTCCGATGAGCCAGCACGAGCACCACGAGCACCACCACGATTCGGGTGACGGCGACGACGAGCAGACCGCGGAGGGGATGCGCGAGGCCGTCGCCACCGAACCCGCTCACGGCGATCCGCAGGGCGGACATGCCCACGACCGCCACGGCGCGCACGGCGAGCAGAGCAGGCACACCGGCCATGACTTGTCCGAGCACCGCATGACCGGCCACGACGACCACACCGCTCCCGGCAACCACGCCGACCATGGTGGTCATGGTGGCCACGGGGACCATGTTGCGCAGTTCCGCCGGTTGTTCTGGGTCATGCTCGCCCTCGCCGTCCCGGTGGTGGGGTTCTCGAGCATGTTCGCCATGCTCGTGGCCTACTCCCTGCCGGACGCGCCGTGGGTGGGCTGGGTCTCGCCGGTCCTCGGCACAGTGATGTACGTGTGGGGCGGGCGCCCGTTCCTGTCGGGCGCGGTCAGTGAGATCCGCACACGCAAGCCGGGGATGATGCTCCTCATCGGGCTGGCGATCACGGTCGCGTTCGTCGCGTCGTGGGGTGCGAGCCTGGGGCTGCTGCATCACGAACTCGACTTCTGGTGGGAGCTGGCGCTGCTGGTCGTGATCATGCTGCTCGGTCACTGGGTCGAGATGAGGTCGCTTGCGCAGACGACGTCGGCGCTGGATTCTCTCGCCGCCCTCCTGCCGGACGAGGCCGAGCGCGTCGAGGGCGACTCCACGGTCACGGTCGCACCTGCAGACCTTCGCGTCGGTGACGTGGTGGTGGTTCGGCCCGGCGGCCGGGTGCCCGCGGACGGAAGGGTGGTGCAGGGGACGGCGAGCATGGACGAGGCGATGATCACCGGTGAGTCCCGCCCGGTGCGCCGCACGGAAGGCGACCAGGTCACCGCCGGCACCGTCGCCACCGATTCCGGGGTGCGGGTGGAGATCACCGCCGTCGGCGACAACACCGCTCTCGCCGGCATCCAGCGTCTCGTCGCCGACGCGCAGAGCTCCTCCTCGAGAGCCCAGCGGATCGCCGACCGTGCCGCGGGCCTGCTGTTCTGGTTCGCCCTGGGAGCTGGCGCGATCACCGCGGCGGTATGGACAGCGATCGGCCTTCCCGATGTGGCGGTGGTGCGGACCATCACGGTGCTGGTGATCGCCTGCCCGCATGCGCTGGGGCTGGCGATTCCCCTGGTGGTGTCCATCGCGACCGAACGCGCGGCGCGCGGCGGGGTGCTGATCAAGGACCGGCTCGCGCTGGAGAGCATGCGCACCATCGACACGGTCCTTTTCGACAAGACCGGCACCCTCACTAAAGGCACCCCCGCCGTCACCGCCATCCACCCCGCGAACGGGCACGACCCTGCTCGTCTGCTCGCTCTGGCCGCAGCGGCCGAATCGGACTCGGAGCACCCACTGGCTCGCGCAATCGTCGACAGCGCCGCAGGGAAGCACCTCACCCTGCCGACCGCGACGGGATTCACGTCCTCCCCGGCTGTCGGGGTCCGTGCCACCGTGGACGGGTGCACCGTGCAAGTTGGCGGCCCGTACCTGCTCGAGCAGGAGGGTGCGACCGAGCTGCCGATCGCGGACGAATGGCGCACGGAGGGCGCGATCATCCTCCACGTGCTCATCGACGGCACGGCCGCGGGCGCGCTGCGCTTGGAGGACGCGATCCGCGATGAGTCGCAGACGGCGGTTGATGCTCTGCACGCGCGCGGGGTGCAGGTCGTGATGATCACCGGCGACGCGGACGCCGTCGCGTCCACCGTCGCCGCCCAGCTCGGGATCGACCGGTTCTTCGCCGGGGTGCGCCCCGAGGACAAGGCCTCCAAGGTGCAGCAGCTCCAGGGCGAGGGCCGCAAGGTGGTCATGGTCGGCGACGGCGTCAACGACGCCCCCGCCCTTGCTCAGGCCGATGTGGGTATCGCGATCGGCGCGGGCACCGATGTGGCGATCGCGTCGGCCGGGGTGATCCTCGCCAGCGATGATCCCCGCTCTGTGTTGTCGGTGATGGAGCTGTCTCGGGCGAGCTACCGGAAGATGAAGCAGAACCTGTGGTGGGCGGCGGGGTACAACCTCATCTCGGTGCCGCTGGCCGCAGGCGTCCTCGCCCCGGTCGGGTTCGTGCTGCCGATGTCTATCGGGGCGATCCTGATGTCCCTGTCCACGATCGTCGTCGCCCTCAACGCGCAGCTGCTGCGTCGCCTCGACATGCGCCCCGAGGTGACGACGACCCAGGTGCTTCAGGGCAGCTGACAGAAGCGGTTTGTAAGGTGCCGCGGGAAGGGAGGGAGACAGCATGCGCGCGATGCGAACAGGTCACCAGCTGACTCTGCGCAGGTCGGTGCTGCGTACCTTCCTCCTCACCGTCAGCGTGGTCGTCGGGGTGGTGATCGGGTTGCTCGGAATGCACGTCCTCAGCACGGGCCAGACCCATCACGCACCTGTCACCACCGTCCACGATGCCCAGCTGCACGACGCGGGCCTGCATGAGGCCGAAGCGATGGTGTCGGCCTTCGACGGCAGCGCCGCCTGCGCTGAGGGGAGGTGTCAGGGCGAGATGGACGGCATGTCGACCATGGCGTGCGTGCTCGCCCTCTTCGTGGCGGCGCTGGTGACCGCCATTCGCCCCACGCGTGGATTCTTGCTGCTGGCTCGAACGCTCACGGTGCCGCCCGGCATCCGCCCGCCTGTGGTCGCGCCGAGTCGACCACCTGATTTGACCGTCTTCTCCATCAGTCGCACGTGATCGGTTGCCTGCCTCGCAGACACGGGGTGCGCTGTCGCGCGCCCGCACATCACATGACATTGGAGAGATCATGAAGTTCCGCACCCTCACGCTCAGCGCCGGTCTCCTCGCCGGAGCGCTCGTCCTCACCGGCTGCAGCGACACCGCCGGCGGCGGCGGTTCCGTCATGGAAGGCATGGACCACGACAGCATGCCGACCGCGACGGCAGAAGCGAGCGAGGCGACGTTCAACGATGCCGACGTGTCCTTCGCGATGGGCATGGCGATGCACCATGAGCAGGCCATCGAGATGTCCGACACGCTGCTCGTCAAAGACGGCGTCGACCCGGACGTCGCGGCCCTCGCCGAGCAAATCAGGGCCGCGCAGGCCCCCGAGATCGAGACCATGAAACAGTGGCTGGAGTCCTGGGGGCAGGATCCCGAGATGGAAGGCATGGACCACGGCGGCGGGATGATGTCCGAAGAGGACATGGTCGCCCTCGAAGAGGCCGACGGTGGACCCGCGTCGACGCTGTTCCTCGAGCAGATGATCGTCCACCACGAAGGGGCCATCGACATGGCTCAGACGCAGCTCGAGGACGGGCAGAACCCCGACGCCCTCGCCCTGGCGCAGAAGATCATCGACGACCAGGCCGCTGAGATCGCGCAGATGGAGGACATGCTCGCCCGGCGGTGAGCACGTCCTTCACACCGGTGGCTGCCCTCCCCGGGCGGCCACCGGTCGACCCCGTCTGACGTTTCTTGGAGTGACCATGCCCGTCCACCCTGCCCTTCACCGCACCGCCACAACGGTGACCCTCACCACCGCAGCCGCCATGCTCCTAGCCGCATGCACCGGCCCATCCGACCCCGACCACGACACCCAGATCGCCCTCGAACACATCCACGGCCTCACGGAGGACCGCGAGACCGGCGGCCTTCTCGTCGCCAGCCACGGCGGCATCTACCGTCTCGACGAGATCGACCGCGACGCGGAACTCACCGGCCCGATCGCCGGTAACGACTTCGACGCCATGGGCTTCACCGCAGTCGTCGGCACCCTCTATGCCTCCGGACACCCCGGCAAGAACAGCCCCGACCACTTCGGTGACCGCAACCTCGGACTCATCCGCTCCGACGACAACGGCGACACCTGGCACAACGTCGCCCTCACGGGCGAAGCCGACTTCCACGACCTCACCATCAGCACCGCCGAGCCGAACCGCATCTACGCGAACAACTTCGGCACCATCTACCGCTCCGACGACGGCGGACGCACCTGGAACGACGGCACCGGCCTCGACGCATGGGACATCCTCGCCGACCCCATCAACCCCAACACCCTCTACGCGACCACCGCCACCGGTTTACATATCAGCCGCGACGGGGGCGAGACCTTCACCCCAGACACCAACGCGCCGGCCATGAGTCTCATCACGACCTTCAGCGACGGACGCATCGTCGGAGCACGACTCGACGGCACCCTCATGTATCAAGCCGACTCCGGCGAATGGACGGCCGGCAGCGAGATCTCCGGCGCCGTGCAAGCCCTCACAACGACCACGAACGACGAAGTGATCGTCGCCGACGAACGCGGCGTACGTCTCTTCACCGACCCCGATGCCACCGGCCAGGTGCTATTCAGGCCCGAACCCCACATATGAAAACGCCTACAGCGAGAGCATCAGCGAAGCTAAGCCGACAACAGGGACGTGAGTGTCCCGGTGAAGGATCGTCTATTGGGACACCTCCGGAAGCGAGACGAGCCTCGCCCGTTCAACCGGCGTTTACCGCACGGTGTGCGCGGGATGGCACCCTGGCCGGCAAGAGCTGCTCGTCACGAGTTGTGGCAGACGCGCCAGCCCGTTCCCAGATGTAGACAGTCATGCGCAAGATTCTTCGATCCAAAGCCCTCGTTCCCCTCGCTGTGGTTATGGGCCTGATGCTCGGTGCCGCGCCAGCCGAAGGAACAACCCTCGATGAGGCGCGAGAAGATGAGGTCGTGGTAACGCTTGTGGGCGAGCTCGGAGTCGAGCTCGGGCAGACCATCTCGGAGACAGAGCTCGCTACTATCGCTGAGGACATGGGCACTGACATCTATCAGGCCCACACAGTCCCCCCGCTTTCTGCAACTTCTGCCGCCACCACCCCTTCATGGAAGATCGTGAATCAGTGGAAGGATAACAAGGCGAAGTCGGTGTACCTCCGCTACAGGAACGAAACCTCGTGGGGTTGGGCCAAAGCTCGTGACAAGCATGGGGTGACTCAGAACATGATCAAGAAGACCGTTCAGTTCCCCCGAAAGCGGGTTCAGCAGGGAACGTCCTTCGTGTACATGACTCCCGCTAACCAGTATGTGTGCACCGTTGGGATCTGCAGGGTCACCAAGACGATGGACATGAAGGTAGTTCACGAGACCAAGTCGGCAAAGGGAGTCATCACGGCCATGTGTAACGGAGTTGTCGTGTGCCCGAAGTGGGTGCGGGATGCCGCAGCCTGAATCGGCCTCCATCGACTGGGCTCGCCTCATTGAGCTCGCAGTACCTCAGGGCCCCGCATCTCATCTCGCCGTCGTGCGATCAGAAGCACGTGGCGACATGGTGGAAGTAATCTTCCACGGCGCAGCTGGCCTCAAGGACGAGCTCTTCGGTGTGCGCATTCCCATCCCGAGAACGATCGGAGACGAGCAATGGCAGGCAATGGTTGGGCCAAACCCTGAGGATCCTGCATCGTCGGCAGGACCAGAGGATTGGGCTTCGCTCATGTCAATCTCGGAAGTCTTGGAGTCCTACGACATGATGGACCCGACGAATCCTCCCGCCCCCGACGCGCAGGGAGTGCGTTGGCTGTATCAGATTCACTGACGAAGCAACCGTCGTTGAGCGGCTTTCTTGTCCCGGTGAAGGATCGGCTATCGGGACAACCGCTCGCCAACGGCTTCCGGTAGCCCGCCGTCTATCAGGATTGGCGATTCACAGTCCGTCGCGAGGCCTGAGCCCGATCGACGCAGGGCCCAGCCCTCTGCGGCCGAAGCGATACGGTCTTCGCATGAAGCGCTGGTGGTCGCGGGCGACTCGCCGAGCGGCAGGGGCCCAATTCCCCCTCCTGGTGATCGGGGCGTTCCTGCGGGTTCCGATGGCCGCTGTTTGTCCCTATTACTCAAGTCTTAGGCCGATGCGTCGATCCCCAGGAGCCGTTGCTTCCGCGGCGTCGTAGATATATCTTGATGTCGAGATACCCGGACATGCTGGTAGGAGCGACTGTGCCAATCGACTTCTTCGACCCGCTCGTCCGTCGGACCTACGCTGACAGATCGGCCAGCCCCAGCTGGCACGGGGCGATTCTCGACATCATTGGAGATGCACGCGACAAGGTAATTGTGGACGTTGGATGCGGAGGCGGCACGTATTCGCAGGCGTGGCTCGACCTCGGCGCGTCCCAAGTTATAGGCGTGGACATCAGCGCGCAGTTCCTCGAAACCGCTTCCGAGGCTATCTCCGATGACCGCTTCGACGTCGTGCAAGCAGATGCCGCGCACACCGGACTCACCGCGGAAAGCGCGGACATCGTATTCGGACGAGCTCTGGTTCATCATCTTTCGAGTCCGGGCCAGTTCGCAGCAGAATGTGCGCGAATCGTTCGGCCCGGCGGCTGGGTGATCGTGCAAGACCGAACCCTCGAAGACGTCGAGCAACCGCCCGCTCCCGACCACCCCCGCGGATACTTCTTCTCTGTACATCCGCACCTTCTAACGATCGAGCAGGAACGTCGCCCAACCGCTTCCGCTATGGCAGAGGACCTCACAATGGCCGGCCTCACTGATGTGAAGCTGCATCAGCTCTGGGAGGAACGAAGGAGCTACGAGTCAGTCGCTGAGTACCAAGCGGACATCGCAGCACGCACCGGTCGCAGCATTCTTCACGATCTCACCGACGCCGAGCTCGACGATCTGGTCTGCGCGCTCGGGGCTGTCCTGCCCGCAGGTCGGGTGATCGAGCGCGATCGGTGGACGCTTTGGACCGGGAACAAGCCCTGCTGACTGGAGGCCCACCGGCGATGCGATGCAGTGGCGCGGGATTGCGATGCGCTCAGAAAACGACCGCCCGCAACTACCACGCCGGCCTCTGCCTCGCCGCGACGCTGCACTGGATCTCGTCGAGCACCGGGAAGATCGCGGCCTAGGTTCGAACGGACGACAGACTTCTATCGTTTGTACTCTTCAACTGGTACGTTGCGACGTATTAGCTGGCTGACACAAGTTGAGGAGGTGGTCTGGCGTGGTGTTCGTCATTCTCCTGTCCCTGGGCCCTGTCTTCGTTGGCCTCATCGTGGGCCTGGTGTGGTGGATCATCCGGGGCCGCGCCGACTCGTTGGCGGGTCCAGCTCGTTCCTGGACGCTGCTCGCCGGCCTCGTTCTCGTGCTCCTCGGGGCGGTCGTTCCGTTGCTGAACGCGACCGTGCTGCTGCCGTTCGAGATTCCCGCGGCGCTCTCCGCCCTGCTTGTCGCCTCCCGCTTCGCGTGGCCGCTCGCGGTCGGGCTCATGGGGATCGTGCTCCTTGGGCTGCCTGTTCGCCCTCGCCGCGGCAGCGGGATGGCGCAGCTCGCTCGTCGAACTCCGCTGAGCTTCGTGCGACCGAGTTGGATGATCCTGACGACGACGATCGTGGCCGTCCTGCTCGCGGTCTCTCTCACCGCTGGGGCGGCTTCGCAGCCCGACCCCGAGACCGGCAGATACACGATGTACTTCGTCCCGTTGGGTGGGGAACGCGCGATGGGCACGGGTATTTACGGGTGGTTCTACTCTCTTCCATGTCTCCTGCTCGTCGCCGCGCTCGTCGCCGTCATGTTCCTCGATCTGTTCCTGATCTCCGCGCCGGCGATCGACTCCTCGGCGCAGGAGGACGTCCGGCAACGCACTGTGCGCAGCCGCAATGTTCTCGCCGCGGCGGGAGGCGCGCTCGTTGTGCACCTCGGCCTCGTCCTCGCGTCTCTCGCCGGCACCGCGTCGATCCGGAGCCAGTTCCCCACGGGGGAAGGCATCGCCACGTTCTGGACGACGTTCGCCGCGCTCGAGCCCGCTCTTCGCGTACTGTCCTGGGCGGCCATCACCCTCGGGTTCGCGTCCTGGGCGACGGTGCTCCTCTCCGCGGCCGCTTCGCGCCCGCGCGTGCCGACCGGCGCAGCATGATCGTCACCCTGTCCGGGCCCACCCCACCTGCGGAGCAGATCCGCGACCAAATCCGCGGGTGGATCGCGACTGGGCAGCTCGCCGCAGGCGAGCGCCTGCCCTCCGTACGGCAACTCGCCAAAGACCTCGCCATCGCTCCCGGCACCGTCGCGAAGGCCTACAAGGCACTCGAGGTCGAGGGATACCTCACCGCGCGAACAGGAGGCGGCACCCGAGTCAGCGCGAACGCGAGCACCACCAACCGCGCCGTCCTCGACGCCGCCCGACGTCTCGCCCAAACAAGCGCAGAGACAGGAACGGAACTCGACGACGCCATCCGCGTCCTCCGCGCCGTCTGGCCACCAACCTGAGCGGAGCCGATCGTTAGCGGGGGACGGCAGGGGCCTAGCTACGGCCACCCCAACAAGCGGGCAACGCGGCAGCGGTGAGTGTCGTCAGCCGACACGAGAGAGGGGAAAACTCTTCATCGCCGCTGCTGCGAAGTAGCCCGCACCGCAGTGTCCCGGTGAAGGATCGGCTATCGGGACGTTGCGCCAAGTACGGTGCAGTCATGCGCTTCCAACGCCTGCTTGCCCTTCCCGCTGCCGCCGGGCTACTGCTGCTCGCCGGGTGCTTCCCGGCACATCAGAGTAATGCCGCAGCACTTGCATGGTTAGCAGATCAGGACGAAGCGCCGCTGCCCGAAGGAGCAGTGGCTAGCTTGAGCTCCTTGATCAGCACCGCGACGAATCCGGAGGAATCGAGCGGAGGCGCCAGCATGCTGTTTGACGAGCCGGTGACGCTCGATCGCGTCGAGGTTGTCTGCTTCGGCACCGGCACGATGAGCGGAACAATCAGCCTGGAGTTGACGAATGGGGATAACGACGAAGCATCGCAGTCGTTCCAGTGCGATCAAGGCCGGCAAATCTTAAACGTGTCGCCTTCGCGACGGGCAGATGTTGCAGCGATGAGGTTTGAAGCCTCTGAGAGCACCACCGAAAGCGCGTGGAAGGTCGTCATGTACGGCAAGCAATGATGCGCACCGCCGCGGTATGGACGCCTGAAGCGCTTAGGGCGCTGGTCAAACCGCGGGAGGTGTCCCGGTGGAGGATGGGCTATCGGAACAGTCAGGGCTGGTGCGTCTTCAGTTCCAGCCGGATGTGATCGAGCTTGTCGCGAGGGACGACGCCGGTGGCCGTGCCACCTGATGGCAACTCGGCGCCTATCGCGTACACGTGCGGGTCGGTATCAATGCGTGCGCCCTCGAGCTCGACGCCGTCAACGACGAGGAAGGCCGGTCGTTGGAGGGCGCTCTCACTCAAGTCGGGGGCGGGAGGAAGACCGCCAGCGAAGCCCTCGAGTCCCCGTTGGGTCCGGAAGCAGTTGCGCAGCACGTGTTCCGCGTGCTCGAGCAACAGGGCATCCAGCGAGGAAGACTCGTCCTCATCACGGTGCCAGCTCGTGCGGACCGCTTCCCACAGCTGCGGGAAGCGCATCTCCTCCATCATCTCGACCAACCAGCTCGGGCCTGCGGAGTCCGCAGCCTCCTCAAGAGCGCGTTCTGTGTCCGGATCGAGCTCAGCGAGATTCTCGGGTGCCATCCGATCATCCGGATCGAGGAAGAACATGTAGGTGAAGCTCACGTTCATTCCCCGCATGCCCTCACTCACGCCCCTGCGCTGAAGACTCGGAGTGGAAGCTTTCTCGAGGTGAGGCTGGGGCACGAACACCGCCGTCGGAACCGGCATCTCCCTCAACTGCTCTAGCGCCTCGATGCGCGGGTCAGGGACTTCGTCTGCGGGAACCTCGACGTACGACATCTCCCCAGTGTCGACGATCACCCGCGGCAACGGAAGGACAGGCAGTATCCGCGATCCGCTACACAACTCTGGCTGTCCCGCTGAAGGATTGCCTATTGGGACGGCTCACTGTCGGAATCCTGCTGCTCAAGGCACGGCCTAGCTGGAGGGCAGCGTGGAGTTCGCAAGCGGCGTCCGTCATAGTGATGTCATGACTGGCGCGCCCACCTCGCAACATCCCTCGGTCGCGTACCTCTCAGCTGAACGGTCACCGCTGCAATACATGCTGGCGGGCACCGCCATCGGGATCGCAGGTGTGATGGGCGGCGCCTATTGGATCAAGAAGACCGCAACCACGGCGGGTGAGTTGGCGCTTCCGGGAGCGGCAATCGCTCTTGTGTGCATCGGCTTCGCAATCGCGCTCGTCACAAGCATCGCTGGAGGAATTACTGCCGCCCGGCGCCGAGTCGACGGCAGGATCGACCCGGTCAGGATGTGGGGCACGTTCGCCCTCGGAGGCCTCTTCGTCGTCCTCACAGCTGTAAGTCTGGGCGTCGGGATCGCGCTGTTCTAACCAGCACAGACCATTCGGAGCTACTCGCCCGGAAGGTGTCCCGGTGAAGGATCGTCTATTCGGACAGCGTCGGCTCCCTACAGCCGACGCGGCAGGAGCCTCCGCTCCCCCGATCTACTCCGGAAGCGTTTGCGTCCAGGACGCGCTCACTTGGCCGTTCTTGCCGATAGTCACTGTGGTGGCGCCGGATCCCTCGTCGGCGAGACTGTCGGGCCACGTGAAGCGCACGGGATCGTCGTCGTCCGCGACCGCACTGGTGCATTGCGTCTCCACTTTCCCACCGCCGTGGTCAAGGACTGAGCACTGATACGCATGCCCGCCGGCGGTGCCGACCCATATCGTTCCCGCTTCACCCTCGGACGCGAGCGAGATCTGGTAGGGGTCGTCCCAGTCCAGAGAAGGCGCTACGCGTTCGTAGCTCTCGCGCACTGACGGTGGGTAACCCTCCCGGAACGCGGTTGGGCTGACAGGGTCGTCCTCGTGCTGCCCGAAGGCGAAACCTCCGAGGAAGGCGCCCACCGCGAGCAGAACAGCACCAGCAACGGCGACGAGCACCGGTACGGCACGTCCCGCGCCATGAGCGCTGGGTGTGGCCCTGCTCGAGGACGCCTCTTCAGAGACACTGCGCTCAACCGGACCGTCCACCGGCATAGTGTCCACTTCAGGAGCGGACCCGTTCGCGATCGCCTCGAGCTCGAGCAACCGTTGCTGCGCGAGGCGGTCACTTTCCATGCCCCCGCCCGGTCCGTACGCGCGCGCACGCAGTTGCTGTAGTTCCTCGGACTCCTGGGCATTGAGCACGTCCTAATCCTCCTAGAGCATGGCCTGGCATGGTGACCCCCCACCGCCGGACCGGAGCCGTCAACCTCACTCATCTCATCTTCTCCCGGTGAAGGATGGCCTATCGGGACAGACTCGTTCGGTGAGAATCCCCTGTCGTTCGGGGTTCGGTCGCTCAGCGCGCGCGAATGCGGGCCAAAGCGGCGTCGTCGATCGACGTGAAGCCGATGGCAACCGGTGAGGCCTGGAAGATGACCTCATCGCCTTCCTGGTTGTGTCCGATCACCCGAGGGGATGCTACATAAGAGTCGTACTCGGTCGAGCAGGCCATCGTGGCACTAGCGGCGAGTTCGCCGTGACCGTCTCCGCGTTCGGTGACGGAGGCGTCTTGCAGCTGCATTCCCTCGGTGCCGACGACGAAGTCGGGTTCGGGATCTGCCTGGTCCTCATCCGCGAAGACCACCTCGTAGGAGCCGCACTCGGACATGGCCACGACCTCTTCATTCAGGGGCGACTGAGTCGACACCGAAGTCTGAGGCTCCAGCGACCAGTCACCCACATCGACGACAACCGGTTCGCGCTCTCCCTCGAAGTACAGCTCCACCTGCGAGAAGCGCGATTCCCCTTCGGTTCCCGGGTAGGAGAAGGTGATGTTCCCTACTTCCGACTGACCGTCGTCCTCACCACGGTGCACTTCGACCTCGCCCGGTCCGAAACTCGCGCCGTCCACGATAGCCACCCCGGCCAGCGAGTCCCAGATCCTGTCGCCCGAATCAGCGACGAACAGGAGATTTACGGGGTAGGCGGTGTCCGCGTTGAAGATCGCCTCCGCGGACGTCCGCGCGAACTGTGGACTCACCTGAGCCTCGGAAGCGCAACCACTCACACCGACGACCGCGGCACCGACCACGGTAAGCGCCAGGAGCTTGACGACGGGGCGCGACCACCGCGCCGCAGAATATCCCATAGCCGAAATGTACCGCCCACGACAGCACGCCCCGGACAAAGTCCCGCCCCGTCGGACACAAGACCGTGTGACCACGCCAGGTCGTGCTGATGCCTCCAGATGAAGCACACGCCACCAGTGCAGTCAGCGCCCGGATAGGGATCAACTATCGGGACGGTCCACCCCACCAGTCCTGAGCGGCAGTTCGACGTCACTAAGCTGCACTAAGTGTCTTCCAACCCGTTCGGCGAAGTCCCGGTCCTGCCCGTTGCGGTTCCCTTCGGCGTCGTCGTGTTCGTCATCCAACTGGTCTTCCTGCTTCGGCGAGGACGTTTCACCTGGCCGCGCGCTGCCGTCGCGGCCGCGATCTCCGTCTACGCCGCCGGCGTCTTCGCGAACACAGTGTTCCCGATTTTCCTCAACCCACCCCCGAACGAGGAGCCGTGGGCGCCGGCGCTGGCGCTGATCCCGTTTCACGACTACGAACTCGCGGACGCCCTCACGAACGTGGTGGTGTTCGTGCCGCTGGGCATCCTGATCCCGCTGCTGATGCGCCGGCCATCCTGGTGGAAGACGCTGCTCACCGCCGCGGTCGTCAGCCTGACGATCGAACTCCTTCAACTCGCCGCGCAGAGGCTGTTCTCCGGCGGTCACGTCGCGGACATCAACGATTTCATCTGGAACACCGTCGGTGGTGTCGTCGGCTACGTGATCTTCGTCGTGCTGACGCACGCACCGATCCTGTCCGCGGTCGTAGATCGCTTTCGCTGGCACTCCGCCGCTGGGGCAGCACACCTCGTTTGGCTTGCGCGCTCTGATCGACCTGCTGCGCCTGCGTGGAACGACCGAATCCGCTAGCTAGGCTCGGAGGCATGTCCCCTGGCGCATCCCCGTACGCCCGGGCGCTAGGGACTCGTCGCGCGGACCTGCATCTCACGCTGCGCGAATACTTCGACACTCTCCCGCCTGGCCACGTCGGGATCGGCGAGGGAGTCTTCGATCGGGTCGGCACTTCGCGCAGGTGGCTGCAGCCGCTGCTTCGGCCTCTCCACCGCCGCGGCGTCCTGTTCGCAGGGTGGGAGCAGGACGTACCTTTCCGGATCACGAACCGTCTTGTCGCCGGCCGCCTGCTCGGCGAACGCGTCTTAATGTCGACGCAGGGCCGCTGGACCATGCGCGACGCCGTCGTGCTGAATCGCCACGGGCGTCCAGTGGACGAGATCGGAGACCCAGTGGTCGTCGCGGCGGAGTTCGACCTCGATGTGGCCACCGGTGCGCTGCGTCTGAGGAGCCGAGCCGTCGGCATGCGGCTCGGCGTGCTGCGGCTGCGGCTTCCGCGGTTCCTGGCACCCGTCGTCCGGCTCGTCGAGAGCTTCGACGAGGAGGCTGGCGCGCAGCGAGTGCGCGTGACCATCGATCTGCCCGTCATCGGACGCATCTACGAGTACGGCGGCACATTCCGCTATCGCATAGAGGAGGACACATGAGCACCGGCCGTGTCGTGATCGGCGGATCCAGCGGATTCATGGGCCGTCACCTGCAGCAGCGCTACCGCGACGCGGGGCGCGAGGTGGTGACGATCTCGCGCTCGGGTGCTGACCTCGTCTGGAGCGACGCCGCCGGCATCGCGGCAGCGGTGGACGGGGCGGCGCTGGTGATCGGGCTCGCGGGCAAGAGCGTCAACTGCCGCTACACACCCGAGAACCGCGCGGAGATCTTCAGCTCGCGGCTGGAGACCACCGCTGCGCTCAGCACCGCGATCGCCAAGGCGAGCGCTCCCCCGCCGTTGTGGATCAACTCGTCGACCGCCACGATCTACCGTCACGCCGAGGACCGGCCGATGACCGAGTCGACCGGCGAGCTCGGCACGGGCTTCTCGGTGGAGGTCGCGAAAGCATGGGAGCACGCTCTGTTCGCCGAGGACCTGGCCGGCACCCGACGCGTGGCGCTGCGCAGCGCGATCGTCCTCGGCCATGGCGGCGTCCTCGGGCCACTGCAGAAGCTCGCTCGTCTGGGACTTGGAGGGGCTCAGCACGATGGCTGGTGGCCCGTGAGCCCGGGACGACGGCAGGCGGGCACCGCGCACCTGGCGGGCGCGCGGAAGGGCCGCCAGCGCTTCAGCTGGGTGCATGTTGAAGACGTCGCCCGCATCGTCGACTTCATCGAGGAGACTCCGGGTCTGCAGGGACCGGTGAACGCCGCGGCGCCGCACCCCGTCGACAACGCGGAGTTCATGGCGACGGTGCGCCGCGTGCTCGGCGTCAGCTTCGGCCCGCCGATGCCCCGATGGATGCTGGAGCTCGGCGCCATCGCCATCCGCACCGAGACGGAGTTGATCCTCAAGAGCCGGTGGGTGCTCCCCGAGAAGCTGATCGCCGCGGGTTTCGCATTCCGCTATCCGACGCTCGATCAGGCCATCCGGGAGTCGTTCGACCTCGTCCAGCGAGGCTGAACCTGGAAAGCGCCGATCGGGCGGTCGCCTCCACCCGGTAGGAGCGTGCAAATAGCGACTTACACCCAACCGCCGGAGGTCGCGCCGCGCCGGTTCGGCGTCTGTTCCGCTATCGGGCAGGCGGGATCAGCGCGCGCACCACTCCAGTCTTGCGCCGTGCACGTCCAGGCCGTATCGCTCGGCCTGTCCGGCGAAGAATTCGACAACTCCACGAGCCGGGCGCGGCACGAATGGAACAGCGGCCAAGGCCGTGGCTGTGCGCCTTCGACGACGTGAACGACCCGGCAGCGGTCGTCGAACCAGACCAGATCGAGGGAGCAGCAGCTCCCGACCGTTCTGCATCGCCTCAGCGCGTGGGCGGGCGTCGAGATTCTGCGGTCGACCGGACAGATATCGATCGAGCGCGAGGACCCCGACAATCACGATGACCACGAGGGATGCGATGACGACGATGAATGTCAGCAACATGCGCGAGACCCTTCTCCGCGCGGAGAGCACAGCCAAGCCCTGCTGATCATGCTCCCTGGGGTCGAGCATGGCCAAGGCGCCCACCCCTCAGGCAGGGTATGGAGGATGTGCCTCGCCGCCGCAAGACGTTCTTCCGGAAGGTCCTCGGGCCGAGACCGTCCTGAGCTCGCGCCATCGGGATACGTGTAGGCGTACTCAACCCATGGTCGGTTCCCGCGTTCGACGCTCTCTCTGTAGTTGCCGGCGACGACCGCGAGCACCTGTTGCTCGAGATCATCGGCTTCTGCCTGCCAATCCGAGTCGCATGCGTCACAACCGCAGACCGGGTAGTGAAAGTCGTGCAACAAGCCTGCATGCATGTAGATCCCGGGGTACGCGGTGAAGACCAGCGTCAGCGATGCGCAGGCCGCATCGCTGGGGCGAAGCCGCACGGCACGCAACACGTCGTGAGATGCCGGGTGCAGAAGATCCGCCGCCGTCTCCGTGCCCTCCTCGACCTCGACATCGTAGGTCTCGAGCAGGTGCGCGATGAGAGCTGCTGCGACGGTGTGAAGGGGCGCGAAGCGTTCCGGGTGGGTGTCGACTGAATAGGTGTCCTCGGGCGGCGACCCGTGCCACCGGTTTCCGTAGTCGATGACCTGACCGTCCGCGTCATGGAAGACCGGCGCGTCGATCGGCGGACGGACGTAGAGACTCACCTCGCCATCCTGCCGTGCCACGCGCAGTTCGGCGAGAGCAGTTCTCAGACCGAGCGGCGCTGCGAGATCATGAGAAAGAGCGCGGCGGCGCGCAGCCGACGAAAGCACTCTTCGGGGTACCGCTCCTCGACGTCGAACTGCTCAGACATCTCGGCCTCCCCCGTTGAATCGCCCTCACTCTCGCACGAGGGGGCGACGTCATCGTCCTCGTCTGCGCCGAGCCACCCGTCCGCATGTTCGGCTCGTAGGCTCCCGCTATGGGCTCCGACATCCTCGCCTCCTACGCTCGTCGCGCAGACGAATACGCGGAGCATCTCGGCTCGATGGCGTCGGTGCACCCGTCCGACCTGCAGCTGGTGACGGCATGGGCCGATGAGATGCGAGGGCTGATCTTGGATGCCGGGTGCGGCCCAGGTCATTGGAGCGGCTATCTCGCGAGCAGGGGCAACGACGTTCGCGGGATCGATCTCGTGCCCGCGTTCGTCGAGCATGCGCGTGCCGTGCACCCCGGGGTTCCGTTCGACGTGGCCAGCATCGATGCACTGCCTCACCCCGCGAACAGCTTCGCCGGGGTTCTCGCCTGGTACTCCTTCGTTCACCACCGGCCCGGCGATATTCGTCGCGCGCTCGATCAGTTCGCTCGGGTGCTGCGCCCAGGGGGCGGACTGCTGCTGGGATTCTTCACAGGGCCGGCGGTAGAGGAGTTCGATCACGCCGTCGCGACCGCATATCGCTGGCCACCCGAGGTCTTGAGCGGCGAGCTGCGGGCGGCCGGTTTCGCGGTCATCGAGACACACACCCGGACCGGCGCTCGTCCCCACCCTCGGCCCCACGGCGCCATCCTCGCGCAGCGATCGAACTCGAGGGTGGACTCCATCTCCTGATCGCTGCTCAGCAGTCCTGCTGCTGGGCTCGATGTTTGGCGAAGCACTTCGCCGAGGGAGGCGAGGGTGCGAAGGTCATCGACCGGACCGCGGCCGTGAGGACCGAGACGTACCGACGCTCGTCGAGGATCGACTGCGTCCTCCAACCGCCCCCTACGCTCACTCCTATGAAAGAGCGTGACGTCGTCGAGAGGTTCCTCGCTGCGCATTTCGCTTCAGCTGAGATCGCGGTGGTCGGAGGGAGCACAGCACGCGGGACTCGCACTCCGACAAGCGACATCGACCTCCTCGTGATCGGAGACGGCCTCTTCGCCGACGGCCGGCAGAGCTTGGCCGGCGGCTTCGCCTTCGACAACGAGTTCTTCGAGGTCTTCGCCTACATCAGCGCAGGATTCTCTGATTGGGCAGAGCGCGGCGTCGCCCAGCACCGACCGGTGATCCTGCACATGCTCACCGAGGGCGTGGAGATACGAGGCGGCGAGCGGTTGGAGGAACTGCGGTCGACCTGGCAGCCGATCTTGGACCGAGGACCGACTGCCGACGCTCATGAGCTGGCGTTCCGTCGCTACGTCATCACCGATCTGCTGGACGATCTGCGCGATAGCACCGACGCTCTCGAGAGGCAGGTGACGGCATCTCTGCTGTTCGAGCGCACCGCCGAACTGATCCTGCTCACACTGAGCCGGTGGATCGGCGCCGGCAAGTACCTGCCGCGCCGCCTGCGCGAACTCGACGCAGATCGCGCCGATGCCCTTTCGGCGCCGCTGCTGACCGGAATGTTCGACGCCTTCGCAGACCGCGTGGAAGCAGAGCTGGTCGTCGCGGGTGGCCGCGTGCAGTCGGGCTTCGTGCGCTGACCCCTCAACCAGGGCGAAGGCCTGCGCCCGGAGGAAGCGCGCGTCGCTCACTGGGGTCGACGGGACTCGCTGTCGCCGCGGTTCTCAGGATCGAGGTTGAGCACCTGGCGTGCGTAGGCCATCCGCTCATCTCCGGGGATGCGGATGGGATTCATCCACTCCAGGTCGTCCTCTGACACTCCGAAGCGTGCCGCGATCGATGCCCACGTGTCGCCGCCCGCGGTCGTGTACAGCAGCCGGGCGTCGACCATCTCCGTCGTCCCTCGTGCGCCGGACGCCGGCCCTGCATCCTCGACCTGAGCCCACGGACGGACGACCGGAGCGGTCCAGTGCAGATCGGCTTTCGCGAGGATCGGCTGCCAGCAGCCGTCATGAGCTTCCTCCTGCTCCGGTGAGAGACCCGTCGCGACGTAGAGCGCCGAGGTGAAGAAGGACGGGTCGTCGTAGAACGTCGACAGCTGCACGTCGTACGTCTCCTTCGTGTCGTCAACGCCGCCGAAACCCAACTGCCAGATGTTGGCTGCCCCGCACTCGTCGAGCGTGAAAGGACTGTCGGATAGCGCCGGCGTGATCTCCTCGTACCCCTCGAATGCGGGCAGGGGCAGGTGCAGCCAGTACGCCCCATCCTTCACGTCGACGGAGACCTCGCCGAGCCTGGACCCGGTGTCGTCCACGAGGACGCCGGTGGCGACGGTGCCGTCGGGGGGAACGGCGGGCGTCGGTTCCGGCGTCGGCGAAGGAGACGCGACGACGCGCTCCTGCGTCTTCGCATCGGGGCCCATCTGAGCGGATGGCGCGAAGCAGCCGGTCAGCGACGGGACGATCATCGCGGCGAGCGCGACCACGCCATCCGCCGGTGGCACACAGAGCCCTGCACGGTGGAATCGTAGTCAGGCCGCCGAGCGGCGTCCGATCCCGGCCCTGGTCCGCCCCGCTCATCGGAGCAGCAGCACACTCGCTCGGCGGCCGACGTGATCGCAGAAGCCCGCGCGCTCGTGCAAGACGACGCACCGGAACCGGATTCGTTCCCGTGGGAGGCACCTGCGGACGCCGCCCGCCTTCGAGGTATCGCCGACGACGCCGACTCCCTGCGTGGTCTCCCCCACACCGTGCTGCTGTCCGACGAGCTCGATCGCGTCCACGAGTTCTCACCGGCGCGCTCGTCGCCCTCGGAGTCCGAGCATCACTACGGTGCACGTATGCGCCACGACCGCCTGATGGCTGTTCCCGTTGTTCTCGGACTGTCCCTGCTCGTCGGGTGCGCATCCGTGGACGCAGCGGATCCGGCTGTCCCCGAATGGATGGCGGAGCAGGCTTCGATGCCACTGCCCGACGGCGCTGGGGCCGGCTTCAGTGCGATGGTCAGCGTCGACGAGAGCAAGGAGTCGGGGGAAGGCGACAGCGTGTCATTCAACGAGCCCGTGACGCTCGACCGGGTCGAATTCGACTGCTTCGGCGATGCCACGATGACGGGAATGATCACCCTGGATCTCGCGAGCGGCGGGAGCACGAGCGCATCCCAATCGCTCGCGTGCGACCAGGGCACGCAGGTCCTTGCGCTGCCATCGCCACGGGGCACAGAGGTCGTCGCCGTGAGGTTCGAGGCGTATGACAGCAGCGTGGAGAGCGCATGGCAGGTGGTCATATTCGGCCAGCAGTGACGCGGCACCGCGCCTCGGCTCTGCTGCCTCGCGGAAATCACGGAGGAATGTCCGCCTCGCGGGGGATCCATCGCGCCGGGGCCGGTAACTAGCCTCGAAGCATCGCAACCGCCTCAGCGCCGCTAGCCTTGCGCGCATGATCTCCCTGACCATCCGCCGGATCGAACCGGACCAACGCGAACGACTGGAGAGCTGGCTTCAGGAGGTCGACGGCCCGCGCAGGGCGGAAGCTCTGGCGACGCTGGCCGACGAGGGCGTCATGCACGAAAAGGCCGTCATCCTCGACACGTCCGACGGGCCGATCCTCGTCTACGCGATGGAGAGCGCGGATCTCGAGCGCGCGCGTGCCGTCGCACAGCGATCCGAGCACGGGATCGACGCCGAGCATCGCGAGGTCATGGAAGCCGCCGTCGCCGGCCGGCCGGACATCGCGGTCGTCCTCGATCTCCGGCCGGACGACGCGGCCTAACAGAGCTGACATCGCCGCGATCGGGTGATCAGCACACGCGGGCCGTCGATCGTCGCCGCACTCGAGCGCGCCGACGACTTCGGCACGGCGGCCCGTGACCCGTGGCTCCCGGTGGAGGGCACCTGAGGCGGATTCAGGAGGAAACTGCGTCGTTCGGGTATCGTCCGTCTGTGCTTCCCGCCGACACACCCCATTTGCGCTTCCGTCCGATGCGCCGCGATGACCTCGACGATATGGCTGAGCTCCTTGGAGACCCGGAAGTGATGGCGTTCTACCCATCGCCGAAGAACAGGGAACAGGCCCAAGCGTGGATCGCGTGGAACCAGGATAACTACGAGCGTCACGGGTACGGACTGTGGGTCGTCGAGACGCATGACGGTCAGTTCGTCGGCGACTGCGGCCTGACCTGGCAGGACGTGAATGGCGAGCCGCGGTTAGAGGTCGGCTATCACATTCGCGTCCCCCGGCAAGGTCACGGCCTGGCCACGGAAGCCGCCGGCGCCTGCCGCGACTTCGCTCGTCGGAACACGACGGCGGATCGGCTCGTCGCGATCATCCATCCCGAGAACCTGGCATCGCGCCGGGTTGCGGAGAAGATCGGCATGCGCCGCCTCGAGGACGACCACGGCGGACCGCTGGTGCGCACGGTGATGGGAATGGAACTGTAGCCGCCCTGCTGCACGTCTGATGCGGCAACGCGTCGGTGCTTCGACGGGCCCTTCTATCATCGAGCCATGTCTCGGACAGCGTTGATCGTGAAGGCGCCGACCTCGCATGATCTCGTCGGACTTCGACAGCGGTTCGCAGCGGACGCCCGCACCGGGGTACCCCCGCACATCACCGTTCTCTTTCCGTTCGTGCCGGCCTCGCAGCTAGACGAAGCCGCGACGACGGCTTTGCGCCGCGCGGTCTGCTCCGTCCGGCGGTTCGACTTCGCGCTCACCGACACGGGCTGGTTCGGAGGCGAGATCCTGTGGCTCGCTCCTGGCGACGCGTCGCCTTTCGTGCGACTCACCGCCGCCGTCCATCGTGCCTTCCCCGCCTATCCTCCTTACGGCGGTCTACACGACGGGTCCGAACCACACGCGACCGTCGGCGACACCGCCACTCACGCAGAGCTGATCGGCGCCGAGCGGGAGGTGCGCGCCGTCCTTCCGCTTCACGGACGCGCCGATGCCGTGACGCTCCTCGTCGAGGGCGCGAACGGAGTCTGGCGGGAGTCGGCCGAGATTCCCCTCGGCCACGAGTAACGCCCCCTGCGACTACTCCGCTCGGACGGTGACCAGCTCATCGGCGTACGCAGCGACCGCACGCGAGTACAGCGGCAGTGTCGGGGCGAGGGCACGCAGCGCGACGCGGAGTGCCTCGTCGGTGCGGCCGGCGTCGTGGAGCGCGAGCGCGAGGAACGCCTGCGATGCGGAGCCCGTGACCGCATGGGGTGCATGCTCCTCGAGCAGGTCGATCGCCGCCGCGGGGTCGCCGACATTGCGCAGCGAGCTCGCGAGCTGGATGATCGCCTGCGGACGCCGCTCCCCCGACAGCCCCGCAGCGAGAGCCTCGCGATACAGCGGAATCGCCTCCGCCTCCCGCCCGAGGAAGTCGTGCGCCGACGCCCATTCGTACAGCGCGTCCGGGTCGCCGTCCCCGCGCTCGCGGATCAGCACGGCCATCGCGGCGAGCGTCTCCGCTGGCCGCGCACCGTCCGCCGACTCCCAGAAGGCGTCGATCCGCTCATCCCAAGATTCGCTCACCTGCCCATCCTGACAGGAACCGTTCGCGTCCGGTCACGAGGAAGGCGGGGCCGGGACCCGCCCGACCCCGCCCTCGCTTACGCGGTCAGCAGAGCACGACCCGGTCGAGACGACCGAGCGGGTCGTCCCAGATGGCAGCCCCGCCAGCGCCGATGGTCCAGCAGGCCAGGTCGGGACCCCAAGCCATGACGACCTTGATCCGCTTCGCCTTCGCACAGTTGTTCGCCACCTTGACGTCACCGTTGCTGAGCGTGTGTGCGATCACGCAAGACGGCGCCAGAGTAGCCGCTGATGCCGGCGCCACCGCCCCGAACATGCTCATCGCGATCGCCGCACCCATTCCGAGCACCGCACTCGTCCGCTTCTTGATCTTCATCGATTCACTCACTCCCCCGCCCCCCTTGAGCGATGGCGATCAATATATGGGCCTGGAGACGCCAGCGCCACCATCGGGCATCCTTGACGCATGCCACGACCGCCGTGGCGACCGGCGAAGGAGCCCCATGACCGCGCAGACCCTGTACCTCTGGTTTCCCGGCACCGCCGCCGAGGCGCTCACGTTCTATCGAGACGTCTTCGGCGGCGAGCTCGCCCTGCATACGTACGCCGAGTTCGACCGCACGGATGGCCCCGCCGACGCGATCGCGCACGGGGCGCTGTCCGGTTCCGTGAGTCTGTACGGCACCGACGCTGTCGCAGGCGAGGAGACGCTGCGGATGAGCGGGGTGAGCATCGCGCTGCTCGGCACCGCGGACGGCGCAACCCTCACCCGCTGGTTCCACGCTCTGTCCGACGGCGGCATCGTGATCGATCCGCTGCAGCGGCGCAGCTGGGGCGCGCACGATGGACGCGTCGTCGACCGGCACGGCGTGAGCTGGCTCATCGGCTACGAGGAGGAGGCGACCGATCAGACCAGCTGAGCGGATGGCGGTGGCCGCGTCGGCCGCTCATCCTGCGGCTTTCTGGGGTGGCGGACGCTCCCGCCACACCCAGGGCGCGCCATCCGCCGACCGGCCGACCAGCACGAGGCCGTCCTGATCCGTGCGCGTGATCGTCGTCCCGAGCGACCTCAGCTCGGCGAGGATGCCGTCGGCGGGATGACCGTAGTCGTTGTCGGCGCCCACGCCGATCAGGGCGAGGGCGGGGCGCGCCATGCGATAGAGCTCGGGGTCCTGATCGGCGCTGCCATGGTGCGCGACCTTGACGACGTCGAACCGCGCCGCGAGGGCGCCCGATCCGCGCAATGCCGCCTGGGACGATGCGCCGAGGTCGCCGAGCAGCAGCGTGCGCGGGATGGTCCCTCCCGCGATCTCGAGGACGACGCTCGCATCGTTCCCCTCCGGAAAGGCGCGACTGTCGCGCTTCGGCCACAGCACGCGCCAACGCGCGGCGCCGAGGCTCCCAGACATCCCCACGGATGCGTCGATGAAATGAGTATCACCGGCGCGCTCAAGCCATCCCCTGCCATCCGCGCCGACCGGTCCATGCAGCACCGCTTCGGCGCGGTCGGCGACCGCGTCCACTCCGCCGACGTGATCCAGATCGAAGTGCGTGAGCACGAGAAGGTCGAGACGCGCGATTCCGAGTCGCGTCAGGCAGTCGTCGAGAAGCGCCGGATCCGGCCCCGTGTCGACGAGCATCGTCGCGCCTTCGGAGCGCAGCAGCACCGCGTCGCCCTGTCCGATGTCGCACATCGCGATGCTCCAGTCGCGCGGGGCAGTCAGCGGTCCGGCGACGCCGGCGAGCGCGCTCGTCCCCGCGCTGACGCCGGCCACCACCGCCAGCACGACGAGTGACGCTCGCCGCACGCCCGCCCGCACTCGGCCGGGGCGCAGAAGCACAGCGACGAGAGCGGCGCCGGCCAAGGCGAGCGCGAGACACCCGAGGAGACCGCCCCACCAGGGCACGGTCGCGACCGGAAGGCGCGCGAACAGCAGCGCGGTCTGCCCGATCCACGCCGACGGGACCCATGCGAGACCGGCAAGTCCCTCGGCCAGGAGGGGGACACTCTGCAGAACGCATGCGAGCATCCCGAGCACGGTGGCCGAAGGTGCCGCGGGCGCGGCGATCATGTTCGCCACCACCCCGTAGGCCGACACCTGCGGGCTCAGGAGCACGAGGATCGGCCCGCACACGATCTGCGCGGCCAGCGGCACCGAGATGCCGAGTGCGACGACCCGCGGCATCCAGCGCTCGAGCCCCTCGGCGAGCGGACCCGCGAGCAGGAGCAGCGCCGCCGTCGCGAGCGCGGACAGCGCGAAGCCGTACGTCGTTGCGAGCCACGGGTCGAGCGTCAGCAAGACCACGACCGCACCTCCGAGCGCGGCCGCACCCGCGCCCGTGCGCCCGAGCAGCACGCCGAGCATCGCGATCGCGGCCATCGTCGCCGCGCGGATGACGCTCGGCTCCGGCGTGACGAGCAGCACGAAGCCGCCCAGCGTCGCCAGCGCCATCATCACTCGCATCGCGCGTGGCATGCGCATCGCGGCCGCCGCCGCGAACGCGATCCCGACGACGAGTGCGCAGTTGGCTCCGCTGACCGCGGTCAGGTGCGACAGCGACGACGTCTTCATGGCGGCATCGAGCTCCTCGAACACGCCGCGGTCGTCGCCGACGGCGAGCCCGGGAAGCAGGCCCGCGCCCGGCTCGGGAAGCCCGGCTACGACGTCGTGCACGAAGCCGTCGCGCAGCCCGCTCATCAGACCCAGCACGTGCGGCGGCCCGCGCACCACCTCGCCGCGCCCGGCGAAGAGGACCAGCACGGACCGCTGCCCCGCGTCGCCCGGTTCGGCCGAACCGCGCACGGTCACCACCGACCCGAGGTCGAGAGCGGGGCCATCCCGCAGCTGGTCGGGCTCGATCGAGATCGTGAGGGGGACGCGCAGCGGGATCTCGTCGCGCCCGCCGCGCAGCTGCGCGGTGTCGCCGTCGAACCACAGCGCATCGCCCACCTGCCGCACCTTCGTCGTGAGCGTCACCGTCGCCTCGACGACGCGACCCGGCTGGGCAGCGAGCTCGCGGGCCGCCGCCCGATCCCCCTCAGCGACGGCCGCGTGCGTCGCGACGACCCCTGACACTGCCAGCGCCACCGCCAGCAGCGGCAACGCACCCGCGATGAGCCGACCCCGCCGCACCGCGAGCAGCACCACCAGCGCGACCGCGGCCATCCACAGTCCGACGACCATGCCGGGTGCGGCTGCCGGCAGGAGCACGCACACCAGCGCCACCGCCCAGACCCCAGCGGCGATCGGCAGCAGTCGCAGGTCGCGCACGCGCGTCACAGCGTCACCAACGGCCGGAGCGTCTCGAGCATCTTGTCGCCGATTCCCGGCACCGCGAGCAGATCCTCGACCGCCATGAACGGGCCGTTCTCCTCACGCCACGCCATGATGCGCTGCGCGAGAGCGGGGCCGATACGCGGCAGGGCTTCCAGCGCGGCCTGGTCCGCGCTGTTGAGACTCACGAGAGCTTCCCCGCCGGATGGCCCTGACCCCGTTCCCGAGGATGGTGCGGGTGGCGGCGGCTCCTCCCCCACGGCGGGCACTCCCAGTTGCTCTCCGTCGGCGAGCGGCCGGGCGAGGTTCACCGCCGCAGCGTCCGCGTCGTCGGCGAGCCCGCCGGCGGCGGAGATCGCATCGACGACGCGAGCGCCGGCCGCGAGCACGTAGAGCCCGGGCTCATTCACTGCGCCGTGCACGTGCACGAACAACTGCCCGGCCTCCGCCACGGGACTGCTCGTCGGCGCAGTGGTGACCGCGACCTCCTCCACCGGAGAGGACGCGCCGCGCCAGATGCCGATGCCGACCGTCAGGGCGAGAGCGGCGAGCACGAGCACGACCACCCCGCCGACGCCCAGGCGGGCGCGCGGCGATCGGAAGCCCGTCTCGGCGCTCATCCTCGTCACGCTAGGCGGCGGCGGACCCCCGTGAGGAAGGGAGAGCGGAAGGCTGCGCGCCACGCCGCACCGGGCGGCCTGTGCACACGGTGATGCCCGGGCGGCACCTGGACGAGCGCGCCCCACGAGTCCGGAGTCCCGCACCCGGGACGACACGGCCGTCTAGCATCGATGGGGTGAGCGCTGTTCGTCTGACCGGCCGATTGGTCTGCAAGAACGAGGTCGAGTCGAGGCTGGTCGCCGAGCACCTCCCCCGACACGTCGCGCTGACCCGCACCGAGCCGGGGTGCCTCGCCTTCGCCGTCACGCCGTCCTCTGACCCTCTGGTCTGGGATGTCGATGAGCAGTTCGCAGACGAACCCGCTTTCAGGATGCATCAGGAACGCGTCGCGAGCAGCGAGTGGGGACGTGCGACCGCGGGTATCGAGCGCCGCTACTCGGTCCTGGGGCTGACCGATCGCCGCACCGTCTCTCGAGACGACGCCTGAGGTGGTGCACCGCGTTGCACTGCTCGTGGTGGGCGGCGTCTGGTGGACGCTCACCGATTCGCCGTGACCGGGCCCGACCGCAAGGGAGTCCGGTCGCGACGCCCGGAGCCCGCGCGCGAAGGCCGGCCTCCCTACCGGGAAGCCGGCCTTCGCGCGCGCTGCCTTACTTCGTCGAGAAGCTGACGACCTTCGGCGGCCGCACGATCGCGCGCGTGATCTCGCGCTCGCCGAGCGCCCGCAGCACCCGGTCGTCGTTGCGTGCGAGGTGCTCGAGCGACGGACCGTCGATCTTCGCCGGCACCTCGAGCGTGGCGCGCACCTTGCCGTCGATCTGCACGACCGCGGTGACCTTCTCCTCGACGAGGAGCGTCGGGTCGGCGTTCCGCCACGTGACGAGTCCGACCGACGGCTCGTAGCCGAGCACCTCCCACATCTCCTCCGCCGTGTGGGGGGCGAAGAGGTCGAGCACCATGGCGGTGACCTCGGCGGCCTCGCGGACGGCGGGGTCGCCGGCGCCCGCTCCGCTGTCGATCGTCTTGCGGATGGCGTTGACCAGCTCCATGAGGCGCGCCACGACGACGTTGAACTTGGTCTGCTCGACCAGGCTCGGCGCCTCCGCGAGGAGGCGGTGCGTCACGCGGCGCAGCGCGGCGTCGCCGTCGGCCCACACCACGTCGCGCGAACTCGTCACGTCCTGCGCGACGCGCATGGCGCGGGCGAGGAACTTCTGCGCGCCGGTGGTCGAGACGTCCTTCCAGTCCTTGTCGTCCTCCACCGGGCCCGCGAAGGCGAGGGCGACGCGCAGCGCGTCGGCACCGTGCGCGGAGAGCTCGTCGCTGAAGAGCACGAGGTTGCCCTTCGACTTCGACATCTTCGCGCCGTCGAGGATGACCATGCCCTGGTTGATGAGGCTGGAGAACGGCTCGGTGAAGTCCACGCGACCCAGATCGAAGAGGACCTTCGTGATGAAGCGCGCGTACAGCAGGTGCAGGATCGCGTGCTCGACGCCGCCGATGTAGGCGTCGACCGGCGCCCAGCGCGAGGCGTCGGCGGAGCCGAACGGCGCGCCGTCCATGCCCGGCGACAGGAACCGCAGGAAGTACCACGAGCTGTCGACGAACGTGTCCATCGTGTCGGGATCGCGCAGCGCGGGCGCGCCGGTGGCCGGAACGGTCGTCGTGACCCACTCGGTCGCGGCGCCCAGCGGCGATTTGCCCTTCGGCTTGAGATCGAGACCTTCCGCGACGGGCAGGCGCACGGGCAGCTGGTCCTCGGGAACGGGCACGACCCGGCCATCCTCGGTGTGAAGCATCGGGATGGGCGTGCCCCAGTACCGCTGACGCGAGATCAGCCAGTCGCGCAGACGGTACTGCTTGGCGGCGCGGCCGGTGCCGGCGGCCGCCAGCTGCTCGACCACACGGGCGATCGCGTTGCGCTTGGAGAGCCCGTTGAGGGCGCCCGAGTTGATGAGGCGGCCTTCGCCGGTGAGGGCGACGCCGGTCTCGCGCGGGTCCTCCGAGGGCATGGGGTCGATCGGCACGCCGTCCTCGTCCAGCTCGATCACCGGGATGGCCCCGGTGACGGGAGCGGACGTGTCGACGACCACGCGCACGGGCAGGTCGAAGCGGATGGCGAAGTCGAGGTCGCGCTGATCATGCGCGGGCACGGCCATGACGGCGCCGTGTCCGTAGTCGGCCAGGACATAGTCGGCGGCCCAGATCGGCAGGCGCTCGCCGTTCACGGGGTTGATCGCGAAGCGGTCGAGGAAGACGCCGGTCTTCGGGCGGTCGGAGTTCTGGCGCTCGATGTCGGTCTGCTTGCGCACGTCGTCCAGATAGGCCTGGAAAGCCATCCGCACCTCCGGCGAGGAGCCGGCGACGAGCTCGGCGGCGAGGTCGCTGTCGGGAGCGACCACCATGAACGTCGCGCCGTGCAGCGTGTCGGGGCGCGTGGAGAAGACGGTGACCTTCTCGTCGCGGCCCTCGATCTCGAAGTCGATGTCGGCGCCGACCGAGCGGCCGATCCAGTTGCGCTGCATCTGCAGCACCTTGTGCGGCCAGAAGCCCTCGAGCTGGTTCAGGTCGTCGAGCAGGCGGTCGGCGTACTCCGTGATCTTGAAGTACCACTGCGTGAGCTTCTTCTTCTCGACCTCGGCACCGCAGCGCTCGCAGTGCCCGTCGACCACCTGCTCGTTGGCGAGCACGGTCTGGTCGTTCGGGCACCAGTTGACGGGGCTCTCCTTGCGGTACGCCAGACCCCGCTCGTGCAGCTGCAGGAACAGCCACTGATTCCAGCGGTAGTAGTCCTCGTCGCTCGTGTGGAGCACGCGGCTCCAGTCGAACGAGACGCCGTAGCGCTTGAGGCTCTCGCGCTGCTGCGCGATGTTCGCGTAGGTCCACTCGCGCGGGTCGGCCTTGCGCTTGATGGCGGCGTTCTCGGCGGGCAGGCCGAACGAGTCCCAGCCGATCGGGTGCAGCACGTTGTACCCGCGGTGCCGCCAGAAGCGCGCGACGATGTCGCTGTAGAGGTAGTTCTCCGCGTGCCCCATGTGCAGATCGCCCGAGGGGTACGGGAACATCGCGAGCACGTACTTGCGCGGGCGAGTGTCGCCCTCTTCCCCGGCGAGGAACGTGCCGTGCTCGCTCCAGTAGGCCTGCCACTTCGCCTGGATGGCGTGGACGTCGTTCTCGGGGTGCTCTGCGGGGTTCTGCGACACGGGGTTCTGCGACACGGTGCGATGAGGCCAATCGGAATCGAAAGGCGCCGCCCGGGGAGCCGGACAGCGGAAGATCGGGGAGACTCAAGGTTAGCGCGAGCGCTCGTCTCGTATGCTCGGCACGTGATCAACGAGATCCTCCTGTGGATCCTGGACCTCGTCGCGGCGGTGGATCCGGTCCTGCGCACCGTGCTGGCGGGTCTCGCGGTCATGCTCGAGACCAGCGTCCTCGTCGGGCTGGTCGTGCCGGGTGACACTATCGTGATCGTCGCCGCCGCCGGCGTCGAGTCCGTGTGGCAGGGCCTCGCCCTCGGCTGCGCGGTCGTCGTCGGCGCGCTCATCGGCGAGAGCATCGGCTTCGCGCTCGGCCGCTGGCTCGGCCCGCGCATCCGCCATTCCTGGCTCGGTCGCCGGATCGGCGAGCGCAACTGGGAGCGGTCGGAGCGCTACCTGGAGCGCCGCGGCGGCATCGCCATCTTCCTCTCCCGCTTCCTGCCCGTGCTGCACTCCCTGGTGCCGCTCACGGTCGGCATGACCGGGTTCGCGTACCGCCGCTTCATCGCGTGGACCCTCCCGGCCTGCGTGCTGTGGGCGGGAATCTACGTGAGCATCTCGGCCAGCGCCGCGCGGGGGTTCCGGGAGATCGCCGACCAGGCGCACTACGCCGGCTACCTCTTCGTCGGGGCCATCCTGCTGTTCGCCGTCCTCGTCGTGGCGGCCAAGAAGGTCATCGCGCGCATCGAGCACCGCCATCTGCACGGCGACGAGAGCCCCGCGAACGATCGGGCCATGGAAGACTGAGGGCGATGTCCTCCCTGACACCCGCCCCGAGCAAGATCCACTGGGTCGCGCGACTCGAGCGCCGCTTCCACGCATGGCGCGAACGCGTCGCGCGCCGCAAGGGGCGAGTGCCCACCGCTGTCCCCTTCTCGGGCTACGGCGGAAAGGGCTGGATCCGCGTCCTCGGCCGCGTGCTCATCGTGCCCGCGCCGCGCAATACGCCCGAGGGCGAGGCGGCGAGCGTCCGCGGCTGGCGCTCCTTCGCCGGCATCCCGATCGCGTTCGCGAAGGTGACCGTGACCGTCGGCGGCGCGACGCACGAGGTCGTCGCCGATCGCGGCGGCGTCATCGATGCGGTGGTTCCCGCCGATCTCGAACCGGGATGGCAGACCTTCCGGCTGTCGGTCGAGGGCGGCAGCGAGACGTCGGGTCGCGTGTTCGTCGTCGACCCCGACGTCCGGTTCGGGATCGTCTCCGACGTCGACGACACGGTCATGGTGACGGCGCTGCCGCGTCCGCTGCTGGCCGCGTGGAACTCGTTCGTCATCCACACCCACGCCCGCCAGCCGGTTCCGGGGATGGCCGTGCTGCTCGAGCGCATCGTGCGCGAGAACCCCGGCTCCCCCATGCTCTATCTGTCGACCGGGGCATGGAACATCGCTCCCACCCTCACTTCATTCCTCTCGCGGCATCTCTTCCCGCCCGGGTCCATGCTGCTCACGGACTGGGGCCCCACCCACGAGCGGTGGTTCCGCAGCGGCAGCGACCACAAGCGCATGAACCTCCTGCGCCTGGCCGAGGAGTTCCCCGACATCGCATGGCTGCTCATCGGCGACGACGGTCAGCACGACGACGAGATCTACACCGAGTTCACGCGCAAGCATCCGGACTCCGTCTCGGCTGTGGCCATCCGCCGTCTGTCGCCCGCGCAGGCCGTGCTCGCGGGCGGTCGCACCGTCGTCGATGACCACAGCGCCGCCGGTGTGCCGTGGGTGACCGCGGGCGACGGCGCGGGGCTCGCCGAGCGGCTCGAGGCCGTCGGGATTCTGAAGGCGTAGCCTGCCACCGTGTGCGGACGCTTCGTCGTGGCCCGGGTGGGCTCGGAACTGGTCGGTCAGCTGCGCGTGGATCTCGTCTCGGATGACCTCCCCGCGCCCTCGTTCAACGTCGCGCCCACCGCGCAGGCCGCGATCGTGCTGGACTCCGCGAAGACCGATCCGCCGACGCGGCGTCTCGAGTCCGCACGGTGGGGACTCGTTCCGTCGTGGGCGAAGGACCCGTCGATCGGCGTGCGCGCCTTCAACGCCCGCGCCGAGGAGCTCGAGGAGAAGCGGATGTTCGCGCCCGCGCTGCAGAAGCGCCGCGCGGTCGTCCCGGTGAGCGGCTACTACGAGTGGCAGGTCACCGAGGAGGGCAAGGTGCCGCTCTTCATCCACCCGTCCGAGGAGGAGGCGCTCCTGCTCGCCGGACTGTACGAGTGGTGGACGGACCCGGCGAAGGCGGCCGACGACCCGACGCGCTGGATGCTGAGCTTCACCATCCTCACGCGCGAGGCGATCGGCCAGCTCGGGTCGGTGCACCAGCGGATGCCGGTGTTTCTCGACGCCGACCACGCCGACGCGTGGCTCGACACCGACGTGGACTACCCGCTCGACATCCTCGACGCCGCGCTCGACGACGCGCCGCGCGTGGCCGAGCAGCTCACCTATCACCGTGTCGCGGCGGCGGTTGGGAACGTGCGCAACGACTCCCCGGAGCTCATCGAGCCGGTGGAGTAGCCGGCGGGCGAGCTGCGGGGCGACCGTCGCTGTGAGCGCTGGGCGGACCGTCGCTCAGCGAGCGCTGGATACCCTGGAGGGATGACCGTCCCCACTGCCGCACGCGCCCACATCGACGACCTCGCCGCGTTCGTGAGCGCGTCGCCGTCGTCGTACCACGCCGCCGGGGAGGCAGCACGGCGTCTGACGGCCGATGGGTTCGCCCGGTTGAACGAGGCCGATGCGTGGGACATCGCTCCCGGCGGCCGGTACGTGGTCGTGCGCGACGGCTCGGTCATCGCCTTCGTCGTGCCGGATGGCGCGACCGCGACGACGCCCTTCGCCATCGTGGGCGCGCACACCGACTCCCCCGGCTTCAAGCTCAAGCCGAAGCCCACGACCATCGGCCCCGGCGGATGGTGGCAGCTGGGTGTCGAGATCTATGGCGGCCCGCTGCTGAACTCGTGGCTCGACCGCGAGCTCGAGCTCGCCGGGCGCGTGGTGACGGCGGATGGCGCGGAGCACCTTGTGCGGACCGGGCCGCTGCTGCGCCTCCCGCAGCTCGCCGTGCACCTCGACCGCTCGGTGAACGACGGCCTCGCCCTCGACAAGCAGCGCCACACGCAGCCGGTCTGGGGCTTCGGCGACCGCGAGAGCGCCGACATCCTCGCCGTCGTCGCGAACCTCGCCGGCACGACCGCTGACGCGATCGACGGCTACGACCTCGTCGTCGCCGACACGCAGACCCCGCGTGTGTTCGGCGCGGACGAGGCGCTCTTCGCCTCGGGCCGTCTCGACAACCTGCTGTCCACGCATGCCGCGCTCACGGCCATCCGCGATGCCCGGCCGGCCGACGCGATCGCGATGTTCGCGGCGTTCGACCACGAGGAGATCGGCAGTGCGTCACGGTCGGGCGCGGCGGGGCCGTTCCACGAGGAGGTGCTCGTCCGCATCTCGACCTCGCTGGGCGCGGGCCCCGAGGAGCGCGCGCGAGCGTACGCGGCCTCGCTGCATATCTCGAGCGACGTCGGTCACGCCGTCCACCCGAACTACGCCGAGCGTCACGACCCGGCGAACCAGCCGATGGTCGGCGGCGGCCCCATCCTCAAGATCAACGCGAACCAGCGCTACGCGACCGACGCCCACGGCGCCGCCGCCTGGAACGCCGCCTGCCGCGCGGCCGACGTCCCGTCGCAGGAGTTCGTGTCGAACAACGCGATCCCGTGCGGATCGACGATCGGGCCGATCTCGGCGACGCGACTCGGCATCCGCACCGTCGATGTCGGCGTGCCGATCCTCTCGATGCACTCGGCGCGCGAGCTCACGGCGGTCGTCGACCCCTGGTACCTCTCCCGCGCGATGAGCGCCATCCTCGCCCGCTGACATGCCCGCGCTCGCGATCACCACGTCCCTTGCCCGCGCCGAGTGGCGCGCGCGCGAGGAGGCGCACGTCGCCCGCGCGGACGCGCTGACGGCCGCGCACCGGGCGCGCGCCGCGCGTGGTGAGAAGCACCCGGTGTGGGACTTCCTCTTCACGTACTACTCATACAAGCCGTCGGTGCTGCGACGCTGGCATCCGGGCCCCGGCGTCGAGCTCGAGGAGGCGGCGGGCGGCGAGCGGACTGGATGGCGCTGGTACGTGACGGGAACCGCCCCCGGGTCGCTCGTGGTCGACCGCGACGGGTTCGAGGCCGCGAAGCCGCAGCTGCTGTCGCTCATCGACGCGATCCTGCGACGCACCGCGTCGCGACCGGGGCAGTTCGGGTGCTTCGGCCTGCACGAGTGGGCGATGGTCTACCGACAGGGCGACCACCGCCATCCACAGCCTCTGCGCCTCGGACAGAGCGGGACGGACGCCGTCGTCGAGTCGCACGAGCTGCGGTGCACGCACTTCGACGCGTTCCGGTTCTTCACGCCCGACGCCGTGCCGCGGAACCGCGAGCTGCTGAGCCGCGAAGGGCAGCCGGAGCGCGAGCAGCCCGGGTGCCTGCACGCGGGGATGGACGTCTACAAGTGGGCGGTGAAACTCGGGCCGCTCGTTCCCGGCGAGCTGCTGCTCGATGCATTCGAGCTCGCGCGGGACATCCGCCGGCTCGACATGGAGGCATCGCCATACGACCTCGCGGACTGGGGCTTCGCACCCGTCGCGATCGAGACGCCCGAGGGCAAGGCCGAGTACGTGCGTCGCCAGCGCGACCTCGCGCTTCGCGGCAACGCACTGCGCGAGGAGATCCTCGGGGCGTGGCAGGGCAGAGACTGACCGCTGCTGAACGCTGTACCGGCACTCCGCCTTCACGGTAGCTGCAGGGCTGCTCATTGCTGCCTGCCGCGGATCTTCGCGTGGAGTCGGGTGGTGGAGGTGGGTGCGGGCCGGTAGCGGTGGTGTCGGTCGATCCAGTTCGGGGCGGCGATGTAGGGGGTGCCGTTTCGCATCTGGATGTCCCATCCGGAGTGCTCGAGGTGATGGTGATGCCACCAGCACAGCAGGACCCCGTTGTCGGTGTGGGTGGCGCCGCCGAGGGCGTGGTCTTGGACGTGGTGGATCTCGCACCAGGCGGCGGGGATGGTGCATCCGGGGATGATGCACCCGCCGTCTCGGGCGACGATCGCCTTCCGCTGCGTGGCGGTGAAGGTCCGCTGCAGGCTGGTCAGGGACAGGATCCTCCCGGTGGCGCTGAACACGGCTCGGAGAATGTCCCCGCTGCACCCGATCCGCCGAGCGACCGACACTGGCACGGCCCGGGAGGTGCCGTCGAGGTGCGCGATCCCCGACCGGCGTCGCCGCGAGGGTGACCAGGGTGGTGGCGCAGCTGGCGAAGGCGAGGTCGGTGGTGGCCCGGAGTTCGGAGGATGGTCGTTCCCCGACCCTGGAGAGTCGTCCCACCCTGGAGAGTCGTCCCACCCCGGTGAGCCGTCCCATGCGGACTCGTCGGTCGGGTCGGTGTCGGGGTGGGTGGTGGCGAGGTCGGTGTCGGTGACGTGGATCATCACGGTCGGGGCGGCGCCGCCGAGGGTCGGGGTCTCTGCGGCGCGGGAGGCCGCCTGCAGCATCGCCATGAGCGCGTCGTGGCGCTTCTGCGTGGCGGTGCGGGGGTCGTGGACGATCTCCGCCGCCTGCCACGGTTTCGTGCCCTGATCCTCCGGATCCACCCCGTCCAGGAACCCGCCCTCGGCGTCCGCGTCGGCGTCCGTCGTCCCGCTGGCTCCGTCAGCGGCACCGTTTTCCGTTCCGTCGGCGCTACCAGCGTCTGCGCCCCATGTGGAAGCGGACCCCTCATCTGCCGCGCTGTCCGCGCTGTCAGGGCTGTCGGGGCCGGTGAAGGCGGCGCCGCGGGCGGGATTGGTGTGCGCGGCGAGGAGGATCTGGAGGAGGGCTCCGGCTTCGGGAACGAGGATCCCGTTCACCCGGAAGTTCCCGTTCGGGAGCTCCGTGACCGTCAGACCCCGTGCCCGGAACGCCTTGTCGTGCTCATGATCCGGATCGAACCCGTCCGCCGTGAGCACATCCACCCACGCATCCGCATGCGCCTTCACCACACTCCACGGCGGCGGCACCACCCCACCCGCTTCCTCGTCCGCCTCAGCACCACCGGCTTCCGCATCGACGTCGACGTCGGCTTCGGCTTCGGCCGCGTCAGCATCGGCTTCGGGAGTGGCCGTGGCGGGGTCGAGGAGGGTGGCGAGATCGTCGGGGACGATGGCGTCGTCGAGGTCCGAGGCGATGGCACCGGTGGCGATGCCGACCAGGTGCGCCTCCATCGCGTCGACCTTGTGCCGCTCCTCGGCCGGCAGCGCCTTCGACGCGGCATCGAACGCCTTCACCAGCAGCGCCGCCGGCTCCGCCCCGATCCGCCCACCCGCGAGAGCCGCCGCCAGGAGCGGACGCTCCGGCGGGAGCGGGAGGCCGGTCGCGGACTCCCGCTCCCGGGTCCGCTCGTCTAGCCGCGCCCGCCCCGACAGCGTCAGCCCCGGCACCCCGGTCACCCGCTCCAGCACCTCCCTGCCGGTCCGGCACCCCAGCGCCTCCGACAGCGGATGCTCCAACCCCCGCCGGGAGCGGCGCGTGACCTCCCCCGCCGCCCGCACCCGGAGTGCGTCGACGATCCGGCCGAGCTGCTCCACCCGCCCCGTCACCGCCACCAGGTCCACATCCGGAAGATCCTCCACCCCCGCGAAGAGACCATCCAGCAGCGCGACCGCCGCCTCCACCGGGACGGTGGGAGCGGTCCGCGCGACCAGGTTGGCGTCTTTGACCATGCCTCCACGATAGAAGCGGCTACCGACATTTCAAGCGGGAACAGTCGAACATTCAGCTGTTGTGGAAAACCCGTAGGAGACACGCCGCCGCAGTCAACCTGTGCACGCGTCACGCCCGCCACGCCGCGTCGAGCTGCCTTCTTCGGCGCTTGACCGGCCTCCGTGAGTCTGCTGCGCGAGTGCGCGCAGGCTTACGGCGTTAAGCTACGAGCTTAACCGAGAGAGCCGACCCCAACCACTCGCCGTACGCGCCCGAGAGCACCGCCCGAGCACCGCGCGAGCGCCGACCATCCGACGCCCGGCCACACGCCCGAGCCACACGCCCGGGCCACACGCCACAAAAGCGCCGGTCAGCCCTGGGGCGCGGCGCACTCCCCCTCGCACGGCAGCAGCGAGCGTCCTGCGCCGCCGGCCTGCAGGCGCAGTGCCACGACGCGCGTCGCGGCCTCCGTGAGTCGCTCCTCCGACAGCGTCCCGGACTGCACCGCCGCGGCGATGCCCGCCGCCATGTCGGGAGCGGTCTGCGGCGTCGAGCGCGCGACGGTGAGCACGAGGTCCGCACCGGCGGAGAGCGCCGTGATCGCATTCTGCACCGGGTCCTGGTACTCCAGGCGCCCGCTCTGCACGAGCATGCCGAGGTCGTCGGTGACGGCGACGCCCTCGAAGCCGAGCTCGTCGCGCAGGATCCGGTACCACTCCGGCGAGAGCGACGCCGGCGCCGGGTTCACGGCGGTGTACGCGAGGTGCCCCATCATGACCAGCGGCGCCTGCGCGGAGATCCCGGCCAGGAACGGGCGGGCGTCACGCGAGTTCCATCGCGACAGCGTCGCGTCGGTCGCCGGGATGGTGAAGTGCGAGTCCTCGCGGACGGGTCCGTGCCCGGGGAAGTGCTTGAGCGCCGACAGCACGTACGGCGACTCGCCGCTCACCGCCGCCGCGACGCGCGACGTCGCAGCGCTCGGTGTCTCGCCGAGCACTCGCTGCCAGATGAACGAGCTGGTGTCGGCGGTGGTGTCGGCGACGATGCCGAAGTTGACGCTGATGCCCGCGCGCGCGACGAGCGCTCCGCGCCTGGCGAAGGCGGCCTCGGTCGCGCCCGGCGACTGGTCGCGCAGCTCCCTGGCGGACGGCGCCCGATCCCAGTAGAGACGTGACACCGCGCCGCCCTCCTGGTCGACGGCGATGAGCGGCGGCAGCGCGGGGTCGACGGCCATGGCGTCGGTGAGCGACCGCGTCTGCTCCTCCCAGCCGACGTTCGCCCCCATGAGGAGGAACCCGCCGAGGTTGCTGCCGGCGAGGTATGACCGCACCGTCTCCGCGTCACGCGACGGGATGTGCCCCATCACGACGGTCCCCGCGCGCTGCTCGGGGCTCATCTCGGCGACGATCTGCGCCGCCCGGGCCGCGTACGCATCGGCCGACGCGGCTTCCACGCGCACCGTCGGCTCCGCGGGCGGGGTGGCGGATGGCGAGGGCTCGGCGGGCGCGGATGGCGTCGGCTCGGGGGTGGCCGCCTCCGAAGGCTGGGCCGACGGGGATGGCGACGACTGCGCGGACGCGACGGCGGGGGTGCCGCCGAGGAGGAGGGCGGTCACGACCGCGGCACCCGCCGCTCGGGTGAGAGCCCGGGTGCGTCCGCTCGATCTCGTCCTCATAGCGCAATGCTAAGCCGGGGGCCCGCGCACGACACGGTGACGCGCAGCCCGCCTGCGGCTTCCCAGGTCACGCGGAGCAAGCGCGCCGGCGGCTACGCTCGGGACCATGCCGTCCGAGCCGCTGCCGCCCGCCACCGCTCGCGCGCAGCTCGAGGCCCTCGCCGCGGACCGCGACTTCGCCGGCCCCTGGGCGACGGAGCGCGCGCGCATGATGCCCGCCGCCGGCCGCCCGGCCGCCGTCCTCGTCCTGTTCGGGGTGCTCGACGACCTGCCCGCCGCCGACGCACCCACCTCGTCTGTCGCGGACGCACCTGTGCGCGCCGCCGAGACGCCCGCCCCGCACGACGCCGCGCCGCGCGAGCCCGACGCGCGCCCCATCGTCTCGCGCGACCTCGACGTGCTGCTGCTGGCGCGCGCGACGACCCTGCGGTCTCACCCGGGACAGGTCGCCTTCCCCGGCGGGCGCGTCGACGCGCATGATGCCGATGTCACGGCCGCGGCGCTCCGCGAAGCGCACGAGGAGACCGGGCTCGACCTCGCCGGAGTCGACGTGCTCGGCGAACTCGCGTCCATCCCCGTGCCCGCCTCCGGCCATCTCGTGACGCCCGTCCTCGCCTGGTGGCGCCGGCCATCCGCCGTGCGCGTGGTGGACGTCGCCGAATCGTCGGCGGTGTTCCGCGCGCCAGTCGCCGACCTGCTGTCGCCCGCGTCCCGCTTCACGTCGGTCACGCACCATCGCGGCAGCACCTGGCGCGGGCCGGCGTTCGTCGTGCCCGACCCGCGGACGGGCGAGGAGCGCGTGGTGTGGGGCTTCACCGCCGGCGTGCTCGACGCGATGTTCGACCGGCTCGGATGGACGCTCCCGTGGGATGCGAGCCGTACGCTCGACGTGCCCGCCTGACGCCGACCGGCGGCGGATCGGAGAGGATGGTCGGGTGACCCTCGGACTCCTCCTCGACGTCGACGGCCCGCTCGCGAGCACCGTCACCCGCACGCTGCGCGTGGCCACGATCGCGCCCGACCTCGTGGCGCTCGCCCACGCCGGCGCGCCCGTCGTGTTCAACACCGGCCGCTCCACGGCGTTCCTCGTCGAGCGGGTGATCCCCGAGCTCGCCGCCGCCGGCCTCCGCCCTGATGCTCCGGTGTGGGGCGTGGGCGAGAAGGGCGCGACCTGGTTCTCGCTCGAGCCCGATGCGCCCGAGGTGCGAGTGGGCGAGATCCACGCCGACATCGAGCTGCGGCCGCCGCAGGCGCTGGTGGACGCCATCCGCGAGCTCGCAGAACCGCACGCCGACCTCATGTTCTGGGACGACACCAAGCGCACGATGATCTCCATCGAGCAGAACGTCGACGTCGCGAGCGATGCGTACCTCGCGGCGCAGCCCGCGCTCGTCCGCGCCTGCCAGCAGGTCATCGACGACCAGGGGCTGGCTGATCGGTTCCACATCATCCCGACGATCATCTCCATCGACATCGAGCACGTCGACGCCGGCAAGGCGCTCGGCGCCGAGCGGGCGCTCTCCCTCGTCGAGCAGCGGATGGCCGCGCCCCGCCGCTGGTTCACGGCGGGAGACTCCCCCAGCGACTACGACATGGCGCGGTGGCTGCACGCCCGCGGCGACGCCGTCACCCATCTCGACGTGCGTCCGGACGGGGAGGCGATGACGGAGCCGTTCGAGGTGCTCCGGGAGACCCCAGGGCAGGATCGCGCCGAGGACGACATCACCGCGGAGCACCTCGACCGACTGCGTGCCGAGCTCTCCGGCTGACGACCCGCACTCCGCGCGCGCGTCGTAGCCTGGAGGCGCGGAGGTGACGCCATGGCAGCACGCGACGAGGAGCACGTCGACCCGCGCTTGAGCGCGGTCCAGTACCGCATCGACCGCATGCGCGAGGAGCTCGGCGAGGCGGACGACGCCCCGACGGGTTCGGCGGGTGCTCCCGGGCTGACCGATCGCCCGGCGTACGTGGAGATGGTCATCCAGCAGGCGATGCGCCGCGGCGAGTTCGACGACCTCCCCGGTGCCGGGCGCCCCATCCAGGGCCTCGGCGAATCGCACGATCCCGACTGGTGGATCCGCCGCAAGATCGAGCGCGAGGGGCTGACCGGGCTCGGCCCGCCCGCGCTGCAGCTGCGCTCGGAGCACGCGGACCTCGCGCAGACGCTCGACGCGATGTCGCGCGAGCAGGACGTGCGCGAGCACCTCGACGACTTCAACCGCCGGGTGAAGCTCGCGCGCATGCAGCTCCTCGGCGGCCCGCCCGTGGTGACACCGCTCGTCGACATCGACGCCGAGGTGGCCGGATGGGCTGCCCGACGCGAGGAGCGTCGGCAGGCGGCGCGCGCGGCCGCGGCGCCCGAGCAGAGCCCGCGGCGCCGGCGGCTGCGGCGTCGTCGTCGCGAGGCGGACGGCCGGTAGCATCGGTCGGATGACGGATGCACCTGCCGCCGCTGCTCTCGCGGCCGACGACGCGCCCGCTCTCGCGGCCGCCACCGCTCTGGACGACGACCCGCGCACGGCGCGACGCGTGCCCGAGGCGCTCGACGACTATCAGCGGCGCGAGCGCAACCCGGAGTACCGCGTCGACGTGGAGCGCATCCGCTTCTCTCCGTACTACTCGCGTCTGTCGGCCGTCACCCAGGTCATCGCGCAGGCCGGCGCGGGCCTCGCCGTCCACAACCGCCTCACGCACTCGGTCAAGGTCGCCGCGGTCGCCCGCGGCATCGCGGTGCAGCTGTCGCACAGCGCGGGTCCGGAGGGCGAGATCGTCGCGCGGCTGGGCGGCTGCGATCCCGTCGTCGTGCAGGCGGCCGCCGCGGCGCACGACCTGGGCCATCCGCCGTTCGGCCACCTCGGCGAGCAGGCCCTCGACCGGCTCGCGCGCGACCGCTTCGGCCTGCGCGACGGCTTCGAGGGCAACGCGCAGACCTTCCGCATCGTCACCCGCCTCGACGAGTACGACCGGGCCGGCGCGGGTCTCAACCTGACCGCCGCCGTGCGCGCGGCGGTGCTGAAGTACCCGTGGCTGCGCGCGGAGGGCGACGGCTGGTCCGGCCGGCCGGAGGCCCCGCGCGGCATCTCCCCCGCCTCTCCCGGCAGCGGCGCGTACAAGTTCTCCGCCTTCGCGCTCGACGCGCACGAGATGCGCGCGGCCCGGGCGCCCTACCCCGCGATCGCGCCGCTGCAGCAGACGGTGGAGTGCTCGGTGATGGACATCGCCGACGACATCGCGTACTCGCTGCACGACCTCGACGACTTCTACCGCGCGGGTCTGCTGAACCAGTCCACGATCTCCGCCGAGTTCCGCGCGTGGCGCCGCGACCGCGCCGCCCTGCACGCCGCCGCCCAGGGCGACCTCGTGCTGTCGCAGCGCGCGCCCGGCCGCTCCCTCGAGCTGCTGTGGCGGCGGCTCGAGGCGAAGGACCCGTGGATCGCCGACGAGGAGGCGTTCGCCGCCGCCGTCGCCCGGGTGACCGACGAGGTCATCGACGGCCTCCTCGCGGTGCCGTTCGACGGCTCGATGCTCACCGAGCGCACGCTGTCGCAGTTCACGGCGGCCTGGATCACCCGCCTGCAGCACTCGGTGACCGTCAGCGAGACGCCGCCCATCCGCTCGGGGCACGTCAGCCTCGACCGCGACGCGTGGCACGAGGTCGCCGTGCTGAAATTCCTGCACCAGCGCTTCATCCTCGAGCGCCCGGACCTCGCGCTGTACCAGCGCGGCCAGGCGAGCGTGCTCGAGCGCCTCGTCGACGGGTTCGCGGCGTGGCTCGACGACCCGCACGACGTGCGGCGGGCGCCGCGACGCCTCCTCGACCTCGTCGACCTCGCCGCCGAGGACTACGCCCGCCTGCGCCGCGAGGAGCCCGAGCTCGCCGACGCGTCCGACGGCGTCGAGCTGCGACGGCGCGCGACCGGCCGCGGCATCATCGACTACGTCGCGTCGCTCACCGACGCGCAGGCCATGCACATCGACGCGCTCATCAACGGCTCGCCCGAGCGCCTCTGGGACGCCGGCCAGGGGCTCTGACCCGTCGGAGCACGGCGTCCGCGCCCGCCGCGAGGGCGACGCCGACGGCGTACCAGAGCAGGTCGAGCGCCGCGAAGCCGCTGCCGAGCACGAGCCGCAGCGGCGGCGCGGCGCTCCCCCACGCGGCCGGGAGGCCGGTCAGCTGCAGCAGCTCGACCGCGACGCACCACGCGAGGGCGACGGCGCTCACGGCGACGACGCGCGCACGCGGCGCCGCGAACGCCACGAGCAGGAAGACGAGGACGGCGTAGAGGACGTCGCCCAGGCCATCCGTCGCGGGCGACGCCGGCAGCGCGACGTGGACGGCCAGCCCCGCGGCCACCGTGCCCGCCGCCGCGGCGGCGAGCACGGCGCGGCGGCTCACGCCGCGATCGCCTCGGCGATCGGCGTGCTGCCGTTGCCGAACGGGATCGAGCGGCCGATCGTGCTCGCGTCGGCGAGCACCGCGGCTGCGACGGCCGCGACATCGCCGCGCGCGACGCGTCCGTCGCCCAGGTCGCCGGTCTCGATGAGGCCGGTCGGCTCGTCGAGGGTGAGGCCGCCCGGCTGCAGGATCGTGTAGTCCAGACCGCTGCCGCGCAGGTGCTCGTCGGCGGCCGCCTTCGACTCGGCGTAGGCGTAGAACGCATCGTCCTCGGGAACGCCGTGGTCCGGCCCCGCGCCGAGATACGACACCATGACGTACCGCGAGACGCCGGCCGCACGGGCGGCGTCCATCGAGCGGATGGCCGCATCGCGATCGACGGCCCAGGTGCGCGCGGGGTTCCCGCCTCCCGCACCGGCCGACCACACGATCGCGTCGTGCCCGCGGACGAGGTCGGCCAGGCCGTCGACGTCCAGCGTCTCGATGTCGGCGATCACCGGCTCGGCGCCGGCCGCCCGGACGTCGGCCTCGTGGTCGGGATTGCGGATGACGCCGGTGACGGCGTCACCGCGCTCGGCGAGCAGCGGCGCGAGGCGCAGCGCGACCTTCCCGTGTCCGCCGAAGATCAGGATGCGTGCCATGGGTCTCCCCTTCCGGTTGCGTCCGTCCACCCTATGCGCGTGGGGAACCGCCGGGGCGGGTCAGGACATCTCGACCGAGGCCTCCGGGTTGTTGAGCACCACGACGGGCGTGATGGTGGGATGGCCGGATGCGCGCAGGCGGTCGAGGTCTATCCGCAGCAGCGGCGTCCCCGCCGTCACCTCCTGACCGGCGGACACCAGCGTCTCGAACCCCTCGCCCGCCATGTCCACGGTGTCGATTCCGACGTGGACGAGCAGCTCGGTGCCGTCCGCGAGCACCATCGCGACCGCGTGCGCGGTCGGGAAGACGTGCTCGACCCGCCCGTCGGCTGGTGCGACCACGGTGTCGCCGGTCGGCTCGATCGCGACGCCGGGCCCCATGATCCCCTCGGCGAAGGTGGCATCGGGCACCGCCGACAGCGGAACCACTCGCCCCTCGATCGGCTGCCGCAGCCGGACGACGGCGGGCGCTGTCGTGAGCACCGGGGTCGGCGCCGGCGCGTCGTCGCGTCGCTCGGCGACGGGCGCGCGGCCCGCCATGAGATCTTCCATAGCGTCCTTCACGAACTGGACGTTCAGGCCGTAGACGACCTGCACGGCCTTGCCGCCCGGGCGCATGGTGCCGGCCGCTCCCGCACGACGCAGCGCGGCGTCGTCCACCTTCGCGACGTCGGCCACGACCATCCGCAGCCGCGTCGCGCAGTTGTCGAGCTCGACGATGTTCTCCTGCCCGCCGAGCGCCTCGAGGAAGCGGGCGGCGGTGCCCCGGTAGCGGTCGTCGCCGTCGGCCGGCCGATCGACGTCGGCTTCGACCTCGTCGTCCTCGCGGCCGGGCGTCTTCAGATCGAAGCGCACGATCACGAAGCGGAAGACGAGGAAGTACACGAGGAACCAGAACGCGCCCATGACCGGGATGAGCCACGGGTTCTGCGCCATCGGGTTCGTCCATCCCAGCAGCAGGTCGATCGCGCCGCCGGAGAACCCGAAGCCCATGCGCACCGGCAGGATGGCGCTGATCGCCAAGGAGATGCCCATGAAGACCGCGTGGATCAGATAGAGCACCGGGGCGAGGAACATGAACGCGAACTCCAGCGGCTCCGTCACGCCGACGACGAACGACGACACCGCGCCCGAGAGGAGGAGGCCCGCCGCGACTTTCTTGCGCGTCGTCTTGGCCGTCACGTACATCGCGAGCGCCGCGCCCGGCAGACCGAACATCATGACCGGGAAGAAGCCGGTCATGTACTGGCCGGTGACGCCGTACTCGCCCTCGCCGCCGAGGAAGTTCACGAGGTCGTTGATGCCCGCCACATCGAACCAGAACACGGAGTTCAGCGCGTGGTGGAGACCCAGCGGGATGAGGATGCGGTTCATGAAGCCGTAGATGCCCGCGCCGATCGGCCCGAGCGCGGCGATGAACTCGCCGAAGGCCACGAGCGCGCCGTACACGACCGGCCAGATGAAGAAGAGGATGAGCGCCACGACGAGCGACATCCCCGCGGCGACGATCGCCACGGACCGCTTGCCCGAGAAGAACGCGAGGGCGTCGGGCAGGCGGGTGTCCTTGAAGCGGTCGTAGCTGAACGCCCCGATGAGACCGGCGATGATGCCGACGAACACGTTCTTGATCACGCCGAACGCCGGATCCACGGCGCCTTCCTCGATCCCCTGGAAGAGCGCGACGTTGGCCGGCGACAGCAGGGTGGTGATCGTCAGCCACGACACGAGGCCCGCCAGCGCCGAGGTGCCGTCGGACTTCGACGCCATGCCCAGCGAGATGCCGATCGCGAACAGGATCGGCATGTTGTCGAGCAGCGCGCCGCCGGCGCCGTTGAGGAACGTGACCGCGACGTTCTCCCCCGCGACGTTGCGGATGAAGAAGGCGACGCCGACGAGGATGGCCGCGATCGGCAGCACCGCGACGGGGAGCATGAACGACCGGCCGAGCCGCTGGAAGAACTTCATCCTGACCTCCGACAGACGAGTGATGGCCCGACGGTACACGCTGCCGCAGACGCCCGCCACGGAGTTCGGCGGACGCCGTCCTATGCTGTGTCGTGGTGGCAGATGCACGCGGTTACGACAGCGGCGATGACGAGGTGGACCTCATCATCGACGCCTGGTCGGCGATCCTGCCCGACGTCGACCTCTCGCCGCTGGACGTGATGTCGCGCCTGCGCCGGGTCGCCCGCGACCTGCAGCGCGTGCGCGAGTCGGCGTTCTCCGCCGCGGGACTGCGCGCCTGGGAGTTCGACATCCTGTCGCTGCTGCGCCGCTCACCCGAGCAGGCGATGACGCCGTCGCAGCTGGCCACGTGGACCACCGCCACCAGCGGCACCATCACCTACCGCATCGAGCGGCTGGAGGAGCGCGGCTACCTCGCGCGCACGGACAACCCCGCCGATCAGCGCAGCCGCATCGTGACGCTGCTGCCCGCGGGTCGCGACCGGGTCGAGTCCGCCATGCGCACGCTCGTCGCGCAGGAGTCCACCCTGCTCGAGGGCCTCAGCTGGGCGCAGGTGGCCTCGCTCATCGACGCGCTGCGCACCATCGGCGCCACCACGCGCCGCGGAGCGCGACCCGGGTCGGGACCGGAGACCGCGTCGTGACCCTGCGCTACACCCTCATCGCCGAGCTCCTGCGCGGTCGGCGTCACGAGCTGCAGCCCGAGGACGTGGGGCTCGCCCGCGACGACGGTCGGCGCGTTCCCGGTCTGCGCCGCGAGGAGGTCGCCGAGCTCGCCGGCATCAACCGCGACTACTACATCCGCCTCGAGCAGGCCCACGGGCACCTCCCCTCCCCGCAGGTGGTGGCGTCGCTGTCGCGCGCGCTGCGGCTCGACGAGGACACGACGGAGTACTTCCAGCAGCTGGCGCAGACGAGCGCGACACGCGCGATCTCGCGCCGCGACGGGCTGCCGAAGGGCGCGTTCGCCATCCTCGGCCTCGTGGAGCCGCACCCCGCCTACATCACCAACGGCGTGCACGACGTGCTGGTCGTGAACCGCGCGTGCGCGCAGGTCGCGAACGGCTTCCTCGACGTGGGGCGAAACCTCCTCGTGGAGGTGTTCGAGCACGAGGCCGAGGCGCCCTCACCGGGCGAATGGCGGGAGACGGCCATCCGCCTCGTCGACTCGCTGCGCTTCCAGGCCGCGCCCGACGAGGAGCGCTTCCAGGAGCTCGTCGCGACCCTGCACCGGCGCTACCCGTCCTTCCGCACGCTGTGGGCGCGTCAGCGCGCACGCAAGCTGACGTTCGGGACGAGTCTGTTCTACGACGTCGAGCACGGATGGCAGCGGTCGACCTGGCAGACGCTCGTCGTGCCCGACCATCCGGATTCGCTGCTGACGGTCATCCACCCGTGAGGGCGGCGTCCTCTCCCGCCGCGCGGGAGCGGAGCGTCATCAGCACCACGTGCATCACGCTGCGACGCAGCCCGTCGGCGAGCTCGTCGCGGACGAGTTCGGGAAGGTTCTCCAGCCGGTAGTAGAGCGTCGTGCGGTGGATGTGCAGTCGGCGGCACGCCTCGGAGACCCGGCCGCCCGCGTCGAGATACGCCTCGACGGTCGCGAGCTGGGCGTCGTCGTCCGACCGCCACAGGGCGAAAGCGCCGGGAGAGGCGCGGCGCAGCAGGTCGATGGGCACCTCCACGTCCTCGAGGAGCAGCCGCACCCCCGCCGGCAGCGACAGGCCGTCGTCTGTCGCCGCGCGCGCCTGCAGAGCTTCCCGCAGGGCGGGAAGCAGGTCGTCCTCGTCGGGCTGCAGCGTCGCGTCGTGCAGACGCGCCTGCGGATGGCCGAGGCGGCGCACCTCGCGCTCCAGCGCCTGCCGAGCGGGCTCGGGAACGCGCGAGCACGAGGTGACGATCACGGGCAGCCCGAAGGCGTCGCCGATGTGCCAGGTGGCCCCGCGCCCGTCCGCCTGCAGCGCCACCGCCAGTCGTCGCAGGTCATCGTCGGACGACGCCGAATCGATGAGGGCCACCAGCAGCGCGGAGTCGGCGTCGAGCCACCGGCGCTCACGCGCCTGGGCGAGCGCACGCACGCGGACGGCGCGTTCCGCGTCGAGCAGGCGGCGGAAGACGGAGAGCCGTCCTCCGGCCGGTGCCTGCGCCTCATCGAGGGCCGGCTCCGGCCGCCCCGCGAGATCGTCGTCCTGCCATGGCCGCTGCGCGCCGGGCACCGCACTCGTCTCCGACATGTCCTGCTCCACACTCGCGCCGCGCACCACGAACGGCGCCTCCATCCAATGAAGAAGGTAGAACGTCCCGGGGGCGCCGAGGGTGCTCTTCGCACACCCACCCGGCGACATCGCGGCGCGTCCTGCCTCTTTTCCGACGTTCGTCGGAAAAGCCGCCTGTTCCGTCACGGCCGAAGGAGCCGCCCGCGGGGTCCGCACATCCCCGCCGTCTAGCGTTGTGCGCATGGGAGTGCTCTACTACGGCGCGAATGCCTCCGCCATCCACATCGACGATCGTGCGCTCGCGCACCTCAAGGTCGTCATCATCAGCAAGTTGCGCCGTGACGAGAGCTTCTCGGTCTCCTGGCGCCATCCGGAAGAGGAGGACAACGGCCGCAGCACCATCTGGGTGCACCCGGCCATCCCGCTGCGATTCGAGTTCGACGAGCCGCAGGCGCCACCGCTCAACCGCGAGTGGGTCGAGGAGCTCGCCGTCTCCGCGAACGCCCTCGGCGGCATCCAGCTCATCGAGGAGCACATCAACAACGCGCCCCGAGCCGTCTGACCCTCACGCCGGCGCGTCGCGGACTCCCAGCCAGGACGCGACGCCGCCGGCGGCGAACAGCACCGCGGTCACCACGGCCGCGGAATGGAATCCCGCGAGGTCGAGGCGCCCGCCGACGATCGTCGCCAGCAGCGCGATGACGATGAGGCCCGCCACCCGCGAGACCGCGTTGTTCACGGCCGACGCGATGCCCGACCGCTCCGAGTCGATGGAGCCGAGCACGGTCGCGGTGAGCGGCGAGACGGTCAGCGCGAGTCCTGTGCCCAGCACCACCATCGACGGCAGCACCTGCCCGACGTAGTCGAAGTCGTCCCTCACGGTCAGGAGCAGGGCGGCGCCGACGGCCATGACCAGCGGGCCCGCCGTCATGAAGCCGCGGGTCCCCCAGCGTCCGGCGAGCGTTCCCGCCCTGGCGCTGAGCAGGATCATCAGGATCGTCACGGGCAGGCTCGCGAGCCCGGCGAGCGTGGCCGGCAGCCCCGCGCCCTGCTGCAGGTAGACGCCGACGACGAAGCCGTTGAGAGCGAGCGCGGCGTAGATGAACAGCGTCGCGATGTTGCCCGCGGAGAAGTTCCGCACGGCGAAGAGCTCCAGCGGCAGGATCGGATCCCGCACCCGGCGCTGGCGGAAGAGGAACGCCGCGAAGAGCACCGCGCCGACGACGAGCGGCACGGCGATGGCGGGAGACGACCATCCGAGCCGCGGCTGCTCGATGAGCGCGAACACGCCCGCACCGAGCCCGAGCGCGCAGAGCGCACCGCCGACGAGGTCCACCCGCACTCCCGGTCTGCGCACATCGCGGGCCTCGAGGCGCGTGAGCAGCCACAGCGTCGCGCCGATCGGCAGGACGTTGATGAGGAAGACCAGACGCCACGACAGCAGATCGACGAACAGCCCGCCGAGCAGCGGACCGGCGATCATCGCCGCGGTGGTCCACGCGGTCCAGACGCCGATCGCCCTCGCCTGCAGGGGCGGGCGGATGGCCGTGGTGATGAGGGCGAGGGAGCTCGGCACGAGGAAGGCCCCCGCCGCGCCCTGCACGGCGCGCGCGGCGACGAGCAGGGCGGGATCGGGGGCCGCCGCGATGACGAGCGAGGAGACGCCGAAGCCGACGAGCCCCCACCGCATCACGAGGATGCGGCCGAACGCGTCGGACACCGACCCGGCCAGGAGCATCAGCGCGCTGAGGGTGACGAGATAGGCGTCCACCACCCACTGCTGCGTCGTGAGGCCGCCGCCGAGCTCCCGGCTGATCGCCGGGAGCGCGACGTTGACGACGCTGCCGTCGAGGAAGCTCACGAACGACGCGAGGATCGCGATCACGACGACGAGTCGCTGCTGCGCTGTCAGGCGCTCTCCGACCGCGTCGGCCATCCGCCCCTCCCCGGGGTCAGGAGATGTCGCCGCGCCAGGCGCCGGTCTCGGCGCCGCGGGACTCGATGAACTCCTTGAAGTGCGCGAGGTCCTTCTTCACAGCGCGGTCGTCGAAGCCGAGGGCCGCTCCCACGTTCTCGGTGAGGCTGGTGGGCTCCCAGTCGAGCTGCACCGTCACGCGGCAGCTCGTGTCCGACAGGCGGTGGAACGTCACGACGCCGGCGTGGTCGGCGTCACCCGAGATGCTGTTCCACGCGACGCGCTCGTCGGGGTGCTGCTCGGTGATCTTCGCCGTGAACTCGCGGGCGACGCCCCCGATGTTGACCTTCCAGGCGGTGGTCTCGTCGTCGATCTGGCGGATCGACTCGACGAAGCTGAGGAACTGCGGGAACGTCTCGAACTGCGTCCACTGGTCATACGCCGTGGTCACGTCGACGTCGACATCGATGCTCTCTGTGATGCGAGCCATGAGGTGTCCTTTCCGATCGATTGCGTGGATCTCCATCGTGCGGGGGCTGTGCCGGGGAGTGAAGGGGTTGCGGCATGCGCGCGCCTCGGGTAACGCGAGCACGGGACAGATCGTCCGTCCGCTCGTAAGCTGGAGCACGGGACATCACGCGGCGGAAGGCGGATGGCATGACGCAGCAGCATCACCAGAACCGGGCGCTGCCCTCGGGCAGCCCGGTGTTCGCGTTCGACCAGGCGGTCGACTCTCTCGCCGAGGAGGGCGCCTTCCTCGCGCTCGGACCCGACCGCCAGGCGGCCCGCTACGTCGCAGAGGCGCACCGCGTGCTCGACGACGTGCGCACGGCCATGCACCGTCTCGAGGTGCGCGCGGCGGACACGACCCTCCGCAAGCGCGCACGCAAGCGCCTGCATGGGATGGCCGCGGTGCTCGCCGAGGCCGGCCTCCGCGACGTCGAGCGGGTGCGGGCGTCGGCCGAGCGGCTGCGCGCGCGCCCGATCGACCCGGCAGCGGGCTGGGGCACGAACCTCAGGGTGCAGACGACCCGCGGTCTCGCCTGGGGCGTGGAGAAGTGGACGGGTTCGCCGCTGGCGGCCGTCGAGCTGCGCAGCACGCGCACCGCGGCGACGGTCGAGCGGAATGCCGACCTCGTCGCGCAGCGCGGACGGGCGCCGCGCTCGCGGCTGCGCACCGGCCTCATCGTCGGCGGCGGCGCCGTGGGCGCCGCGGTCGTGGGCGGGGCCTCGCTCGCGGCCTACGGCGCCTGGAGCCTGGTCGGCCTCATCCTCGGCATCGGCTGACGCCGGACAGCCCGATGGGCGGGACCCGTCGGGTCCCGCCCATCGATGTGCGCGTGCGGGTCAGCTGCCCTGCACGTTCTCGCGAGCCTCCTTGGCCCGGTCGGTGACGTTCTCCGCCGACGACTGGGCCTCGGAGCGCACGGTGCCGGCGGCGTCGGTCGCAGCGTCCTTCACGGATGCGGCTGCCTCCTGCGCGGGCTCCTTGAGGTTGGCGCCGACCTCCTGGGCGACGCTCTTCGCCTCGTCCAGCAGCGGCTGCGCCTGCTCCTTCACGTCCTCCGCCATCCGCTTCTCCTTCTCGGAGGCGGGGATGAGCGAGGAGATGAGCAGACCCGCTCCGAAGGCGATGAGGCCCACGGCCATCGGGTTGCCCTCGGCCTTGGCGGCCACGCGGTGCGTGGCGTCGGAGACGGCGGAGCCGGCGCCCGAGACGGAGTCGGAGACCGAGCCGCCGACGTTCGAGCCCGCGCGGTGCACGCTCGAGCCGGCGTCGTCGACCGCGCCCATGACGCGCTCGCGGACGGAGCCGAACGCGCCCTTGAGCTTGCTGGTCTGCCGGTCCATGATCTTCGAGGGCGTGACCTTGTCGACGAGGGCGTCGGCGTCGCGGCCGAGCTCGCGGCGGGTGCGCTCGATGTCGGCGCGGATGGCCTCAGGTGAATCAGTCATCGGTTCTCCTCATTTCTCTTCAGAGCGTCGGGGATCTTCTTCAGCGACTCCACGGTCTGCGGAGCGCCCTTCACGGTCTTGATGTCCTTGCGGCCCTTGGCGAACAGGACGGCGGCGATGATGCCCCAGATCACGGCGACGATGACGGCCGACCATCCGAGCCCCGTGAGGAGCCCGATCGCCCACCAGAGCGCCACGGACAGGAAGAACACCGCCATGAGGCCGGCGTACGCGGCGCCGCCCATCATCCCCGCACCCTTGCCGGCGCGGGTGGCCGACTGGCGCAGCTCCGCCTTGGCGAGTTCGAGCTCCTGCCGGATGAGCAGCGAGATGTCGCTGGTCACCTCCGACAGAAGATCGCCGAGCGAGGTGGCCGCGGCCTTCTCCTCGGACGGGGTGTGCTCAGATTCCATGCTGACTCCCCTCATCGCCCGTGAGGTTCTGCGCACGGGACCGGTCGTAGACGGGCGTGCCCTCGTTGCGCGTCGGCGGGAGCACCGGCGGGGTCACGGGGGCGCCGGTGGCGGAGCTGCCGACGACGGGAGCCGTGCCGCCGATCGTGCCCGCGCCGCCCACGGTGCCGCCCGGGACCACCGGCGGCGTCGAGGCCGGCGTGGTCGTCACGGGCGGAACGGGCGGGGTCGTGACGGGACGGGGCGCTGCGCCCGCACCCGCGACGCCCGACGCGTCGCTCTCGTCGTGCGCGCTCTCGGCGAGAGCGCGGGTGAGACGGCCGGCGGCGAGGCCAGCCACCAGCGCGCCGGCGATGAACAGGCCCGGCTTGCGGCGGGCGAAGTTCTTCACCTCGTGCAGCAGGTCGCCGGGCTCGCGATCCTCGAGCCACGACGATGCGTCGGTGAGGCGGGTCGACGCCTGCCGCACCAGGTCGCTCGCGATGCCGGGGTTCGACGGCGCCTCGCCCACGGCGAGGGACTGCAGCTCGTGACCGATCGTGCGGAGGCCGTCGGCCACGCGGCGCTGCTGGCCCGCCGCCTGGTCCTTCAGCTCGCTCTGGGTCTGCGAGTACACGCTCTTGAGCTGCGACTTCGCCTCGTGTGCGACGTGCGACGCCTCCTCCTTGGCGGTGCCGAGAACGTGCCCGGCCTCCGCCTGGGTCGTGTCCTTGAGACCGGAGGCCTCCTGCCGGGCCGACTCGACCGCGCCGTTGGGGCGGCTGTCCGCCTCGCTCGGCACCTGACCGGGAATCTGAGACATGTGTGACTTCCTTTCCGTTACCGCTCGGATGGACTGATTGCGATGCAACACGGTCTCGCGACGTTCCGCGCGTGGGTTGACGTGCGACGGTCTTCTGTGGCAGAACGCGTCCGCGGTCTTCTTCAGGGCGCTTCCGGATGATCGCGCGCGGCGTCAAGCCCGAGACGGCGACCCGCTCGACCCGGAAGACTGCGGGGATGGCGACAGAGCGACTCGTGCAGGTGCGCGACATGACCTTCCGCGTCCACACGACCTCCCGACCCGGCGCCGTGCGCGCGTTCGTGCTCGTGCACGGCATCGGGATCTCCCATCGCGCCTTCGCGCGGCTCCACGACGTCCTGGCCGAGGAGCACACCGTGCACTCCCTCGACATGCCGGGGTTCGACGATCTTCCGGAGCCCGAGCGCTCCCCCGATGTGCACGAGATGGCGAGCCTCCTGGGCGAGGTGGTGGCGGGCATCGGCGAGCAGCCCGTCGTGGTCGTCGGCAATTCCATGGGCACGCAGTGGGCGGTGGAGCTCGGCGTGCAGCGCCCGGACCTCGTCTCGCACGTGGTGGCGGTCGGCCCCGTCGTCGACGACCGCCACCGCAGCGCGCTGCGCCAGGGCATGTCCCTCGGGCTGGACTGCCTGCGCGAGACACCCGCGACCGACCTCATGGTGCTCACGGACTACGCGCGCTGCGGACCTCGCTGGTACGCGCGCCAGCTGCCGCACATGCTGGCCTATCCGATGGAGGAGCGCGCAGGCGCGCTCGAGCGGCCGCTGCTCGTCGTGCGCGGCGGCCGCGACCCGATCGCGGGGCTCCGGTGGTGCCGGCGCCTGCGCGACGCCGCACCGCGCGCGCGGCTCGTGGAGATGCCGGGCCATCCGCACCTCGTGCAGCACACCGCCCCGCGCGCGGTCGCCTCCGCGCTGCAGGACTTCCTCGCGACGGAGACCGCGTGGCTGCCGGCCACGTGAGCGGGCTGCTGCGACGGGCCGGGTGGTGGGCGGCCGACTACGCCTACGCCGGGCTCGGGCAGCTGCGCGCCACCACGCGACGCCGCTCCGCCCGTGACTTCCAGGACGGGCGCCTCGCACCGATCGTCGTCATCCCCGGCGTCTACGAGTCATGGCGATTCCTCACGCCGCTCGTCGTCGCGCTGCACGATCGCGGTCATCCCGTGCATGTCGTGGAGCCGCTGCGCCACAACCGCCGCCCGTTCGGCGAGGGCGCGGAGATCGTCGCGCGACTTCTCGAGGAGCGCGACCTGCACGATGTCGTCCTCGTCGCGCACAGCAAGGGCGGGCTCATCGGCAAGCGGATGATGTCGGCGACGGCGGCCGCGTCGCGCGTGCGCGGGATGGTGGCGATCGCGACGCCGTTCGGCGGCTCGCGCTACGCGAGATTCCTCGCCGTCCCGACCCTGCACGCGTTCTCCCCGCGCAACGCCGCCATCCTCGCCCTTGCACGGGAGACGGAGGTCAACCGCCGGATCGTCTCGGTGTACGCGCGCTTCGACCCGCACATCCCGGAGGGCAGCGAGCTCCCCGGAGCGCGGAACGTCGTGATCGAGACGGGCGGCCACTTCCGCGTCCTCGCGCATCCGCGCGTGATCGCCGAAGTGGCCGCCTTCTCGGAGCCCTCGCCGGGCTGACCCGGTCCTACTCCTTGTGGAACATGTCCTGCGCCGCGCCGGCGATCTTCTCGATCCGGTTCGGCACCTCCGTCGTGCCGTAGAAGCGCGCATCGGGGTGCGTCGGGCCCGGGTACGGAGCCGTCGTCGTGGGACCGTCGTGATACGTGAACTCGCCCTTCCCGTCGGGCGTCGGACCCGACGCCCACGAGCCCTCGCTCGCGGCCGCACCGTCGCTGAAGTTGAGGTACTGGTACGACACGTCGCGCTCCTCCTTCGAGAGCGGGAAGTTGCTCGGCACCGGCAGCTCCTCGATCTTCTCCGCCTTCAGCTCCTCGGCCGCGGCCAGCCACTGGTTCTGATGCATGGTGTCGCGAGCCAGGAGGAACCCGAGCAGGTCGCGCACGCCGTGGTCGTCCGTCATGTGATAGAGCCGCGCCACCTGGAGGCGGCCCTGCATCTCCGCGTTCGCGTTGGCCGTGAAGTCGGCGAGGAGGTTGCCGCTGGCCGTGATGTACGACCCCGACCACGGGTTGCCCATGCTGTCGACGGGGCGTGCGCCGGCACCCGCCACGATGCCGTGCTGGATGTCGGTGCCGCCGATGACGGCCGCGACCGTCGGGTCCTTCTGCACGGCCTCGTCGGTGATGCCGAGGGGGGACTTCTCGAGGAGCTGGGCGATCATGACCGCCAGCATCTCGACGTGCCCCATCTCCTCGGCGCCGATGCCGAACACGAGGTCGCGGTACTTGCCGGGCATGTGCATGTTCCAGCCCTGGAACTGGTACTGCAGAGCGACGGTGATCTCTCCGTACTGACCGCCGAGCACCTCCTGGAGCTTGCGCGCGTAGACCGCGTCGGGGGCGTCGGGCTTGGCCTTGTGCTGGAGTTCCTGTCGATGGAAGAACATGAATCGCCTTTCGAGTCGGATCCTGCGGTGATGCCGCAAGTCTGTGCTCGATATGCCGGTGTGCGCAGGGGGTACCGAGATGGAGGAGCGCGTGGCACAATCCGCTTCCCGGGCGCGTCGACTTCTTCTACAGCTCCTTCTCCTTCTCCGCAAGCCACTTCCCCCGGGCACGGGGATGCGGTTCTGTAGGAGCAGTTCCCTCCGGAGCGCAGCTTCGGAGTCACCACGACCGCAGATGCCGCGGGCGACACGCGTGCTGACGCGACGCTCGTGACCATCTGCGTGACGCTTCGAAAGAGGTGCCCATGCCCGTCACGACCCTCGCTTCGCTCGGAAGCCCCGCGCGCCGGGCTGCGGCTGCGGCTCGGCGGGCCGAGCAGGACGATCGGAACGCGCGGTCGGTCGCGCTGCTGACCGAGGCGCTCGACGCTCCCGAGGCCGAGCGGCGGCGGATCCAGCAGCGGGTCGTGGTCGACTACCTCGACGTGGCCGACGCCGTCGCGAGCCGCTACCTCGCGCGCTCGCAGGACGCCGGCGACCTCCGGCAGGTCGCGTACCTCGGGCTCACGAAGGCCATCCAGCGCTTCGAGCCGACCCGCGGCGCAGACATCGTCTCCTTCGCCGTGCCGACGATCGCCGGCGAGATCAAGCGCTACCTGCGCGACACGAGCTGGCTGGTGCGGCCGCCGCGGCACCTGCAGGAGCTCCACTCGGAGCTGCGCACCACCATCCCCGGCATCGCGCAGCGGCTGGGCCACGAGCCGAGCGCGGCGGAGATCGCGCAGGAGACCGGCTTCAGCGTCGACGACATCGTGCAGGCGCTGGACTGCGGGCAGAGCCGGCAGCCTGCCTCGCTCGACGCCCCGCACGGCATCGCGGCCGACGGCCTGGGCACGCTCACCCTCGGCGACACGCTGCGCGCGACGGGCACCGAGTTCGCGCGCGCCGAGGTGGCCGCGGCCCTCGCCGACGCCTGCCGCACCCTCAGCCCGCGCGACCGCCGGATCCTCTACCTCCGCTTCGTCCACGAGCAGTCGCAGGCGGAGATCGCACGCGAGTGCGGCGTGACGCAGATGCAGATCTCGCGCCTGCTGACGAAGATCCTCGCCACGCTGCGCGGCCGCCTGACCCCCGACCTCCTGGCGGCATGAGGGCGGTCGGGGTCGGCGCGCCGACGGGGTCAGACCGTGCGGCGCACCCGACGGGCGGCGGCCAGCACGTCATCGGCGGTGACCGCGAGCAGGGCGGGGTCGGGGGTGTCGGCGAAGGCGTCGCCGCGACGCAGGCTCGCGTCGGTCAGAGCGATGTGCGGGCCGGCGGGCGGGCCCCACTCCGCCACGGGCGCCGGGCCGAACACGATGACCGACGGCGTGCCGTACGCGGACGCCACGTGCGCGGCGCCGGTGTCGGCCGTGACGACCACCGCCGCCGCCGCGATGAGCGCGGCCAGCGCCGTGAGGTCGGTGCGCCCGGCCAGCACGTCCTCATCGGGGATGCCGACGGCGGCCGCGACCGCCTCGGCGCGCTCGCGGTCGGCGCCGCCGCCGGTGAGCATCACGCGCATCCCGTCCTCACGCAGCGCGGCGGCCACGGCGGCGAACCGCTCGACAGGCCACTGGCGCGAGCCGTAGAAGGCGCCCACATGGATCACCGCGGCCCCGCGGGCGAGCGGCTCCTCGTCGGGCACCGAGATGGCGACGTCGTCCTCGTCGGCCGGCGCGCCGAAGGCCGACACCAGCCGCGCCCAGCGGTGGCGCTCGAGGATGCCGTCGAGCCACGGCAGCGCGTCCGGGTCGGACGGCGAGCGGTGCACCATCTTCACCCGCGGCTCGAGCGCGTCGATGACGGCGCGGCTCTCGGGGCCGTTGCCGTGCAGGTTCACCGCGACGTCGACGATGCCCGGCTCCAGCGGCAGCAGGTCGTCGAGGCCCGGGGTCGGCAGCAGCGCGTCGATGTCCCCGACGAGCGCGGCCACGGGCTCCAGCCAGCCGGGGCCCGCGAAGACGAGCTCGTGGTCGGGGTACGCGCGCCGCAGCCCGTGCAGGGCCGGGACGGCCACCAGGAGATCGCCGAGCTTCAGCGCGCGCAGCGCCAGGAGGATCGGCCGGTCGGAGGGTTCGGTGAAGATGCGCACCCGTCCATCCTGGGGTCTGCGGCCGAGGCGGCGGTAACCGGGGCCCGGCCGAGCGAGCGGATGGCCGCGACGCGCCACGCCCGGAGGGGAAGTTCTCGCGGAGGAGTTTGCTTCCGCGTCGAGGAGGGAAGTGCTTCTGCTATGACCGTCGACGACGCCCTGCGCGCGATCCTCTTCGATCGCGATGACACTCTCATCGTGGACGTGCCCTACAACGGCGACCCGGAGCAGGTGTCGCCCATGCCGACGGCGGTCGCGGCGCTCGAGCGCGTCCGCGCGGCGGGCCTCGCCACGGGCGTCGTCAGCAACCAGTCCGGCATCGCGCGCGGCATCCTCACCGACGAGCAGGCGCGCGCGGTGAACGCCCGCGTGGACGAGCTGCTCGGGCCCTTCGACGTCTGGCGGTACTGCCCGCATGGGCCCGAGGACGGCTGCGCGTGCCGCAAGCCCCGGCCCGGCATGGTGCTCTCCGCCGCCGCGGCGCTCGGCCTCGCGCCGTCGCAGGTCGCCGTCATCGGCGACATCGGCGCCGATATGGGCGCAGCGGCCGCGGCCGGCGCACGCGCCGTGCTCGTGCCCACCGCCCGCACCCTCCCGGAGGAGGTCGCCGCAGCTCCCGCCGTCGCGACCGACCTCCGCGCCGCCGTCGAGATGCTCCTCGCACCGGTGGGAGCGGCCTCGTGACCCGGCGCGTGCTCGTCGCGCGCCTGGACAGCATGGGCGACGTGCTGATCACCGGCCCCGCCGTGCGCGCCGTCGCGCGCGAGGCCGAGGTGGTCATGCTCTGCGGTCCGCGCGGCGCGGCCGCGGCGGCCCTCCTCCCCGGCGTCGCCGAGGTGCTGGTCTGGGACGCGCCCTGGATCGCCGACCCCGCGCCGGCGGCAACGGATGAGCACATCGGCCGGCTCCGCGAGCTCATCGCCGCGGCCGACGTGACCGAGGCGGTCATCCTCACCTCGTTCCACCAGTCGCCGCTCCCCCTCGCGCTCATCCTGCGCCTGGCGGGCGTGACGCGCATCGCCGGCGCCTCCGTCGACTACGCCGGCTCGCTCCTCGACGTGCGCCTGCGACCCGGCGAGGACCTCCCCGAGGACATCCCCGAGGTCGAGCGCGCGCTCGCCATCGCGGCGGCGGCCGGGTTCGCTCCGGAAGGCGACCGGCGCATGCGCGTGGCGACGCCGCCCGACATGAGCGCCCTCACGGGCGCCGATCCCTACATCGTGGTGCACCCGGGCGCAGCCGTCGACGCGCGCCGCTGGCCGCCCGAGCGCTTCGCCCGCACCGCCGCGCTGCTCGTCGAGGTCGGGCGCCGCGTCGTGGTCACCGGCTCCGCGGGCGAGCAGGACCTCGTCGACCTCGTCGTCGCCGCAGCCCCCGGCGCGGTCGACCTCGCAGGCGACCTGGAGCTGTCGCAGCTCGCGGGCGTCCTCGCCGGCGCCGACGTCGTGATCGTCGGCAACACCGGCCCTGCGCACCTCGCCGCCGCCGTCGGAACGCCCGTCGTGAGCCTCTTCTCCCCCGTCGTCCCGGCCATCCGCTGGGCGCCCTACGGCGTCCCCGTCGCCCTCCTCGGCGACCAGGAAGCGCCCTGTCGCGGCACCAGGGCTCGGAACTGCCCCGTGCCCGGCCACCCCTGTCTGGCGGGCGTCGCTCCCGAGGAGGCGGCGGCCTCGGCCATCCGCCTCGCCGACGAGCACGCGCGCATCCCCTCACCCCATTCCTCGAAGGACGGAGTCACCGCATGAGGATCCTGGCCTGGCACGTGCACGGCGGATGGATGAACGCCTTCCTGTCCGGATCGCACGACTACCTCATCCCCGTCGCCGCGGGCGCCACCGCGCCGCCGCTGCCGCCCGCCGCGCGCGCGGTCGACGAGATGGCGCTCCGCGAGGAGGAGGTCGACCTCATCGTGCTGCAGCGCCTCGAGGAGATCGAGCTCGTCGAGCGGCTCCTCGGCCGGGTGCCGGGGCGCGACGTGCCGGCGGTCTTCGTCGAGCACAACACGCCCAAGCAGCACCCGATCGACCAGCGGCATCCGCTCGCCGACCAGACGGACATCCCCATCGTCCACGTCACGCACTTCAACCGCCTGGTGTGGGACAGCGGCCAGGCTCCCACGGTCGTCATCGAGCACGGCATCCCCGACCCCGGCCCGCTGTACACCGGCGAGATCGCCGCCCTCGGCGTCGTCGTGAACGAACCGGTGCGGCGCGCGCGCGTGACGGGGACCGACCTGCTGCCGCGCTTCGCCGAGGCGGCTCCCCTCCACACCTTCGGAATCGACAACCATCTGCTGCCGGCGTCGCTCGGTCTCGGCGAGGACCGCCTGCAGGTCGTCGGAGACCTGCCGACCGCGCGCCTGCACTCGGAGCTGGCGCGACGCCGCGCGTACCTGCACCCGCTGCGGTGGACGTCGCTCGGACTGTCGCTGCTGGAGGCCATGCACCTCGCCATGCCCGTGCTCGTGCTCGCGACCACCGAGGCCGCGCGGGCAGTGCCGCCGGAGGCGGGCGCCCTGTCGTCCGACCCGGAGGAGCTGGCGCTGGCGGCCCGGCGCCTCATGGACGACCCGGACGACGCCCGGACGCGCGGCGCCGCGGCGCGCGCGTTCGCGCTCGAGCACTACGGGCTGAAGACCTTCCTGCGTGCGTGGGACGGGCTCTTCGAGGACCGCGTCGCGGCGCATGCCGCGGCACGACGCCGGCGGGCGTCCGCCGGCACCGGCGACACGCGGCGGATGGCACCGACGCTCGTCACGATCACGGAAGGAACGGACCGATGAAGATCTCGATGGTCTCCGAACACGCGAGCCCGCTGGCCGCACCCGGAAGCGTCGACGCCGGCGGCCAGAACGTCCACGTCGCCGCCCTGTCGCGCGCCCTCGCGCGCCGCGGCCACTCCGTGACCGTCTACACGCGCCGCGACGACGAGGCGCTGCCGCATCGCGTCGCCTTCGACGAGGGCGTGGACGTCGTGCACGTCGACGCCGGCCCCGCCGAGCACGTCGCCAAGGACGATCTCCTGCCGTACATGGGCGAGCTCGCCGCCGGCCTCGCCGCCCACTGGGCCGACGACCGCCCCGACGTCGTGCACAGCCACTTCTGGATGTCGGGCCTCGCCGCCCTCGACGGCGCCGCAGCACTGCGCGGCGCGAGCACGCCGCCCCCGGTGCTGCACACCTTCCACGCGCTGGGTGCCGTGAAGCGCCGCCACCAGGGCGCCGCCGACACGAGCCCCCCGGAGCGCGAGTATCTCGAGCCGCGCGTGGGCCGCGAGGCCGACACCGTCGTGGCGACGTGCTCGGACGAGGCGTTCGAGCTGCGCGCCCTCGGCGTGCCGTCGCGGCGCATCGCGATCGCGCCCTGCGGGGTCGACCTCGACCTCTTCCAGGCCGAGGGGCCCGTCGAGGAGCGCGGTGCGCGCTACCGCGTGCTGAGCGTCGGGCGCATCGTCCCCCGCAAGGGCGTCGACCTCGTGGTGCGGGCCATCGCGCTGCTGCGCGCGGAGGGCATCGACGACATCGAGCTCATCGTCGCCGGCGCCACGCACGGCGACCCCGAGGTGCACCGTCTGCAGGAGCTCGCCGACGAGCTGGGCGTGAGCGACCTGGTGCGCTTCCGCGGCCAGGCGAGCCGCGAGGACATGCCGGCCCTGCTGCGCTCGGCCGACGTCGTGGTGTGCGCGCCCTGGTACGAGCCGTTCGGCATCGTGCCGCTGGAGGCCATGGCCTGCGGCACGCCCGTCGTCGCCGCCTCGGTCGGCGGCCTCATCGACAGCGTCGTCGACGGCGTCACCGGACTGCACGTGCCGCCGCGCGATCCCGAGGCGATCGCGTCGGCGCTGCAGCTGCTCCTCCCCGACGCCGACCGGCTGCGCGCCTTCGGCGCCGCAGGGCGCGAGCGCGTGGAGTCGCGCTACTCGTGGGACCGCGTCGCGGCCCAGACCGAGCGGATCTACCAGAACACCCTGTCGCGCTCGCGTCGAGCGGGGCACCGACTGGAAGGAGCGGCGCTGTGACCATCGCCGAGACCACGCGCCCCCGCACGGGCGTCGACGTCGACCCCGTCCGCGAGCACCTCCGCGACGCCGCGGCCGCGCTCATCGCCGCCGAGCAGCACGCCGACCGCCTGCGGGCCTGGGGCGTGGAGCTCGCCGCGCGCCTGAGCCGCGGACAGCGGATCCTCGTCGGCGGCAACGGCGGCTCGGCCGCCGAGGCGCAGCACCTCACCGCCGAGCTCGTCGGCCGCTACCAGCACGACCGGCCCGCGTTCTCGGCCATCGCGCTGAACGCCGAATCGTCGAGCGTCACCGCGATCGGCAACGACTACGGCTTCGACGAGGTGTTCGCCCGCCAGGTGCGCGCGCACGCGCGCCCGGACGACATCGTGCTGCTGCTGTCGACGAGTGGAGCGAGCCCGAACCTCCTGAAGGCCGTGCAGGCCGCGCGCGAGGCCGGCGCGACCACCTGGGCGCTCACCGGGCCGGGCCCGAACCCGCTCGCCGACGCGAGCGACGAGGCGATCTGCCTCGAGGGCGCGTCACCGCACGTGCAGGAGGCGCAGCTCGCGGCCATCCACGCCGTCTGCCTCGTCTTCGACGCGCAGGTGGCGAACGAGGAAGGAGCCCGGTCATGAAGATCGCGGTGGTGGGAGACACGCTGCTCGACGAGGACATCGACGGCACCTCGACGCGGCTCTGCCCGGATGCCCCGGTTCCCGTGATCGAGGTCGGCGACCGATCGCGCCGCGCCGGCGGCGCGGGGCTCGTGGCCACGATGCTCGCGCGCGACGGCCACGAGGTCGTGCTCGTCACGGCGCTCTCCGACGACGCCCGCGCCGAGCAGCTGCGGGAGTCCCTCGCCGGCATCGGCGTCGTGGCCGGGCCCTCGCACGCGCCGACGCCCGTGAAGACGCGGCTGCGCACGAACGGACTCCCCGTCGGGCGTCTCGACGAGGGCTGCGAGGAGCCGCCCGCGCCCGAGGTGACCGCCGACATGCTCGCCGCGATCGCCGCGGCCGACGCGGTCATCGTCGCCGACTACGGCCGCCGGCTCGCGGCCGACGAGACGCTGCGCGCGGCGCTCGCCGAGCGCGCGGCCCACGTGCCCCTCGTCTGGGACCCGCACCCGCGCGGCGCGACGCCGATCGCCCAAGCGCACCTCGTCACGCCGAACCAAGCCGAGGCGACCGCCGCGGCGGGCGTCCGCGACGCCGACGAGGCGGCCGCCGTCCTGCGCGAGCGCTGGGGGTGCGCGGCCGTCGTCGTGACGCTCGGCGATCAGGGCGCCCTGCTGCTCGAGGGCGACGACGCGGTGCGGCTGTCCGCGCTTCCCGTGGCGACGTCGGACCCCTGCGGCGCGGGTGACCGCTTCGCGGCGACCGCGACCACGGTGCTCGCCGAGGGCGGCAGCCGCCGCGCCGCGGTGCGCGCCGCGATCGACGAGGCGGGCTCCTACCTCGCCGCGGGCGGCGTGGCATCGCTCGCCTCGCGCGAGATCGCGCACCTCGGCGACGACCGCGGCGACGCGCGGGCGATCGCGGAGGCCGTCCGCGCGCGCGGCGGCACCGTCGTCGCGACCGGCGGCTGCTTCGACCTCGTTCACGCCGGCCACGTCCGCACGCTGGAGGCCGCCCGCGCACTCGGCGACTGTCTCATCGTGTGCCTGAACTCCGACGACTCGGTGCGCAGGCTCAAGGGCCCGCAGCGCCCCATCATCGGGCAGCAGGACCGCGTGGAGCTGCTGAGCGCCCTCGCCTGCGTCGACGCCGTCGTCGTCTTCGACGAGGACGGACCCGAGTCCGCGATCGAGGCCATCCGCCCCGACCTGTGGATCAAGGGCGGCGACTACAGCGCGGAGAGCCTCCCCGAGGCCCGCATCCTCGAGCAGTGGGGCGGCCGCGCCCTCACGCTCCCCTACCACCTCGGTCGATCCACCACGGCGCTCGCCTCCGCGCTCGCCCAGGTCGGCTGACACCCCACCCAGATCACCGGCCACACGCCGGAGAAGGAGCAAGCACATGCAGGACACCTACCCCCGCCCCGTCGGCCGCGTTCTCATCACCGGCGGAGGCTCCGGCCTCGGCCAGGCGGTCGTGCGCGCCGTCGCAGAAGCCGGAGGGACGCCCGCGGTCATCGACCGCGACATCGCCGGCGCCGGCGACGGCGTCCTCGCCCGCCAGGCGGACGTCTCCGACCGCGCCGCCGTCGAGCGCGCGGTCGCCGAGATCGCCGAGGAGCTCGGCGGGATCGACGCCGTGGTGACCGCCGCCGGCATCGACCGCTGCGGTCAGCTGGGCGACGTGGCGGCGGACCAGTGGGAGCTCGTCATCGGCGTCAACCTGATGGGCACGGTGTCGACCGTCCGCGCGGCGCTGCCGCACATCGAGAAGGTGCACGGCCGGGTCATCACGGTGGCGTCGTCGCTCGCGCTGCGGGCCCTCCCCGACGCGACGGCGTACTGCGCGTCGAAGTTCGGCGTGCTCGGGTTCTCCCGCGCGCTGGCCGCGGAGTCGCACGGCCGCATCGGCGTCACCACGCTCATCCCCGCCGGCATGCGCACGCGGTTCTTCGACGACCGCGACGAGCAGTACAAGCCCGGCCCCGACGCGCAGCTCATCGACCCGTCGGAGGTGGCGCGCACCATCCTGTTCGCGCTGCAGCAGCCGCAGGGGGTCGAGGTGCGCGAGCTCGTCGTGGCGCCCGAGGCCGAGCCCTCCTGGCCCTGATCCGCGCTCCACGACAGCGGCCCGCCGGCTTCCGCCGGCGGGCCGCTGTCGACTCGGCGCGATGCGCGGGAGTCAGAGCGCCGCGCGCTCCGCGACCGCGTCGGCCACCAGCCGCAGCACGTCATCGCGCACGTCGGCGGCGGCCACCCCCGCCACGAACGAATCGTCGTGCTCGCAGCGCGGCGCGGTCCAGCCGACCTGCGTGCTGTCGCGCCCGCAGGTCGGGCAGTGCGTGGTCCACCCCAGGTGCACGCGGTGGCGTCCGCGGCCGAGCGGACCGGCGTTCACGACGTTGCCGAACCAGAAGACCGACACCGTGCGCGCGCCCACCGCCTGCGCGAGGTGGCGCGGGCCGCTGTCGTTCCCGAGCATGACATCCGCGCGAGCGAGCACCCCGGCGAGCGTTCCGAGGTCGAGCCGTCCCGACGCATCGACGACCAGGCCGTCCTCCGGCGCATCGATCCGCGCGGCGATCTCGCCGCACAGGTGCGCGTCCGCTCCGTCGCCGACGAGCACCACGCGCGCGCCCTCGGCGACCGCCGCGGTGGCGACCTCCGCGAACCGCTCCACCGGCCAGCGCCGCCGCGGGTCGGTGGCGCCGGGGTGGATGACGACGACCGGCCGGTCCTCGCCGCTGATCGCCGCGGCGGCCGCATGCTCCTCATCCGACACGCCCAACCGCGCTTCCAGCGCGACCGGGGCCGCGCCCGCCAGCCCCGCGACCTCGAGCCCGCGCAGCATCTCGTGCTGGTAGTAGATGTAGTCGACGGTGCGCTCGAGCTCCGCCGCATCGTCGGTGCGGGTGCCGATCGTGTGCGTCGCGCCGAGGGAGAGCAGGAACGGGTTGGAGAAGCGCCCTCCCCCGTGCAGCTGCACCGCGAGATCGTATCCCCGCTCGCGCTGCGCGGCGACGAACCGGGCGATCTCGTCGTCGTCGGTGACCGCGCCGGGCGCGGCGCCCACCCCGCGGATGGGCGGCAGCACCTCGATGCGATGGGGAGCGCCCGCGCGCCCCGGAAGCAGCGCCGCCGCGATCGGCGAGCCGAGCAGCGTCACCTCCGCGTCGGGGTACGCCGCCATGAGCGCCTGTGCGGCGGGGAGCGCGAAGAGGAGGTCGCCGAGGCCCCCGCCGCGCAGCAGCGCGATGCGCCGCACGTCGGCGAACCGCTCGCGGGGCGGCGCCACGACGGCGAGGGCGGGGGCTGCGGTGTCGAGTGCGGCGTCTGGGGTCATGCGTGCTCCCTCTCTCGGCGCCGTCGGAACGGCGCGGGCGGTCCTGTCTCTCCCACTTCCCCGCCGGCCGGGAAAGCAAACCTCCGCGTGTGCGTGTGAACGGCGGCGGGATTGGGTAGGGGTCGGTCAAGAGCCGACGATCGGGAGGAGCACATCGATGAGCGCAGGGGCATTCGTCCGCACGGGGGATGAGATCGTGATCGCCGATCCGCGGGACGGGTCGATCGTGGGCGGCGTGCCCGCAGCCGACGCCGACGAGGTGCGCGCCGCGGTCGCGCGCGCGAGGGAGGCCTTCCCCGCGTGGCGCGCGACGCCGGCCGCGGCCCGCGGGCAGGCGCTGCGACGCGCCGCGCACGCGCTGGCCGCGCGGGCGAGCGAGGTCGCCGATCTCGAGCAGCGGGAGAACGGGCGCCTGCGCTCCGACGTCGAAGGCGGGATCGGCGCGGCCGTCGACACGCTCCTGCAGTACTCCGAGTACGGTCCCCTGCATCGCGGTCGAAGCCTCCGCGGCGGCGCGGAGGCCCTGGATCTCACGCGCGCCGAGCCGCGCGGCGTGGTGGCCGTCGTCACCCCGTGGAACGACCCGGTCGCGGTCGCCATCGGACTCATCGGCGCCGCCATCGCCACGGGCAACACGGTGGTGCACAAGCCCAGCGAGCGGTGCCCCCACCTCGGCCTCCTCATCGGCGAGATCCTCGCCGCCGAGCTGCCCGAGGGCGTCCTGTGCACGGTGAGCGGGCGCGCGCAGACCGGCGAGGCCCTCGTGAGCTGCCCCGATGTCGACATGGTCGCGCACGTGGGCTCCACGGCCGCCGGCGAGCGCATCGCGCGCGCGGTGGCCCTCACCGGGGCCCACCTCATCCGCGAGAACGGCGGCAACGACGCGCTCGTCGTCGATGCCGGCGTCGACCCGGTCTGGGCGGCCGGCCAGGCCGCGCTCGGATCGTTCGCGAACAGCGGCCAGATCTGCACCTCCGTGGAGCGGATCTTCGTCCACCGCGACATCGCCGACGACTTCGTCGCCGCGCTCGTCGCCGAGGCGGAGTCCCGCAACGCCGCGAACGCCCTCGCGCCGCTCGTCGACGAGCGCATGCGCGCGGAGGTCGACGCCCAGGTGACCGGGTCCATCGCGCAGGGCGCGCGCGCCCTCGTCGGCGGGGCCATCTCCGACGGCCCCGGCTGCCACTACCCCGCGACCGTCCTCGTCGGCTGCACGCCGACCATGCCCGTCTTCCAGCAGGAGACGTTCGGACCGGTCGCGCCGGTCATGGTCGTTGACGACTTCGATGAGGCGGTGCGCCTCGCCGCGCACGACGAGCACGGGCTCGCCGCGAGCGTCCTCACCGCCGACATCGGCCACGCCAACCGCGCCATCGACGCGCTGCCCGTGGGCACGGTGAAGGTCAACGCGGTGTTCGGCGGCGCCCCGGGCGGCTCCGCCCAGCCGCGCGGCCGAAGCGGCTCCGGGTTCGGCTACGGCCCCGAGCTCCTCGACGAGATGACGGTCGTCAAGGTCGTCCACCTCTCGCCGGCGGTCACGCGGTGAGCGCGCTCGACGACCTCGGGGTCATCCGCGCCCGCGCGCCGCGGGTCGTCGTCATCGGCGACTACCTGCTCGATGGCTGGTGGAGCGGCGACATCTCGCGTCTCGCCCGCGAGGCCCCCGCACCGGTGGTGGATGTCGCCGAGCGCGTGCACGCGCCCGGCGGCGCGGCCAACACCGCCATGAACCTCGCCGCGCTCGGCGCGAGGGTCGAGGCGGTCGGCGTCGTCGGCGAGGACGAGGCGGGGCGCACCCTGCGCGCCGCGCTGGCCGAGGCCGGCGTCGACGTCGCACGGCTGCGGCCGGTCGCCGACACGCGCACGACGACGAAGGTGCGCGTGATGTCGGGCGACCAGCTCATGCTGCGCATCGACGAGACGCACGAGGGCGGATGGCCGCAGCACGCGGTCGAGGGCCTCGTCGCGGATGCGCTGGCCGCCACCGACGGCGCCGACGCGCAGCTCATCTGCGACTACGGGTCGACGCTCCTCTCCGACGCGGTCGTCGCCGCGCTCGGCGCCGGAGACCGCCCCGCGCTGCGCGTGGTCGACGCCCACGACCTCGCGCGGTGGCGCGCGCTCGAGCCCGACCTCGTCACCCCCAACGCCGGCGAGACCGAGCGCGTGCTCGGGGCGCCGCTCGGCGCGGGTGAGGAGCGCCCGGAGCGGGTCGCCGCGCACGCCGGGGACATCCTCGCGGCCACCGGGGCGCACGCGGCCGTCGTCACGCTCGACCGCACCGGAACCGTGCTCCTGCAGCCCGACCATCCGCCGCTGCGCACCCACGCCCATCCGACGCCCGAGAAGCAGGCCTCCGGCGCCGGCGACGTCTTCGTCGCCGCGCTCACCGTGGCAGCGGCAGCGGGGCTTCCGGTCACGTCGGCGTGCGCCCTCGCGCAGCAGGCGGCCGACGTCGCGGTGCGGAAGCCCGGCACCTGCGTGTGCTCGCTCGACGAGCTCGCCGCCTGGGCCGGGCGCCCCTCCGACGCCGCGCTCTCGGCCGACGAGCTCGCCGTCGAGATCGAGCGGCGCCGTGCCGAGGGCGAGCGCGTCGTCTTCACCAACGGCTGCTTCGACGTGCTGCACCGCGGCCACACGAGTTATCTGCGGCAGGCCAAGCGCCTGGGCGACGTGCTCGTCGTCGCGGTGAACGGCGACGACTCGGTGCGGCGCCTGAAGGGCCCGGACCGGCCCGTGAACGGCTCCTCCGACCGCGCGAACGTGCTCGCGGCCCTGGAGTGCGTGGACTACGTCACGGTGTTCGACGAGGACACGCCATCGGCGCTCATCCGCCGACTGCGCCCCGACGTCTACGCCAAGGGCGGGGACTACACACCGGAGATGCTGGCGGAGACGGCCGAGGTGCGCGCGGTCGGCGGCGAGGTGGCCATCCTCGACTACGTCTCCGACCACTCCACGACCGAGATCCTCGGCCGCATCCGGGCGGTGCCGACCGCGACGGAGGGGATGCCGCCGCGATGACGGCGATCAGCCGCCGCGGCGCCGCGCACTGGGCGGCGCCCGCCGCACGCGTCGCGCCCGCCGTCGACGTGCTCATCCCGAGCGCCGGGCGCACGTCGGCGCTCGCGGTGACGCTCGCCGGCCTCGCCGCGCAGGACGATCCGGCATTCCGCGTGGTCGTGAGCGACCAGTCCGACGGCGGCGCGGCGTCGTCCGACCCCGCCGTGCAGGCGATGGTCCGCGTGCTGCGCGCGCAGGGCCGCCCGGTCGACGTGCTTCCCCACCTGCCGCGACGGGGCATGGCCGAGCAGCGTCAGTTCCTCCTCGAGCAGGCCCGCGCCCCGCGCGTGCTGTTCCTGGACGACGACGTCTGGCTGGAGCCCGACGCCCTCGCGCGGCTCGACGCCGCGCTCTCGGAGACCGGCTGCGGCTTCGTCGGGTACGCCGTGCAGGGCCTGTCCTACCTGCCGGATGTGCGCCCGCACGAGCGCACGACGTTCGAGCCGTGGGGACCCGAGGGGGTGCGGCCCGAGCGCATCCGTCGCGGCTCCCCCGGCTTCGACCGCTGGCCGCTGCACAACGCGGCGAACCTGGCACACGAGGCCGCCGAGCGCGGGCTGGCCGACGACGACCGGCTCGCGTACCGCATCGCATGGGTCGGCGGCTGCGTCCTCTTCGACCGGCAGGCGCTCGAGACCGCCGGCGGCTTCGACTTCTGGCCGCGCCTGCCCGTCGCGCACGCGGGCGAGGACGTGGCAGCCCAGTGGCGCGTCATGGAGACCCGGGGCGGCGCCGGCGTCCTCCCCAGCGGCGCCGTGCACCTCGAGGCGCCCACCACCATCGTCGACCGGCGCGTGGAGGCGACAGACGTCGTCTTCGGCCGATCGCAGGCGGGCCCGGACGGGCCCGACACCGAGAGAGGAGAGAAGGATGAGCGACACCCCGAACCCGATTCAGGTGCAGAAGTTCCTGGGCGGCATCGACTATCCCGCGAGCAAGGAGGACATCGTCGCCTCGGCACGGAAGTCGGGAGCCGATGACAACGTCCTCCAGGCGCTCGAGGCCATCCCCGACGGCGAGTACGACGCGCCGACGGCGGTGAGCTCGGCGATCGCCGACGCGAACTGAGCACGGCGAAGCGGCGGGGACGGCCGAGCCGTCCCCGCCGCTTCCTGTCGGTCAGACCGTGCGCCAGCCGTGCGATGTGACAGCCGCACCGGCCTGCGGGCCCATCTGCAGCATGCCGCCGTCGACCGCGATCGAGGTGCCGGTGATGTAGCTCGCCTCGGGCGAGGCGAGGAACGCGATGAGCGCGGCGACCTCGCGGGCGTCCCCGGGGCGTCCGAGGGGGATGCCCGGCCGGTCCACGGTGTGCGGGTCGACGTCCTCGTTGCCGGTCATGGCGGTGGCGATCTCGCCGGGCGCCACGCTCACGGCCGTGATGCCCGTGCTCCCCAGCTCCAGCGCGATGCTCTTCATGAGTCCGCCGAGGCCGTGCTTGGCCGCGTCGTAGACGCTGGAGCCCACCATCGGCTGGTGCGCGTGCACGCTCGTCACGGCGATGAGGCGTCCGCCCTGGCCGGCCGCGACCATCCGCCGCGCCGCGCGCTGCAGGCAGATGAAGGCGCCGGTGAGGTCGATGTCGAGCACCTGGCGCCACTGATCGAGGCGCAGGTCGAGGAACGGCGTCTGGGATCCCGCTCCCGCGTTGTTGACGAACACGTCCAGACTGCCGAGCTCGTCGGCCATCCGGTCGACGACGTCGCCGCAGGCCGGGATGTCGCTGACGTCGAGGCGCGCGACGACGGCGCGCGAGCCGTGAGCGCGCACCTCCTCGGCGGTCGCCGCCGCGCCGTCCTCGTCCTGGAACCAGGTGATGCCGACGTCCATGCCGGCCGCGGCGAGCGCGACCGCGGTGGCGCGGCCGATGCCGGAGTCGGCGCCCGTGACGATGGCGCGGCGGACGACGGGCGGATGGGTGCTGGCGGAGATGTCGTTCGTCATGGCGGCAACGTTGCCCGGCACCAGGGCGCGTGGCAACCCCCTGTTCGCGCCGCCTTCCGGCGTCTAGCGTGCGGGGAGACCACCAGAGCAGGGAGAGGGATATGACGCGCTTCGGATACACGCTGATGACCGAGCAGAGCGGACCGCGCGAGCTCGTGCGATACGCCCAGGCCGCGGAGGACGCGGGCTTCGACTACCTCGCGAGCAGCGACCACTACTCGCCGTGGCTCACGAGCCAGGGGCACGCGCCGTATGCGTGGACTGTGCTCGGCGCCGTCGCGCAGGCCACCTCGCGCGTGGAGCTCATGACCTACGTCACGTGCCCGACCATGCGCTATCACCCCGCCGTCGTGGCGCAGAAGGCCGCGACGCTGCAGGAGCTCTCCGAGGGGCGCTTCCTCCTGGGGCTGGGCTCGGGCGAGAACCTCAACGAGCACGTCGTGGGCGAGGGATGGCCGGCCGTGCACGCGCGTCAGGACATGCTGGTGGAGGCGATCGAGATCATCCGGGCGCTGCACACCGGGGATCTCATCACCTATGAGGGCGAGTACTTCCGGGTCGACTCCGCGCGCATCTGGGACTGCCCCGACGGCGGGGTCCCCATCGGCGTCGCAGTGTCGGGACCGAGCTCCATCGCCGAGTTCGCTCCCCTGGGCGACCACCTCATCACCACGGAGCCGGACCCTGGACTCCTGCAGGCGTGGGACGGCGCGCGCGAGGGCGACGCGCCGTCGCGCAAGATCGGGCAGATCCCGATCTCGTGGGATCCCGACCGGGAGCGGGCCGTGGCGCGCGCGCATGACCAGTTCCGCTGGTTCGCGGGGGGCTGGGCGGTGAACGCCGACCTGCCGACGCCCGCGGGATTCCAGGCGGCGAGCGCCTATGTCCGGCCGGAGGACGTGGCCCAGTCCATCGCGTGCGGACCCGACCTCGACGCGCTCGCGGAGAGCGCGCGTCCGTTCGTCGACGCGGGCTTCACCGATGTGGCGATCGTGCAGGTGGGCGACGAGCAGCAGGAGCGCTTCCTCGCCGAGGTCGCGGAGCCGCTGCTGGAGCGGCTCCGCGCCCTCTGACGCCCTCCTGCTCCGGGAGCTACTGCGCGGGGCCGAGCTCCTCGACGGCGTCGTCCGCGATGTCGTCGAGGGGCAGGTCCGCCTTCGGCTCCTCTTCGTCGACGGTCTGCTCCGGGATCCCGCCGGGATCGGCGATCCCGTGCTCTTTCGCGATCCGGTTGTACTCCTCGGCGTCGGCCATGGCCGCATCGTCCGGCTCGTCGCTCATCTTCCGGTCCTCTCGTCGGGGTCAGCCCGAGGGGTTGTCCAGCGGGCGGTCCTGCTCGTCGGTGGTGTCGGGCAGCAGCTCGTCCCGCGCCGCGTCGGCCTCGGCGTCGCTCTGCTCGTCGGTGACGACGCCGGTCGCCTCGGTGTCGTGCACCCGATGCGGGATGCCGAGCTCCTCGGCGAGCGCTCTGCCCGCCGCCACCGCCTCGTCCTGGCTGGCGTAGCTCCGCGAGTGCTCGCTCTCCCCCGGAACGCGGCTCACCCACTGCCCGCGCTTCGAGATCGTCTCCACATGTCGTTCCGTCATGCGTCCGCCCTTCTCGTCGGTATCGTCCCCCCACGCTAGGTCGCCCGGAGACGGCCGCGGAAGGGGTTGCGCGGGCGGCCTTCGGCCGGATCAGCCGCGCAGCAGCGCGATGAGCGCGCGCTCGTCGGCATCGACGAGACCCGCCGCTCCCGCCTCGCCGCCGCCTTCGCGCCAGGCGAGCACGTCGCGGAGCGTCTCGACGAGCGGACGGAGCGCGAGACCGCGCTCCGTCGCGCGAGTGCCCGAGCGGGCGAGCATGGGCCAGGAGGACCGGTCGGCGATCCACAGCGGCAGCGACCGCGGGCCCATCCACTCGTCCACCCCCTGCTCCTGCAGCCATGCGGCGGGAGCAGGCAGCATCGCGGCCGAGCCGCCGGCGACCGCGCGGGCGGTCTCCAGGTGCTCGCCGAGCGGGACGACCGGGCCGACCGCGTCGTATACGCCGGCGAGCTCCTCCCCGAGTGCGTGCACGAGCCAGGCGGCGAGGTCGCGCACGTCGATGACCGATGTCGGCTGCTCGGGCGCGTCGGGCACGAGCACGACGCCCTCCGCCGCCGGGTGGGCGAAGCGCCAGGGCCAGTAGCTCGTCCGGCCCGAGCCGTCGCCCGGCCCGCCGATAAGCCCCGGCCGGACGACGAGCGAGCGAGCGGCGCCGAACCCGCTGAGCACCGCGGCCTCGCACGCGACCTTGGCCGGTCCGTAGTCCGCGACATCGGCGATGCGGTCGGCGCCGAGCGCCGGCACGGTGGCCTCGTCGTCGGAGCCCGCGTAGACGCTCACCGTGGACACCAGGAGGTAGCGGGCGGCATCGAGATCGCGGACGGCGCGTCGGACGTGCACGGGCTCCCGCCCGACGTCGACGACCGCGTCCCAGTGCTCGCCGCTCACGACGCGCAGCCCCGCGTCGTCGTCGCGGTCGACCGCGACGTGACGCACCCCGACCGGCAGCGCGTCGCCCCGGCACGCGCAGGTGACGTCGTGCCCGCGGGCGAGCGCGGCGCGGGCGAATTCGCGGCCCAGCCACCCGGTGCCGCCCAGCAGGAGGATCCTCATGCCGCCATCCCACCACCCCCGCCGCGCCACGGGAAGCCGGAAATCGCCTCTCGACCTGGCCGGATGCACCTGGTTGACTGCCAGGGAGAGCGCCGCATCCGACGAAAGAGGAACCGTGACCCTGCCCTCCCCCTCCCCCGGCCGTCCGCTGCGAGCGGGAGTCGTCGGCATCGGCTGGGCCGGCCAGCAGCACATGGCGGCCTACGCCGCTGCAGCCGACGTCGAGCTCGTCGCCATCGCCGGCAAGGAGGAGGCGATCCGCGCGGAGCTCGCCGCGACCTACGGCGTCTCCCGCACCTACGCGGACTGGGAGGAGATGATCGCGCACGGCGACCTCGATGTGGTGAGCGTGGCGGTGCCGACGTTCCTCCACGCCCCCATCACGATCGCGGCGCTCGGCACGGGTGCGCACGTGCTGTGCGAGAAGCCGATCGCCCGCACCGGCGCGGAGGGCCAGGCCATGGTCGACGCCGCGCGCGCGGCCGGCCGCATCCTCGAGATCACCTTCAACCATCGGCGCCGCGGCGACATCGAGGCCATCCGCGCCGCGGTCGAGGACGGCACCATCGGCCGCCCGTACCACGCACGGGCCATCTGGCTGCGACGCGCGGGGATCCCCGCACTCGGCAGCTGGTTCACGAACGCGGAGATGTCGGGCGGCGGCCCGCTCGTCGATCTCGGCGTGCACGTGCTCGACTGGACGCTGCACCTCATGGGCGAGCCCAGGGTCACCGCCGTGTCCGCCGTGACCCACTCGGAGCTCGGCCCGCGCGGGCTCGGCGGGTCGGGGGCGGTCAAGCACGGCACCGGAAGCGCCTATGAAGTCGAGGACCTCGCCACCGCGCTCCTGCGGCTGGAGGGCGGCGGCTCCATCGTGCTGGAGACGAGCTGGGCCTCCCACCGCTCCACGCCCGACCAGTTCGGGATCACCCTGTACGGCACCGACGGCGGCGCGGACCTGTCGGTGGTCGACTACGCGCCCTCGGGCGAGCTGACGATCTACACGGGCGACGGCGAGATGAGCCTCGACACGCCCGTCGTCGCACCTCCCGGTCGCGGCCACGCGGCCGTGGTCGAGACGTTCCTCTCCCACGTCGCCGACCCCTCGTCCTGGCCCACGCACGACGGATCCATCGGTCTCAGCCGCGCCCGCATCGTGGACGCCTGCTACGCATCAGCCGCGGCCGGCCGGGAGGTCGCCCTCGGCCCGGAACTCGAGATCATCGGAGGACGCCCATGACCATCCGCGCACTCGTCTGGAACGAGAACGTCCACGAGACCACGCAGGAGGAGATCCGCGAGATCTATCCCGACGGGATCCACGGGACGATCGCCGCAGGCCTGCGCGACCTGCTCGGCGACGACGTCGAGGTGCGCACCGCCACCCTCGCCGACCCCGAGCACGGTCTGACGGAGGAGGCGCTGCGAGCGACCGACGTCCTCCTGTGGTGGGGGCACATCGCGCATGATCGGGTGTCCGACGACGCGGTGCGCCGCGTGCAGGAGCAGGTCCTCGCCGGCATGGGCCTCATCGTGCTGCACTCGGGGCACTTCTCGAAGATCTTCACGCGCCTGCTGGGCACGACCTGCTCGCTCGCCTGGCGGAACGACGGCGAACGCGAGCTGGTCTGGACGACCGCCCCCGGCCATCCGATCGCCGAGGGCGTCGAGAGCCCGATCGTCATCGACCGGCAGGAGATGTACGGCGAGCACTTCGACATCCCGAACCCCGACGACCAGGTCTTCATCAGCTCCTTCGCGGGCGGCGAGGTTTTCCGCTCGGGGGTCACCTTCACGCGCGGCCGCGGCCACATCTTCTACTTCAGTCCCGGCGACCAGGAGTACCCGGTGTACTTCCATCCGCAGGTGCGTCGGGTGCTCGCGAACGCGGTGCGCTGGGCGGCTCCGGCCGGCGAGCGGAGGCTCCCCGAGGTGAGCAACCCGCAGCGTCGCGACTGGCGCTGAGCGCGCATTCTCCGTCAGGATCGCGGATCTGTCAACCCTTTCGAGCCATCTTGGAGGGACGCGGCCGCGGTCGATAGAAATTCTCTATCGCCGCAGACCGCGGCAGCTCAGAACGGAGGACAGATGTCGCTGATCGCAGAGGCAAGCCCGAAGGTCGCCACCACCCGCACCGCATCGCCCATGCGCACGGGTCACCCGAGCCTGGGTCGTGCGCCGGAGGCCACCATCATCCCCGTGAGCCTCACCTCGTACCAGGTCGCCCTGGCCGACGAGATCAAGGGCTACGTCTGCGTGAAGGGCTCCGGCTGGGAGCTGTTCTCCGGGTCGCACATGGCCGACGCCGTCTCGCTCGGCACGCGCCCCACGCTCACCGTCGCCATCCGCGACCTGGTGACGGAGATCCCCGCCGCCGCCTGAGCACGCCCCACGACGAAAGCGCCGCCCCACCGGGGCGGCGCTTCGTCGTTCCCGGCGCGGATCAGCCGGGCCGATCGGGGTCGGCGCGGTCGGACGAGATGACGGGGATGGCCTGGGTGAAGCTGCTCGCGCGCGCCTCAGCGGCGGCGCTGCCGGTGAACAGGCCGACCTCGCCCGTGGGCGTGGGCTCCTCGGGCCGCCCCTCCGCCGGGTCTGCGAGCACCACCCGCTGCACGGGCAGCGCGTCGGGGGCATTCCGCTGCACCCACGCCACCATGGCCTCGCGCACGACGCAGCGGAGGTCGAACAGCGTCGGGGCGTCTTTCGCGGTGACGAGGATGCGCACCCGCACGAAGCCGCCCGTCGCCTCGGTCACCTGCAGGACGCCGGCACGGCCATCCCACAGCGGCGTCGTGGCGAGCACGGCGTCGAGGTGCGCGCGCATGCGCGCGGGCGACACGCGCCAATCGAGGTCCAGCTCCACCGAGCCGAGGAGCTCGGAGCCCTGCCGCGTCCAGTTCTGGAACGGCGTCGTGGTGAAGTACGTGCACGGCAGGACCAGCCGCCGATCGTCCCACAGGTCGAGCACGACGTAGCTGAGGGTGATCTCCCCCACGCGCCCCCACTCGCCCTCGACCACGACGACGTCGTCCACGCGCAGCGCGTCGCTGAAGACGAGCTGGATCCCGGCGAACATGTTCGCCAGCACCGACTGCGCGGCGAGGCCCGCCACGATCGATGCGATGCCCGCCGACGCCAGCACGCTCGCGCCGACCGCGCGGACGGCGGGGAAGGTCAGCAGCGCCGCGCCGATGGCGACGACGACGATGATCGCGATCGCGAGGCGCCGCACGATGAGGGTCTGCGTGCGCACCTTGCGCGCGAGGCGGTTGTCGGGCACGTCGATGCGATAGCGGCCGAGCGCGAGGTCGCTCGCGAACAGCACGAGGGTGGCCAGGAGCCAGCCGGTGGCGGCGATGAGCAGGATGGTCATGATGCGGTCGACGGGGCCGCTCACATCCCCGTCGACCGGCAGTGCGTTCGCGAGCGCGACCCACAGGGCGACGACGAGCATGGTCGCCCGGAACGATGCCCGGGAGCGCTGCACGAGCGCCTGCGGCCACGAGCGACGCCGGGCGGCGAGGCGGATGGCGACCGCCGCCAGGACGGTGAGGGCGAGCGCCGCCGCGACGCTGACGCCGAGGACGATCCAGAAGCGGATCCAGGGTTCCGACATGGGCCTCCTTCGATCGGGCGCTGACCACGCTATTGCCGCGCACGGGCCGGGGGCAGGGGCTTGCGGACTAGGCTCGTCCGGTCCCCCTGCTTCCCCATCCGAAGGACCACGCGCGCCCGATGACCAGCTCCGCCCCCGCCATCCCCCGTGTCTCGACCGCCGGCTTCGTTCTCAGCGCATTGGCCACGGTCGGCGCCGGCATCGGGATGGCCGTGCAGGGCACCGCGAACGGAGCGCTCGGCGGCGTGCTCGGGCACGGCCTGTTCGCGGCGACGGTGTCGTTCCTCGTCGGGTTGGCCATCCTCGTCGTCATCACGCTGGTCGCCCCCTCCGCGCGCTCCGGCGCGGTGCGCGCGTGGCGGCTGGTGCGCACCGGGGAGTTCCCGTGGTGGATGACGCTCGGCGGGCTCGCCGGCGCGGCGGTCGTCGTCTCGCAGGCGTTCACCATCCCCCTCATGGGCGTCGCGGTCTTCACGATGGCGTACATCGCCGGTCAGCTCGCCGGCGCGCTCGTCGTGGACAGCACCGCGCTCCCGCCCGGCGGCCGGAAGCCGCCGACCCGCTGGCGGATCATCGGCACGCTCGTCGTCCTCGTCGGCGTCTCGCTGTCGGCCGTCGGCGTGCTGAGCCAGGGCATCCCGCTCTGGGCGCCGATCCTGCCGATCGTCGCGGGCGTGCTCACCGCCTTCCAGCAGGCGTTCAACGGACGGCTCCGCATGAGGGCCGGGTCGGCCATCGCCGCGAACCTCATGAACTTCCTCACCGGCTCCGCGTTCCTCGTGCTCTGCTCGATCGGCCTGCTCGTCGCGGGCGTGCGCGTCGCGGCGCTGCCGGACCTGCCCGCGGACTCCTGGATGCTGCTCGGCGGCGCCCTGGGCGCGGTGTTCATCGGGGTGACGACCGTGACCGTGGCGCGGCTCGGCGTGCTGCTGCTGAGCCTCATGTCGCTCTTCGGCAACCTCCTCGGCTCGCTCGTGATCGATCTGACGTTCCACTCCGCCCACGCCGAGGTGAACGCGATGACGTTCGTCTCCATCGCCGTCGTGCTCGCGGGGGTCGCCATCACCTCGCTCCCGCAGCGGGTCGAGGCGCGCGCATGATCACCGCGCAGGACGCCGCTCGACGGGAGATGATCGCGGCGTACGACGTCGTCGACGGCCCTCCCGAGCCCGATCTCGAGGGGATCGTCCGCATCGCGGCCGTGCTCTGCGGGGTCTCGACCGCGGTCGTCAACATCATCGACGACCGCCAGCAGCACCAGGTCGCCGCGGTCGGGTTCGAGCCCGCCGTCTGCTCCCGCGAGGACTCGATGTGCGCGGTGATCGTCCGCAGCGCCGACCCCGTTCCCGTCTTCGTCGCCGACGCGCGCGAGGACGAGCGGTTCGCCGACAACCCGTTCGTGACGGGCGAGATCGCCCGGGTGCGCTTCTACGCGTCGAGCCCGCTGGTGTCGCCCTCCGGCGTGGTCGTGGGGACGCTGTGCGTGTTCGACGAGAGCACGGGCTCGCTCACCCCGGACCGGGCGCAGACCCTCGACCTCCTCGCGCGGCAGGTGATCGACGTGCTCGAGCTGCGCCGCATGACCCGCGCCCTCCGCGCCACGAACGAGCAGCTGAGCCACTTCGCGGGTCAGATCAGCCACGACCTCCGCAGCCCGCTCACCGCGCTGACCGGCTTCCTCGAGATCGCGGCGGACGACGCCGAGGCGGCGGGGGCCATGCGCGCGGCGTCGCTCATGGCGCGAGCGGGCGCCGCGGCGGACCGGATGGGCGACATGATCGCCGACGTCCTCGCTTTCGCCCGCGCGGGCGGCGCGAAGCCGCACCTCGAGGACGTGGATCTCGGCCGTCTCGCCCGCGAGGTGGTCGACGATCTCTCCGGCCCCGACGACGCCTCCGCGATCACCCTCGCCGCCGACGTGGCCGTCCGGGCCGACCCCGCGCTGCTGCGTCCGCTCCTGCAGAACCTCGTCGTCAACGCCCGCAAGTTCGCGGGCGCCGTGCGCGAACGGCCGCGCATCGAGGTGCGCGCGCACGCGCTGCCCTCGGGATGGCGCATCACGGTGGACGATGACGGCCCCGGCATCCCGGTCGCCGAGCGCGAGCGCGTCTTCCGCCTGTTCGAGCGGGGCGCCGACGAGGCGGCCGCGGGGAGCGGCATCGGCCTCGCCACCTGCCGCCGCCTCGTGGCCGCGCACGGGGGTCAGATCGGGGTCGAGGAGTCCCCGCTCGGCGGCGCGCGGTTCTGGGTGCTGCTGCCGAGGGACTGACGCCCGAGCCGTGTGAGCGGCGGTGACCGGGGAATGCTCCGCATTGTGCGAGGATTCCCAGATGACCGTCGGCGTCGCCGCCGACGAGTGTTCCTCATCACCGAAGAAGAAGGCACGCACATGGCATACCCTCACAGCGGCAGCGCGCGCTCGCGCGTCGCCATCGCGGCGCTCCCGGCCGCGGCCATCCTGGCTCTCGCCGGCTGCGGCGGCGGCGGATCCGACGACGGCGGCAGCGCGGATGGCGGCGGGTCGGGCTCCGGAGACAACGTGATCCTCGTCGGCACCACCGACAAGGTCACCACGCTCGACCCCGCCGGCTCGTACGACAACGGGTCGCTCGCGGTCCAGACGCAGGTGTTCCCGTACCTCGTCAACACCGCTCCCGGCAGCACCGAGGTCGTGCCCGACCTCGCCGAGACCGCCGAGTTCACCTCGCCCACGGAGTACACGGTGACGCTTCCGGAGGGGCTGACGTTCGCCAACGGCAACCCGCTCACCTCGAGCGACGTGAAGTTCTCCTTCGATCGCCAGCTGGCCATCCAGGACCCGAACGGCGCGTGGTCGCTGCTCTACAACCTCGACTCCATCGAGACGCCGGACGACACGACGGTCGTGTTCCACCTCAAGAGCGAGAACGATCAGGTCTTCCCGTACATCCTGACGAGCTTCCCCGGCGCCATCGTCGACGAGGACGTCCTCGCGGCCGACGCACTGACCACGGACGACGAGATCGTCGACGCCAACGCGTTCGCCGGGCCGTACTCGATCACCTCGTACTCGTTCAACGAGCTCATCGAGTTCACGCCCAACGAGTCGTACCAGGGCCTCATCGACGCGGCCGCAAACGACGGCATCATCCTCAACTACTACGCCGAATCGTCGAACCTGAAGCTCGCGGTGCAGGAGGGCGACGTCGACGTGGCCTACCGCAGCCTGTCGCCCACCGACGTGGAGGACCTCTCCGGTCAGGACGAGCTGACGGTGCACGACGGCCCCGGCGGCGAGATCCGCTACCTCGTGTTCAACTTCGACACGCAGCCGTTCGGCGCCAAGACCGACGAGGCCGACGAGGCGAAGGCCACCGCCGTCCGCCAGGCCGTCGCGTCGCTCATCGACCGCGACGAGCTGAGCGAGCAGGTGTACAGCGGCACGTACTCGCCGCTCTACTCCTTCGTGCCCGAGGGCTTCGCCGGCGCCACCGAGGTGCTGAAGGACCTGTACGGCGACGGCGCCGGCGCGCCCGATGCCGCGAAGGCCGAGCAGGTGCTCGCCGACGCGGGCGTCGAGACGCCCGTCTCGCTGAGCATCCAGTACAGCCCCGACCACTACGGCCCGAACTCGGGCGACGAGTACGCGCTCATCGAGAAGCAGCTCGAGGCCGACGGCCTGTTCGACATCACGCTCGCCTCGACGGAGTGGACGCGCTACTCGGAGGACCGCGTCAGCGACGTGTACCCGTCGTACCAGCTGGGCTGGTTCCCGGACTACTCGGACGCCGACAACTACCTCACACCCTTCTTCCTCATCGACAACTTCCTGGTGAACCACTACGCCGACCAGGAGGTCAACGACATGATCCTCCAGCAGGCCGTGACGCCCGACGTCGACGAGCGCACCGCGCTCATCGAGGACATCCAGGCGCGCGTCGCCGAGGATCTGCCGACCGTGCCGTACCTGCAGGGAGCGCAGACGGCCGTCAGTGCGTCCGACGTCGACGGCATCCTGCTCGACGCGTCCTTCAAGCTGCGCTTCGCGCCCATCACGCGCTGAGCGAAGGGGCGGCCCCCGACCGGGGCCGCCCCTTCCCCATCACCCGAGGATCCTCCGTGGCTGACACCCTGATCGCCCCGGCCGAGCCCGCCACTCCCGTGACCTCCCGCCGCGCCCGCGGCGGGAGCACGCTGTGGCGCTATCTGCTCGTCCGGTTCCTGCTCATCTTCCCGACCGTGTTCATCCTGGTCACCACCGTCTTCCTGCTCATGCGGACGACCGGCGACCCCATCAGCGCCGCCCTGGCCGGGCAGCTTCCGCCCGCGCAGCTCCAGGAGCGCATCGAGGCGGCCGGCTACGACCGCCCGCTCTTCGTCCAGTACGTCGAGTACCTGGGCCAGATCGCCACCTTCGACTTCGGCCGCACGCTCGACAACCAGGCCGTCGTCGACGTGCTGCTGCGCTACGGCGGGGCCACGCTCGAGCTCGCGATCTACGCCCTCATCGTCGCGTTCATCGTCGGCATCCCGCTCGGCATGCTCGCCGCCGCCGTCCGCGACCGCTGGGGAGACGCGGTCCTGCGCGTCTTCGCCATCCTCTGCTACGCGACGCCGGTGTTCTTCGCGGGCCTCGTGCTGAAGCTCGTGTTCTCGGTCTGGCTCGGCGTGCTGCCGAGCTCGGGTCGCGCCTCGCCCCGCGTGGAGATCGCACTCGGCCGGCTCGACGGCGCGACGGGCATCTACACGATCGACGCCATCCGCACCGGCAACCCGGCGTACCTGACCGATGTGCTGTCGCACGCCGTGCTCCCGGGTCTCGCGCTCGGTCTGCTCACCGCCGGCGTGTTCCTCCGGCTCGTGCGGACGAACGTCATCGGCACGCTCGCGATGCCGTACGTCGACGCCGCGCGCTCGCGCGGTGTGAGCGAGTTCCGGCTCGTCCGCAAGCACGCGTACAAGCCGGCGCTCATCCCGATCATCACCGTCATCGGCCTGCAGATCGCACTGCTGCTCGGCGGCGCCGTGCTCACCGAGACGACCTTCGAGTGGCCGGGGCTGGGCTTCCAGCTCACCGAGTTCCTCAAGGCCCGCGACTTCGTCGCCGTCCAGGGCATCGTGGCGCTCCTGGCGGTCATCGTGGCGCTCACGAACTTCGTCGTCGACATCATCGCGGCGCTCATCGACCCGAGGGTGAGGTACTGACATGGCACGCACCTCGCTCTGGGCGCGCCTCCCGATCGTCCACCAGTACCGGCAGTCCGTCGGCCTGCAGCGCGGCATGCTCGCCGCCGGCCTCGTCATCTGCGCGATCTTCCTGCTCACCGCGCTGTTCGCACCGCTCCTCGCGCCCTACGGGTTCGCGCAGCTGGCCGACGACGACGGCTCGTTCGGGGCTCAGCAGGCGCCGAACGGCGAGCACCTGCTCGGCACCACCGTCGGCGGCTTCGACGTGCTCTCGCGCGTGATCTGGGGCAGCCGCACCGCGCTCATGGTCATCGTCGTCTCCGTCGTGCTGTCGATCTTCGTCGGGATCCTCCTCGGCGTCGTCTCCGGCTACCTCGGCGGCTGGCTCGACCGCGTGCTCGTCGTCATCTGCGACGCCATCTACGCCTTCCCCACGCTGCTGCTCGCCATCGTCACGGCGATCGTCATCTCCGGCGGGCAGTCGAGCCTGTTCGGCGGCGTGTTCGCGGCGGCGATCTCGATCACCGTCGTGTTCATCCCGCAGTACTTCCGGGTGATCCGCGCGGAGACGGTGCGGATCAAGGCGGAGGCCTACGTGGAGTCGGCGAAGGTCCTCGGCGCCTCCACGTGGCGGATCATGATCCGGCACGTGCTGCGCAACGCCACCCGCACGCTGCCGCTCGTCTTCACGCTCAACAGCTCCGAGGCCATCCTCACCCTGGCGGGGCTCGGCTTCCTCGGGTTCGGCATCGAGCCGACGGCGGCGGCCGAGTGGGGCTACGACCTCAACCGGTCGATCGCGGATGTCACGAGCGGCATCTGGTGGACGTCGATCTTCCCCGGCGCCGCCATCGTGCTCGTCGTGCTCGGCATCACCCTCGTCGGCGAGAGCCTGAACGACCTCGCCGACCCGCGCCTGCGTGCGCGCCGTCGGGCCGCCGCGCAGACCCCCGCCGATGCGACCGCCGCGACCACCGTCACCGCCCGCGAGGAACTGGGAGAAGCCCTGTGAGCACCGAAGATCTCGCGGTCGAGATCCGCGACCTGCGCGTCACCTTCGCCACCGACGGCGGCGACGTCGACGCGGTGCGCGGCATCGATCTCGACGTGCGCGCCGGGGAGGTGCTGGCGATCGTCGGCGAGTCCGGCAGCGGCAAGACCGTCACGGCTCGGACCATCCTCGGCCTGCTGCCGGAGACCGCGCGGCTCGCGGGAGCGGTCGTGCTCTCGGGCACCGACGTCGTCGGCCTGTCGGGATCGCGGCTGCGGCAGCTGCGCGGGACCGAGGCGGCGATGATCTTCCAGGAGCCGTCCACGGCGCTCAACCCCGTCTACACCGTGGGATGGCAGATCGCCGAGGGCCTGCGGGCGCACGGCGACGTGTCGCGGAAGGATGCCCGCGAGCGCGCCATCGACATCCTGCGCCGGGTCGGCATCCCCGACCCCGAGAAGCGCGTCGACGACTACCCGCACCAGTTCTCCGGCGGGCAGAAGCAGCGCATCGTCATCGCGCACGCGCTCGCGCTCGACCCGTCGGTGATCATCGCCGACGAGCCGACGACCGCGCTCGACGTCACCGTGCAGGCGGAGATCCTCGATCTCCTCCGCCGGTGCCGCGACGAGTTCGGCACGGCGATCGTGCTCATCACGCACAACATGGGCGTGGTCGCCGACCTCGCCGACCGGGTCGCCGTGATGTACCGCGGCGAGCTCGTGGAGTCCGCTCCCGTCGGCGAGCTGTTCTCGTCACCGCGACACGAGTACACGCAGAGCCTGCTCGCCGCCGTGCCGCGGCTGGAGATCGCCGATCGCGCGTTCACGGGAGCGACCGACGCCGAGCCGCTCGTGCGCGCGCAGGGGCTCGAGATCGAGTACGCCGGTCGGCTCGGACGCAAGGCGTTCCGCGCGGTCAACGGCGTGGACTTCGAGATCCGGCCCGGTGAGGTCCTCGGCCTCGTCGGCGAGAGCGGGTCGGGGAAGACCACCATCGGCCGTGCCATCGCGGGCCTCGCGCCCGTCACCGGCGGGTCGCTGCGGGTGCTCGACGTGGAGATGAACGGGCTGCGCGAGCGCGACTTCCGCGCGCGGCGGCGCGAGCTCGGATTCGTCTTCCAGGACCCGGCGTCGAGCTTCAATCCGCTGCTCACGATCGCGCAGTGCATCGCGGAGCCGCTCGTCGTGCACCGCGTGGCGCGCGACGCGAACGACGCCCGCGATCGGGTGGACGAGCTGCTCGAGGCGGTGCAGCTGC